>JAEYOY010000010.1 GCA_023411215.1 Bacillota bacterium | reverse complement strand
CACCTTTACAAGCGGAGCGGAAGATGCATGGATCGCAGACGAACTTGATGGGAAAGGCTTGGATACGATCTATCTAAAAGGAACTCAAGTTGGCCAAATATTCTCCTTTGTAGGAATAATCTGCAGCACCATGATAGGTTTCATTATGGTAAACCTCCCAATAATAATAGGTGGAATTTTGTTTATAGCACTTTCTGTGTTATTAATATTTCTTATGAAGGAGACCAATTTTACTCCTGCTCCTGCCGAGGACAGAAATTCCTGGCAGCAAATGGTGTATACCTTTGTTGAAGGAATTAAATTTATAAAAGGAAAATCCATATTATTATTAATGATGGCTATCTCTTTACTCTACGGTCTGTAC
The DNA here is from genome assembly GCA_023411215.1 of Bacillota bacterium. Lineage (GTDB taxonomy): Bacteria > Bacillota > Clostridia > Lachnospirales > Lachnospiraceae > Mobilitalea. The sequence continues at coordinate 77,723 of JAEYOY010000010.1, read as the reverse complement.
AGTGAAGGTATTGATAGACTATGGACGTCACACTTTTTAACAGAAACAAACTTTCCAGATATGATAAATATTAAGCCTGTTGTTTGGATTGGAATTATTGAGGGAACTGCGATGCTACTTAGCATAGTATCTGTAGAATATATCAAGAGAAGAATGAAGAGGTCGGGGGATTTGGACCGTGTCTGGATATTGACATTAATCAATGTATTCAAGGTAGTATCCATGATCATCTTCGGCCTATCCGGAAAATTCTCATTGGCCTTAACATCATATCTTCTTTTCAATACCCTAAGAACCGCGAATGGACCAATCTATAGAGCTTGGAGAAACAAAAACATAAAATCGGAAGTAAGAGCTACCGTAATCTCAACGTATGGACAGATGGACGCATTGGGTCAAATCATTGGAGGACCTATTATAGGACTGATTGCTTTGAAGACCTCTGTTTCCACGGCGATCGTTGTAGCTGCTCTCATATTATCTCCAGTTATAATCCTTCTGAAATACGGATCAACGTTCACAAAGGAATTAAAGTAAGCATTAACAGTATCTTCTTCCTTATTCTGCCATATCAAGTAGACTTTTCCTTGTGTTTTTCTGAAATCGGGTGTAACATATTCATAAAAGTCAGCTCCGCTAACTTTTATGAATCATGAATGAAGGTCTACCGAACCGGTTCACATTACTCATATAATAAAAGTCAGCGTGATAAAAATGCCAAGGATTAGAAAGCGAAGGAAGCATACGATGAAAAAAGGAACCCCAGCTATTATCATTATTTTAGCCATTCTCTTACTTTTAACCGGCTGTAGCAGTAAAAAAGAAGACTTTCAACCGGTCACTATAGGAAATCTTGCTTTTCAATACAATGCAAAGCTCTGGGACTATAATAAAAGTACCGATGAAACGGCCCCCCTTGAATTTAAGGATGACAAAGGAAATACGGTTAGTATTTATGTTTCACAGGAAAGCACTTATCAGCATCCGATGGATATGATTCGTTTTTTTGAGACTATGGTCTCTACGAAGGAAGATTATGAGGTCTTTCTGAAACCGACAAAAATCGATGTAAACGGTACCTCCTGGTATGAATATGGATATAGCTTCAAGGAAGGCAGTACCGTCCGTAAGGTTTATCAACGCTACTATGGTAAATATTACAATGCTGCTTCCATCTCCTATTCCTCTACAGATAATAATTATGAAGCCGGTTATGAGGATGCCCTAAAAATAATATCCGATATCAAGGTAACGGATGTAACAAATGATGTGAATGAAGCAAAGGCTCATGCGTTTCTGGTAGGCGAATGGGATGTCGCTGGTAGTGGTTACTTGGTGCTAAAAGAGGACGGAACCTATGAGTGGTATAAGGACGCCACAAAGGACAAAAACAACATGCATTACGGCACCTATGGCTGTGATATAGAGAATGCTGTCATGAGCCTGAAAGAAGGAGACGGTATTTATCTAGTCCTATTTCCGGAAGGCCTTAAGGTGAATGGATCAGAAGAAGAAATGAATACCTACAAGATGGATTATATTATTTCCTTTGAGAAAAATGATGAGGAAGGCTATCAGATGGTGAATATGTCCTCCTATGCTCTGTATACATTAACAAAACGATAATTAGCTATATAAATAAAGAAGTAATTTCATAAGATTAATTTTAATGGCGAAAGAACGGACCACACGCATCCCTTATACAGTCAGTATGGGACACATGTAGTCCGTTCCTTCGCTATAATACATTACTCGTTTGAAGCCTACGCTTTCATCAATTCATGACATTTGAAAATCTGAGAAACGTGCTTTCAATCGTTGTAATATACTCTACGATTGCATTCTTATTTTGATCGTTCATATTGCGTCGGCCACTTTATTTCTTCTTTTAACTCTTTGGCTGCATGAAGCGGCCAATAGGGATCCCGTAATAATTCTCTCCCTAAGAAAATCAGATCTGCAGCTTCCTTCTCAAGGATTTCCTCAGCCATAAGTGGTGATGTTATTAATCCTCCTGCGATAACAGGAAGTCCTGTTTCTTTTTTTATTGTCTCTGCATATCCTACCTGATAACCAGGATAAGCATTCACGCTCACATTTACAACACCTCCGGAGCTCACATTAACCAGATCAATGTTCTCACTTTTAACAAGCTTTAGTATATTTGAAACAAGATGATCATGGTTCCCTCCCTCACTAAAATCTTCTGCCGATACTCTTACGATGATTGGCTTTTCTTTGGGCCATACGGTGCTCACTTCCTGAAGAACCTCTTTTAAGAATCTGGAACGATTCTCTTCATTACCGCCGTATTCATCTACTCGCATATTCGTCAATGGAGATAAGAATTCACTGATCAGATATCCATGTGCACCATGAAGTTCAATCACATCGAATCCCGCTAATTCCGCTCTCCTTGCAGCTTCCCTGAAGGCGGCTATCACTTGGCTGATATCATCCTTTGTCATCTCGGTAGGTGTTCGGTATCTCTCACTGAAGGCGATCGGACTGGGTGCTATATTTTGCTCAGCCATAACCTCTGATTTTCTTCCCGCGTGGGCTAATTGAATTCCCACCTTGGCACCGTATACATGACAAGCGTCCACAATCCTTTTCAGTCCTGCAATCTGATCATCCTTCCAAAGTCCGAGATCCCGGTCTGAAATGCGCCCCCTGCTCTCTACCCCTGTCGCTTCAAGTATTATTAATCCAGTCTGGCCAACTGCCCTGCTCGTATAATGTATAAAATGGAAATCATTTGGATTTCCGTCATTATCCGCACAAAACATACACATAGGCGCCATAACAATTCTATTCTTTAATTCCATATTCTTTATTTTATAAGTGCTAAATAATGATTTCATGATGTTTCCTCCATATTCCTGTTCGAATCACGTTAAGCATCTCGTTTTCTTTCGCATAACTATTTCAGACGCGTAGATATCACACAAACATACCATACCTGAAATATGTTTAGTTTGTACCGCGTGTATCCCTTACACATTGATTACACAGACACAAACTTCCATGCTTTATATATGCTTTTTGTAATTCATATTGATTATAACCTTAGCGTATGTTTAATTTCTGAGTGTATTCTCTTATGACCGATACAGAATGCTTAAATTTCACTTCCTCCTCAGGAGTTAGATGTACTTCTACGATATCCTGAACTCCGGATCGATTAAGAATAACCGGAACTCCGCAGAAGACATCTCGCTCACCGAATTCTCCTTCTAATAGGGTGGATACCGGTATAATTCGATTCTCGTCATTCATCACAGCCTTAATAATTCCTATGACAGCTGTAGCGATACCATAGCAGGTTGTTCCCTTTACCTCCAGGATATCTAAGCCGACGCGAGCCACTCGTCTCACGATTTCATCCAAATCGACATTCTTATACTCTTCATTGTCTTCAATAATATCCGTGAGACGTTTTCCTCCGATAGTAACATGGGACCAAGGGCACATCTGGCTGTCGCCATGCTCTCCCATTGTATATCCCTGCACGCTTCTAGGATCCACCCCGATCAGATCTCCAAGGAAATGCTTGAGTCTTGCAGAATCCATTGCAGTACCGGTGCCAATTACCTGATTCTTCGGAAGTCCGGATAATTTATATACATAATATGCGATGATGTCAACAGGGTTCGATACTACGATAAAGTGTCCTCGAAATCCGGAGGCCATAATCGGCTCAACAATAGCTTTTGCGATATTTGCTGACAGCTCCAGGGTGTCCAGCCTGGTCTGACCGGGCTTCGGAGGTGATCCTGCTGTGATAACAACGATATCTGCATCTGCACAATCCTGATAATCTCCTTCTGACACTTTAACATTTCTATTTAAGTACTCTACACAATGGCATAGATCCATTACCTCTCCGCGTGCTTTGTTTTTATTCACATCTATGATCATAACTTCATCACATATCCCTTGCGTAATCAAACTAAATGCAGTAGAGGACCCTACCAGACCTGCACCTACAATTACTACTTTACTACGATTAATTGTCATTCCTGACTCCTTTCATACAAACCAACCTTTAGGATTGGAGTGTCATAAGCTATACAAATAACTTAACTCGTCAATTTGCACATCTACACCATATTTAGCATTGCCCTTTTCCATCAAGTGAGCAAGAGCTATAAGCCTGTTCTGCCTCGGACATCTTCCACTTAACATACTCTTCTATCTCGAAGGTCTTCGTACCATCCTCAAGAAGAAAGAACGGAATTCCGATTCTCCCTTCTTCCTTAACCGACACAAACATCGCCTCATGATCACGATAAGCCAAAAATTCCTTTAATATCTTTGTACTTTCTGTTATATTTCTATAGTCCAATTCGATACTTTCATCCAAGCTCAACTGTTTTTTTGCCTCAACACAATCGGGACAGATTTCGGCACCATACATCGTTATCTTCATCGGTTTCTCCTTTTCATTAATAATCAATGGTTAATTTATCTCTACATCTATTTATAATAACATCATCTCAATCGTATTAATATTTCTTGATGTCAGTTTATTCTTAAATATTCGCTTTGCGATATCCTTCATCCAATTCGGATTTCATGGCTTTAAAACTGGCCCAGTATATCATCGAATTGGTCTCCGATAAAGGTCCTGCCTCCCGGCTGCTTATCTAGATAATCTCTGCGGATCTGATCTCTGACACGGGTGATCTCCTCTTTTAAATCATTGGCCGAGAATCGGATCGCTCCTTGTCCAAGAATGATTAATTGTTCCAGCGCATCCGAGGTTGCAACAGTAACATGATGATGTCTGGCCATTTCATGAGTTACTTTCTCAATATATTCATCGGCAGTCTCCGCTTCCTTGGTGTACACTACATGAATATTATAGTAATCAAATACTTCTCCTGGTCCGCCCTTCACCTTATAAGCATCAAACACAAGGATCAGAATACACTTCTTGAAGCCCTGATAGTTACATAAGATATCCATCAATTTGCTTCTGGCTGCATCCATATTCACCTTCGCCAGTTCATTCAGTTCCTCCCAGGAAAATATAATATTGTAGCCGTCTACCAGCAGATATTCCTTCACCGGTTCTTTCTGTTTTACCTCCGGCTGCTGTCTTACCATGGTCTTATCAGCATTTGTTTTCTTCTCATAACCGAGACCACTGGAGGAATACACCATTTTTCTCTTAATGGGACCATAGGTGCTGGTAAATATGGCTTCCAGCTCTTTATCCTCCTGCAAGGAACCACTGTAGGAACCATGTGACTTAGGAGCAATCGGTAGCTCCTCGGATATCTCCTTCGCATCCTCCAAAACCGGCTGTTCGTAAAGGGAATCCAGATGCATATAGTTATGAACCTTATCCCATTCCACCACAAAGCCTGCTCCATGAGAGCAGAATACAGATCCCGTAGGATTATAGGGATCTCTCTCACTATCATAACTCCTGATCTGAAGTACTTCATCCGAATTATGACAGGGCAGATACCCCCTTAATGTGCAGAATAATCTTCCCCGACCTTTGGTATAGGCGGTCACTTCTGACTGATAACCCATCATCGTTGCAACCGGAGCAAAACCATTTACGATGGCAATATCTTCTGTCACTTCAGGTGTATTGAAGCTACCACTCATTCTTACAATATCGGACATTGCTCTTCCGACCGCCTCCGAGGGAATTTCAAGTCTAAAATTATAGTACGGTTCCAATAGAACACTGTTGGCTTTCTTTAAGCCCTGCCTCACCGCACGATAGGTAGCCTGTCTGAAATCTCCGCCCTCCGTATGCTTTTGATGAGCTCGTCCTGCAATCAATGTGATTTTCATATCTGTGATCGGCGAACCGGTCAATACGCCCACATGCTCCTTCTCTTCCAGATGAGTCAGTACCAGTCGCTGCCAGTTACGATCCAGAAGGTCCTCACTGCAATTTGTATCGAAGGAAAGCCCGCTTCCCGACTCTTCAGGTTCCAGCAGCAAATGTACCTCTGCATAATGCCGTAAGGGTTCAAAATGCCCCACACCCACCACGGGTTCCTTAATCGTCTCCTTATACACGATATTACCGGTGCCGAAATCAATTGTTATGCCAAACCGCTCTGCTATAATACTCTTAAGAACCTCTATCTGCACCTCACCCATGAGTTGTACCTGTATCTCCTTCAGCTGCTCGGACCACACGATATGAAGCTGCGGGTCCTCTTCCTCCAGCTGTCGAAGCTTCGACAGCATACTATGAGGATCACACCCCTCAGGCAAGATAATCTGATAGTTTAATACCGGTTCTAATATTGGCATATCGGCTACCGCTTCTATTCCAAGCCCTTCTCCGGGATAAGTCCTGCTAAGTCCGGTTACTGCACATACACTACCGGCTTTTGCCTCCTCGACTGCTTCGTATTTTATTCCGGAATAGATACGGATCTGATTTACTTTCTCCTCCCAGATCTCAGACTCCATCTCGTTCTCCGTCGATCCATTTGCTGTGGGTGCCTTCCTCTTCTCCCCCGCCTGGTTGGAGAGCAGGTTCTTGACTTTGAGGCTTCCGCCGGTTATCTTCATATGAGTCAGTCGATTTCCCTGATCATCCCTTGAAATCTTATAAACCTTAGCACCAAAGCTTTGTGGATAGGTGGGGGACTGAGTATAGTGCTCCAATCCATCGAGAAAGGCATCCACTCCCTCCAGCTTTAAGGCTGATCCGAAATAACAGGGATATACTTTTCGGTCTGTAATTGCTTTGGTAATATCTTCTTCCTTTAATGTTCCAAACTCCATATATTGTTCCAGCAACTCATCATCACACATTGCCAGATGATCCATAAAAGCTTCCGAAGCATGGTCTTTCGAAAAATCGATGCATCCGTCCCCCAACTTCCTTCTAAGTTCATTCATCAGAACCGAGCGATCGGTCCCTAACAGATCCATCTTGTTAACAAAAAGAAAGGTCGGTATTTGATACCTTATCAAAAGTCTCCATAAGGTTTCTGTATGACCCTGAATACCGTCACTTCCACTGATCACAAGAATTGCATAATCAAGAACCTGCAGGGTTCTTTCCATCTCAGCCGAAAAATCCACATGCCCCGGGGTATCTAATAGTGTGACCTCTATATTTTTATAGGACAAGACAGCCTGCTTGGAGAAGATAGTGATTCCTCTGGCACGCTCCAGCGTATAAGTATCCAGGAATGCATCCTTATGATCCACTCTGCCTAACTTTCTGATACTACCGGTCAGATAGAGCATACTCTCTGCCAAAGTTGTCTTTCCCGCATCTACATGGGCTAATATACCGACTACCAACTTTCTCATTCCTTATCTCCTGTGTCATTTTGTCTCTTCTATCAAAAGTTAATGATCATTTAATCCCATTTGCCTTGTTTTCTCATCAATTAGGGCTCTAAGCTGCTCCAGCATTTCATGATTATGAAAGTATTCCTTGCCATATCCCATATTAAATTGATAATCAAAATCCAATGGATTATCACCCTGATTGTGTTGAATGATTGTTTCTGCTTTATCCAGTGCCTTAACTAGTTTTGCCTCCGGAGTTGTATTGTTATTATATTCCAGCCATAGATCCAGCATTTTGGTCGCTTGTCTCTCAGGAAGAAGTGAAAATACTGATTTCGCTGCGCTATACTCCATCTCATACTTGTCATCCTTATCAGGACAAAGTGCAGCAGAAATATCCCCTTCGTAAATCTCTCCAATATCATGAATGAGACACATCATGATGATTTTGGATAAATCCAACTCTGGATAGTATTCTTTCATAACACCCGCCAACAACGCAAGCCTCCAGGAATGCTCCGCAGTACTTTCTCTTCGTCCGCTGCTCGTCCAAGCCGTCCGAACAACTGATTTTAGCTTCTCTGCTTCTTCTATAAACGCTATATATTTCTCTAGTTCCATCGCATTCACCAACCTATATTATTCTCATTCAAAACAACATTCCTAAGCTAAAGCACTTGGTAAAGAATCAGCTTTGAGAATCCTTATTTATGACATTAGGGTACATTTTCATATAAGAGCTATGTCTAGTTAACGCGGTATCTGATTGCTAATCCCTTTAGAAAATTTCTAGCATACCGATCACCACATTCCTTATAATTACGCTGTCCTTCTTTTCGTAAAACCGCACTCAATTCACCGTTCGACAGCTTGACTCCTGCTGCTTTAAAAATCGCAAGCATATCCTCGCTGGTCAGTGCTAGCGCTATCTTTAATTTCTTAAGCAGAACATTATTAACCGATTTATTATCTTTCATGATATATGCTTGCTTTTCCGGCTCACCGGGTTTCGCTTCCTGCTTCCCTCTCTTAAAGGTTATAAATCCATTCAAAAAGGACTCCAGCATATAGTTATTGCATCTTCTCATATTATCATCAGCGACAAATTCTTCTTCATCCGTTTCAATATGATTGATATTCTTAGGCTTTAATAATATCCTCTGGAGCTCCTCCCTATCCATGGTGATACCACCCAGTTTGAAGATCTCTATCATATCAATATCTCTAATATCTAAGGCATACCGCAATCTTATCAAAATATCATTATTATTCATAAGCATCCTTCTTAGCATTATTATATGGTAACTGTAATTACTTAACCCACTATATCATCCAAATCTTTTTCTGTAACCGCATTTTCTACAGAGCTCCTCTACGGCTTCCCGTCTGGAAAAACCATCGACAATATTAGTCGCTCTTTCCCCGGCAATTATCTCAGAAAATGATGTTTTCTTAATATTTCCTAAGGTAATAATTCCTTCGCCGTCCAAACAGCAGGGTACTACCGTTCCATCAACCAAAATCGCCACTTGGTTACGTAGTCCGTAGCAAAAACCGGTACCGTCATCCATGGCCTCTCTTAAGTCCGGCCATTTGAACTGATAATCCTGATTCAAAAAGATACGCTCTGCAATCTTAACACCGCTTCCGGGTGTGACCTTCTCCAGAATCCTGAAGGGCAATTCGAACTCCTTTTCAATAGCAGTAAGCAGCTCATTATTTCTCTTTTTCTCCTGATTAGCCACATTATTCTGTTCTAGGTTCCATAGCCGTAAAGCTATGATCACCCCCGTTTTATCCATGGCTTCTTTGATAAAGCTTAAAATATGATCGATATACTCGGACTTATCGGTTACTCCCTCATTCCCATCAAAACTATGCAGGGAGAAGTTAATCTGCCTGAGTGCCGGTTTAGGAAGGAGTTTATCTTTCACCTTGTATATCTGCGTTCCATTCGTTGTGATATTGACTTGAAAGCCCTTCTCTTGACTGATATCCAGCAAATCATCAATATGCGGATGAAGAAGAGGCTCCCCCTTCACATGAAAATAGATATAGTCAGTGTAGTCTTTGATTTGGTCTAGGATACTACGAAAGGTATCAATACTCATAAATTCCGGTTTTCGCTGTGTCTGTGGGCAGAAGTCACAGTTCAGATTACATACATTGGTTATTTCTATATAAAACTTTTTAAATTTTCTCACTCAATCGTCTCCTGCAATCCTTATGTAATTCAACCTAAGCATCTGATCTCATCCTCTGTCAGCGCTCGGTATTGTCCTTTTTGAAGGGTCTCATCCAATAATAATCCACCGATGGAAACACGTTGTAAATAAGCTACATAGCAGCCTACTGCCTTCAGCATCCGCTTCACCTGGTGTTTACGGCCTTCTGTTATTGTAATATACCCACATACAACCCTCTGTCTTGTAGCATCTATCCTAATTTCCTTGAGATTAACCATATTCATTCGTTCCTTAAACGAAGAATACATACCTTCCCCTTCTACTTTGATTCTGGTTGCCATTGCCAATGGTTCTCGTTCTCCGATCATTACCCCCGAAATCAGTTGCTTCCTTGCCACATCATCCAGGGTGCCGAAGGCCCAAAAGAAATAGGTTTTCTCAATTTGCTTTTCCGGGAACATCAGTCTATGGCTGAACTCACCGTCATTTGTAATAAGTAGGAGTCCTTCGGTATCTTTATCCAGCCGTCCGACCGGAAAAAGGCCCTTATTATGCCCAGCTTCAATATAATCCATCACCGTCTTACTCGTATTATCCTTTGTGGCAGTAATACAACCCTCCGGTTTGTGAAGCATATAATAGAATTTTCCGGGATAAACCACTTCGTCTCCTATAAAACTTATGATATCCGACTTTTCATCTATTTCCAACGCAGGATTATCTACTATCTGATGATTCACTGTAATCTTGCCTTCCATCACATAAAGGCGTACACTCTTCTTTGTTCCGACACTTGCTTGTGCCAGGAAGCGATCTAATCTCATTTTGTATTAATTATCCTCTGCTTTTCCATTCACTTTTCTGTGCTACACTAATTTAACACAGATAAAAGCTATAATGCAATACAATTGTATCATGGTCTATTCTCCGTTCATAGTTGCTTTTTCATAAGCTTTGATATATTCCTGAGAATTCTCAATTTGCTGAGAAACGTCCAATATCTGAGTACGGAGTTTCCCTCTCTCTATTTACTGATTATAACGTATTCTGGTAATAATATTCTCTCCATCTGACTTCATATCAAGGATTGTATATCCTTGTAAGCTTTGCTCCTCCAATACAGTTGTCTGTGTTTCGGTCTTATCATTCCAGCCATAGGTGGCATAACCGCTTGCCTGCAGATAATGCAGCCCAATGCCTTGATATACAATAGAGTAATCATTAACATGGTCATGACCACAATATACATCCTTTGTACTTCCAAGCTCTTTCATTACCTCGAATAAACCACTGTTATATTCCGCGCAGCATACCGGCTCCCTCTGCAAACCACTAATATAGCTGCAATCATCGGTTTCCTTGATCGTACCGTTAGCCTCATTATAGATTTCATCCCAACCCAGTGCATATTCACAAAGAGGGATATGAATAAACAGACTTGACTTGTTACCCTCTGGCATGGATGCAATTTGCTTCTTATACCATTCAATCTGATCTTCTTTAATATAAGCATAAGATCCTTTGCTTACGTTCAAGTTCTTAACATCTTCTTCTGTTACATAATTGCCACTATCCATGAAAATCAGACTCTGGTTGATGCTTCCTTCCGATGTCATAAGATGAACTACATAATTACCATTACCAGATAGCTCCTCAGGTCCTGCTTCTACCAAGCAATGAGGATATTTCTCATCATTCGCCCACAGCTTGATCAGGTTTTCTCTTGAGAAAGACAACGGATGCTCACCTTCATGATTACCAAGCACGGTACACCAATAGATCCCATAGGTTTCCATAAGGGTTGCAAAAGTCTCAGCCCGTTCCTTATTGAAGATTGCAGTAATAATATCACCTGTAAACACAACCAGATCCGGATGTTCGTGATCGATCGCTTTCAGAAATTCCTCCATTGTTCGGTCCATTGCCTTTTCATCCATACCATCAAAATGCATGTCAGTAAAGGCAAGAAGCTTAAAATCATTCCTTCCTTCTTTTGCAAGATAGGTCACTCCATCCTCCTGCTTCAAGATTTTTACATCATAATCCTCTCTTGTCATTATCATATCAAAATTCACCTCCAGGACCTCTCCGTATGTATTTTTGGCATAAAGAAAAAGTATAGCAGCTGCTACTACCAGTAATGCCAATACGATTATACTTGCCTTGCCTTTCTTGATTACTTTTCTTTCGCTCCCCCTGCCTATTATATCCACCTCCTCCATTTCGAACAATGATTGCAAAGAATGCGCTGACTGTATCACTCCTTTTCATTATACCAGAAAATGTATTACTAGCAACTAATGTAACCTTTTTATATAAAAAAGGCCCACTGTAAAACCGAAGTAATCACAGCAGGCAAGAACAACTCTTATTGATCATTATGTCTTACATAATGCCTCCCCTTTGGCACAATGAAGGGTGAATCGGAAACCGGATCCTTGATTACAGAGCAATTCAGACCAAATACCTGCTTCATCAGGTCCTCTGTGATTACATCAGAAGGAGTACCCTGGGCAACAAGATTTCCTTTATGAACTGCAAATATATAATCAGCATATCGAGCGGAAAGATTGATGTCGTGCAGTACCATTACGATGGTAGTACCACGCTTTTGGTTCAGATCAGTTAACAGATCTAATATCTCAATCTGATAAGCAATGTCTAGAAATGTAGTAGGTTCATCCAGGAGCAGGATATCTGTCTGTTGCGCCAACGCCATAGCAATCCAAACTCTCTGCCGCTGTCCTCCTGACAACTCATCCACACTTCGATTAGCAAGCTCCGTGATTCCCATGATTTCTAAAGCTTCTTCAACCGCTTCATAGTCCTTCTTACTCATTCCCTTCAAAAAGGTCTGATAAGGAAAGCGCCCTCTGGCAATTAGATCTGATACGATAATGCCCTCAGGAACAACCGGTGACTGGGGAAGTAACCCCAATTCTCTCGCCAGATGCTTTGAAGGTATCTGCTCGATTTGCTTTCCGTCAAGCACAATTTCACCGGAGGATGGTTTGATTAGTCTGGCAAAAGTCTTTAATAAAGTGGATTTACCACAGGCATTTGCTCCTATGATAACACTAATTTTATTACTCGGAATGATAGCATCTATTCCATGAAGGATTATTTTTTTATCATATCCAGCTATGATTTTCTTGGCTGATAATATATTTGCATTTCTCATGCTGCACCTCCGGTTCGATTGATACGTATCAGCAAATACAGAAGATAGGGTGCTCCTAGAATTCCTGTAATAATTCCCACAGGAAACCGGATATCAAAGGCAAATTGGCCGATGATATCTGCCCCAAGAACTAAGACCGCTCCAACGAGACCTGCGGGTATCACATAAGAGCCACCTTTTCCTGCCAGTCTTCCCGCGATTGGCCCTGCAAGGAATGCAACAAAAGCAATCGGTCCGGTAACCGCCGTTGCAAAAGCAATTAGAAAAACGGAGCATAATATCAACAGAAGTCTTATCCGATCCGCATTTAATCCAAGGGTAATAGCGGACTGCTCCCCTAATTCTAATATCTTAAGATGTCTTCCAAGCATAATGATTACAGATCCAAAGATCACAACCACAACAAATAGTCCGGGAACATTCTTCATCTGCATTCCGTTTAGACTTCCACTAAGCCAGCGTAATGCACCAGGTACATCGTATTGGTTTGCTTTTAGCAGTATGAAGGAAATCACCGCATTCAGCATAGCCTGTACCCCTATTCCGATTAATATAAGTCTTCCGCCTGAAAAGCTTCCTCCCTTGGAGAGGATATAAATTAATGCCGCAACCATGAGTCCCGAGATTACTGCTGCCACTGATACAATGCTGCCACTGATTTTAAACAACAGGATACATACTACAGCGGCGACACTGGAGCCTGAAGTGACTCCGATAATGTCCGGACTTGCAAGGGGATTATGAAGCAAAGTCTGAAATGTACTTCCAGCTATTCCAAAAGCAATACCTACGAATAATCCAGTAAGCATTCTCGGCAGTCTGAGCGTATTGATAGCAAAGGATGCTCCCTTTATCTGCTCCCCAAGAATGACTCTAATCATTGTAGTTGGGGAATAGATCGTGTTACCAAGTAATAGCATGAGGCTAGCTAATAATAAGGCTAACGCAGCCAGCAGCATGGTAACTGTAATCAGACGTGCTCTTCTCTTAACGATACCAGTCCGTACCATATCAAGTTTATTATCTATCATATTGATCGTACCTTCGCTCTCATCGCAATAATAATCAGAATTGGAGCCCCAAAAAACGCTGTGATAATACCCGCCTCAAGCTCACCAGGATTACCGATCAGTCTTCCTATAATATCAGAAACTGTAAGAAGCATCGCTCCCCCGACCGCCGACATAGGGACAACAAGACGTAGATTTGGGCCCAAAATAAGACGCATTGTATGCGGGATCATAAGTCCTACAAAGCCGATTGGCCCGGCTAGTGCCGTAGTTGCTCCACACAGAAGTACACCGGCAACTGCGCTGATTGCACGAATTAGTCCTGTTCGAACTCCTAATCCGGTAGCCACATCATCCCCCAAAGCCAGCGCATTGAGAGCCGGAGTCGCCAGGATCCCTATCAGTATCCCGAGGATCAGAAACGGAGAAATTGTCACAATTCCCTCCCATGTAGCACCACTTACACTTCCCACCTGCCAGAAGCGAAACGCATTCATAACTTCGGTTCTGGGAAGGATGACTGCACTAACAAGAGAGGATAATGCCGCACTGGTTGCAGCACCGGCCAGCGCAAGCTTGATCGGCGTTGCCCCTCCAGCTCCTATGGACCCCACTCCATATACAAAGACCGCAGTTACAGCAGCTCCGACTAAAGCGAACCAGATGTATTGACCCGCCGAATTAATATGAAAAAAAGCAATCCCACTTACTACGAACAAGGAAGCGCCGGTATTGACTCCCAGTATACTTGGATCAGCAATCGGATTTCGGGTAATTGCCTGCATCAGAGCGCCGGAGACACCAAGTGACGCTCCGGCGATCAGACTGAATACCGTTCTTGGTATTCGTTCTCTCACAACAATAGCATCAAAGGAAGTGCTGTCAACATGAAGCAGTGCATTCATTACCTCTGAAAAATCCACATTACGTGCACCGAATGCCAAAGAAGCAATTGCACACAATGCGATACCAAGGATACTGCATATTAAGATAATGATAGTCTTTGTTAATTTCATTCTGCTTTATCAGCTGCCTCTCCGATTAGGTTCAGGTACTCATCGATTGTTGCGGGAATGGATAATGCACTGGGTGTGCCTGACGCTGCAAGAGGTGTCCCGTCCGTAATTAACGCTACAGAACCTCTTTGAACAGCGGGGATGGTACCAACCAATGGATCAGCCTTCAAGGCCTCCAGTAGCGCTGCATCGCCATAAGCGATAATAATATCGATATCCTCGAGCACATCTACATTTTCCGCACTGAGTTCTAGAGCAAAGCTGGCACTGTCTTCCGATAGATTTAATACACTAACCGGGAATTCCATTCCCAGATCTGTAAGATACGCAGCACGAGGATCAGTCGGAAGGTAGATATAGAACTTGCCTAAATCGGAAGGATTAAAATAGAAAAAGGCTGCCCTCTTTCCAGCAATCTGAGGATACTGTGCTGACTTCTCTGCGATCAACTGTTCAAGCTCAGAAACCAATTGTTCTCCTTCTGCTTTCATGCCCATACCAGTTGCATCCATTATAATCTGATCACGCCAATAGGTCTGCCATGCAAGGGTAGGATATGCCACAACCGGGGCAATCGCAGATAACAATTCATATTCCTCTTGAGTGATTCCTGAGTAAGCCGCCAGAATAACATCGGGCTCGGCATCGCTGATTGCTTCATAATTCAGACCATCGGTATCATTGAAAATCACAGGAGAATCAACACCCAAACTCTTAAAACCTTCTAAAGTCCATGGTAACAAGCCACTGTCATCAAGTACACCGTAATTAGCCTGAGACACACCTACCGGTATAACACCTAGTGCCAAAGGAACATCTTGATTCCCCCATGAAATAGTTGCTACACGTTCCGGTTTCTCATTTAAGATTGTTTCACCGAAGGCATGCTTGATTGTAATCGGATATTGAACTTCTGTTACTGACGAATTATCGGCTGTAGCAGATGGCTCAGCAGGTGCTTGTGTTACCGGTGCTTCGGTGATCTCGGTAGAGCTACCTGCTCCCTGTTCCTCGGAAGGTGTATTTGCTACGTTAGAACAAGCTGTTAAGGATATGGTTAATGCCATTGCTATAATGCTAATCTTGCTGATTTTCATATGTACGCTCCTTTAATTGTTAATATACTCAAAATACAGTGCTAGATTCATGAGGTATCTGTAATTGATGGTTACATTATTTCATAATTTGGTTTTGCTTAAGCAATGGAATTAGTCTATTATATTATTTTCCTTTTGTCAAGGTTTTTGAAATTGATTATCATTATTATATATATCATTGGTAATATTTTACCGTCTCAAAAAAAATCAAATATGCTATTCATTTGCTTTTATATTTTGTATTTGGTATTATATAAAATGTAACTATAATAAAAGTGTTAAAAGGTAGGAACATCAATGGATAATCAAGAACAGAAGCATCAGCGACGGGTTCGATATAAAGGTACGCACCCCAAGGCTTATGATCAGAAATATAAAGAATTGCAACCGGAGAAATATGCCGATACAGTGGCTAAGGTTATTCAAAAGGGTAATACACCGGCCGGGATGCATCGTTCAATTTGTGTCAATGAAATTTTAGAATTTTTGCAGATTACTCCGGGGCAAATCGGACTCGATGCCACTCTAGGCTATGGAGGTCACTCTCTGGAAATGCTAAAACGCCTCAATTATAAAGGGCATTTGTATGCAACCGATGTAGATCCCATCGAACTGCCTCGTACCAGAGAACGCTTGGAAGGCTTGGGTTATGGTCCCGAATATGTAACCATTAAGCAAATGAACTTCTCTGAAATCGATCAAATTGTGCTCGAAGCAGGTCCTTTGGATTTTATTCTGGCGGATTTGGGTGTCTCTTCTATGCAGATCGACAATCCCGACAGAGGCTTCTCCTTTAAGACTGAGGGCCCGCTGGATCTTCGACTGAATCCTTCCAAAGGAATATCAGCAGCAGAAAGGCTAAAAACCATAACACAGGACGAACTCGCAGGTATGCTTTGGGAAAACTCAGACGAGCCATACGCTACCGAAATCGCTAAAGCCATTACTCTAAAGATAAAGCGAGGGATTGACATCTCGACGACAACCAAACTAAAGGAAGTCATCGCAGATACTCTTAAGTTCCTACCAGCAAGTACCCGTAACGATGAGATTAAGAAATCTTGTCAACGAAGCTTTCAAGCGTTACGAATTGATGTGAATAACGAATTTGAAGTTTTATATGAATTTTTAGAAAAGCTCCCAGCTTCCCTTGCAGAGGGAGGTCGTGTCGCTATCCTATCCTTTCATTCCGGTGAAGACCGCCTAGTGAAGAAATCCTTTCAAAAATATCTACGGGAAGGAATCTATCGTGAGATATCTCCTGATGCGATACGCCCTACCCCGGAGGAATGCAATACCAACAGCCGTGCTCGTTCCGCCAAGCTACGCTGGGCAATCAAAGCATAAAAATGAACCAATCCTATTCGCTCATTGACGAATGTAGCAAATAATATTCAGTAAAAATTACTTTGCTAGATAAAAAAAAAGCATTGGACTGGTATCATATTACTAGCAATCCGATGCTTTTTATATTTTATATTATAAGTCTTCTACATAGCGCTTAAAATGATCTAGGATTGACTGCCATCCGGCTTTCTGCATCTCCATACTATTGGTGCTCTCCGCCTCAAAGGCTTGTATCACCTTGGTTTTATTATCTTCACTGTGAAAGGTGGCTTTTACCTTTCTCTCATCTCCCAAGGTGTAAGCTATGGTCTTATTAAGATTTACCTCGTCATAAATTCCAAAAAAATCAAAGCCAAAGCTACCATCCTTCGCTTCCATTCTGAAGAGAAACTTTCCACCAACTCTTAAGTCATTTTCAGCAGCGGTGGTATGCCAATCATCAGAAGCACTATTCCAATGCTTTATATGCTCAGGTTCTATAAAGCATTGCCATACTTTTTCTATGGGTGCATCGATTGTTGCTTCGATCGTTATCACTTGATTATTGTTCATACGCAATTTTCCTCCTTTGTAATAAGTTATTTACTTGTAAAAAGGATTGTAGTATTTTATGCCTTAATACCAAATCCATGAATTATCCTTTTCCCATTAACAATTCAATTATAATCAGCATCTTATCTGTTTACTTATTATATCACAGATAATTGTTTCGTCAATATTTATTATTTTCTGATAACTATTTCCTCATTTACATTCATACATTTCTCTGCTAAGGTACACCTACTGTCTGGAGCAAATGACAGGAAATAAACCTTCCAAACCTTCTTCTAGTATGTAACAATAGAAGGTACGCTTATTCGAACTTTCAGTTGTCAGGATTTAGAAACGCCCGCATAAAGCAAAGCATGCGGACGTTTTTATATGTTAGTGATACATTTTCGCTATTTTAAGTACTGCATTGGCTAGGCAATCCACTTCTTCTCTCGTATTGTAGATACCGAGGGACGCGCGTATAGAGCTTGCTAAACCGAATTTGCTAAGAACCGGCTGTGCGCAATGATGTCCTGCCCTGACTGCAATTCCTTCATAATCAAGATATTTTCCTATACTTTCCGGGGAGCTTCCATCGATCACGAAGGATAATACACTAATTTTATTAGGAGCTGTCCCGAGCATATGAACACCTGGTATCTGGGTTAACCGTTCCATGGCATACATGGTAAGCTCTCTTTCATGCTCCTCCACTCTCCCCATACCAATTCCACTTAAATAATCAATCGCTGCTCCTAAAGCAATGGCATCGGCAATATTTCCTGTCCCGGCCTCAAATTTATAGGGCAAATGATTAAAAGTAGTATGGTCAAAGCTCACTTCATTAATCATTCCACCGCCACGTTGCCAGGGAGGCATACTTTCCAGTAATGCTTTCTTTCCATATAAAGCACCAATTCCCGTCGGAGCATACATCTTGTGTCCGGAGAAGACATAAAAGTCCGCATCCATTTCTCTTACATTGATCGGTATGTGTGGAATGGATTGTGCTCCGTCAATTATAACACAGGCACCATAAGAATGTGCCAGCTTAATCATACAATCAACCGGATTAACCGTACCAAGGACATTCGAAACATGAGTAATTCCAACAATTTTAGTACGGGAAGAAAGTAGCTTTTGGTACTCCTCCAGCGGAATCTCTCCTCTTTCGCTGATTGGGATCACTTTAATTACAGCTCCCTTTTCCTGCTGCAGCTTTTGCCAGGGTACGATATTGGAATGATGCTCCATCATCGTAAGCAAAATTTCATCACCCTCATGGATATTCATATCCCCGTAGCTTTCGGCAATCAAATTAATAGCCTCCGTTGTTCCGCGGGTAAAGATGATTTCTTCCGCCAAGGAGGCTCCAATAAACGCCTGTACCTTTTCTCTTGCCTCCTCATAAGCTTTCGTTGCATGCTTTGCGAGGGTATGAGCACCACGATGGATGTTGGAATTATAATTGCTATAATAATGATTTAAGGTATTAATGACCTGATTGGGTTTTTGTGTGGTTGCTCCATTATCAAGCCAAATTAATGACTTTCCATTTACCTTCCTATGTAAGATCGGAAAATCCTTCCGAACCGAATGAACATCAAAGCATCTGTTCCAATATGGGGCCATCATCCAACTCTGTTCACCATTATGTGTAATCATAATAGTATCCTACCTCTACATTTTCTAGCATACCTAACGAATCATCGGACAAAACAGCGGTTCCAAAATATAACGATAAGATATATGTAGCAATTCCCCTATTATCAATTCCTGCGTATTTTATAGATAAGCTGGGGATGATTCCTTCATCCGGTATTCCAGGTTGATGTAAGCCAATGACTCCTTGCTCTCTCTCTCCTACTCTCATCAACAGGATATTGGTTTTACCGGATGACGACATATTACATGATTTTCCATCGATTAATAACTTATCACAGGGTAGTATCGGGACTCCCCTCCAGGTCATAAAAGGTGTACCAAAGATGTTCATTGTTACAGGAGGAACACCTCTGCGGGTACATTCCCTACCGAATGCGGCAATCGCTCTCGGATGTGCCACAAAGAAAGAAGGCTTTTTCCATATTCTGGACAAAAGTTCATCCATATCATCAGGCATCGGTATCCCATATCTGGATCTGACTTTCATACGAGGTGATACAGAATGGAGAAGTCCATAATTCTCATTATTTATCAGCTCCCATTCCTGTCTTTCCTTCATGGCTTCAATGGTAAGTCTCATTTCCTGCTCTTTTTGATCCAGGGGTGAATTGAAGATATCAGTAATGTGAGTGTTCATTTTCAGAAGCGTCTTTATAACACTTAAGGTATATTCTCTAGGTACTCCCTCATAATCGGTAAAGGTATCCGGTAATTCACGTTCTCTCAAGTTATCTGCGATTACCCTCGGCAATATTTCCGGATTCTCCATCAATTCCATTGTAGAATCATCGTTTCTTCTTTTAACCTGATTTACCCGGTAAACACCTGCTTCAACAGACACCCAGGGAAGAAAGGTAAGAAACCATCTTGGAGTGATTGCCTCCATTGTAGGGGCAGTAATCGTACTATGCGATAAATTTCTCGCAACATTTGGATCCAGATTATAATTGCTCATAACATTATCTGAAAGATCCATTTTTACACCTCTTTCATTGTTTCACAAAATGAAACAATATCATAGCATTCTTTACATTATATTCTTAACACTAAGAATGATACAATTAACAAATCGGCCTTATACGACATATCAACCCATGACTGGTGCACTATTAATTATTAATTTTGCGGATTAGCTTAGTCTGTTTTTTTGTGTTTTTACGTATGATTTAAATAAGATTTTCCTATGTATTATTTGTAGGGCAGGCTTAAAACCAATACTGATCATTATTGTTTTCAGTGATCCCTTCCTATCTTTTATACCGATAAATAAATTTGTATATTTTTCATCATAAATAATATTTATAATACTGTTAATGATTTGTAGGAGATTATTCATAGAAGCTTCCTTAACAGTAACCTCAGTCATATCAATATATAGGCTGCTTTCTGATAGTTCGATGTGATTGTTAATATCCGATATTTCTATCTCATTATAATTAATCCAAATGCATTTTTTTCTATTACACCCTTCCTCCACCAGAAAACATCTTTGTTTTTTGTAGAAGTGCTGAACAATCTCGACCGGCTTCTCGGTCATTATTTCGCACAATAAATCGAGATCATTTAAGTTAGCCTCATTGATTATGTTATTATCTTTCCTATTCGATTCGATATCCATAAAATCCATGTTAACTTTATTACTCGTATCCGTAGAACATTGATTATTTATTCCGGTATCATTCCCTGGGTTATCAAATGCCTTTTCATATATCATGTACTCTTCATATAAAAATAGGTTGTTCGCTGTTTTTTTAAGAAAAGCTATTAACTTATATTTTACTGCATCATTTTTAAATTTTATTAAGTTATTGATTATTTCTCTATAATAAACACCTGTGTATAAGCAATGACCTATGCCAAGTAAAGATGCCTTCAAAGTATCATAAAATCTCATTTTTTTAAGCTTATCAATTGCTTTTTTTCTTACCAAATACTTATAAAAAAATAATCGGGAATATCCAGATGCGAATGGTGCCATGTATTCGTGGATGATTTTCTTTTCATCCGTCCATTCAGATTTATACCTAGCATATCCTAGCCCAAGGTCAACAACCAGTATGTTATTCTGAAAGCAGTCTTCAATTAATTTCATAAGAATAATTTTACCGGGACCATATACAGAGAAATCATTATCGTGAGAAATACGGTAAAGATAATATGTTCCATTGCATAGAAAGCCATAGATGAACGCAATTAGTCGGTTTCCGAGCTTTAACCCATAAGCCATTACCCTAAAAGACATGATCGTATCATCAGCGATTGTCCGAAAGAAATCTTGATGATTTCTTTTTAAAAAGTTGCTGGCATCATATTTTTTCTTCCATTTCTTTTCATATAAATGAATGATGTCATCAAACTCTGAATCGCTCAACTGCTTATATGTTACATTTGCGACGCTTTCCAGTTTAATCCTGCTTCTTATTAAGGTCTTAATGGAGCTATACTTAGAGCGTTTCTTTAAATAAGATGTAAAATCTCTATCAATCGGAATAAACGGGTCTTCAAAGCTCCTTACAAAGAAACCACCTTTGTTTTGATTAAAATAATTTATTAGCACTTTGTCAGAGTAAGCTTCCTCGTGTATACCGTGTAGATGAAGAATGAAGCTGCCTCTCAATTTCTGGATATAATCCAAGGATGCCTCAATACTCCGATCTCTATTTTCACCGGCAAGAATAAAATCCATATAGCTGGCATCCGGATACCCGATGAATGCTATCTCCTGAAAAAATAGATGATGCATAATCATAAATGGGCAAAATCCAACGATTCTGTCTTGCATTTGCATAACAAGTACAAATAGGCTATGTCCTTTTCCAAAAAAATTCCACCAGTTTTCAATCCAGTCAAATTCAAGAAAGGGATTACTATTCCTATTATCTGTGAGTATTTTCTTCCACTCCTCTTTATGACCGGCTAATTCTTCCATACAATTAATCACTTTTATTTCAGGTATTTTTGAACCCACCGGATAATTATTTTCTGTCTTATGCATCATGACGAAGCACCTCCCTTATTTGCCGGATGGTTAATCGGTTTTATACTTATACAAGATGTATTGATAAATCAATTTACTTGTCATGAACGATAGAAAGTACACTTCGCGAACATTCTATTGTCATGAATGAACATGACAGGAAAAGTAACAAGAAATCATCTTGCCCCTTTTCCTGTCAAAACTACGACTACTGTTTTTAAGATTATAATCAAGTCCAACCATAAGGACTGATTTTCTATATAGTAAATGTCCTTTTCTAATTTCTCCTGTGGTGTTAGTTCATAACCTCCCACTACCTGTGCCAACCCTGTGAGGCCGCTTTTGACCTTAAATCGCTTATTATAATTCGGAATTTCTTTCCTGAATTTCTCTACAAATTCAGGCCTTTCCGGCCTTGGTCCGACAAGACTCATATCATTCTTTAATATGTTAATAAGCTGTGGGAGCTCATCTATTCTTGCTTTCCGTATTATTCTTCCCACCTTCGTAATTCTCGGATCTTCTTTTTCTGCCCATACCGCACCATTTTTTTCTGAATCTATATACATGGACCTTAATTTATATATAGTAAAGCATCTCATATTTTTCCCCATTCTCTTCTGTGAGTAGAAGCAACCTCCGGGGGACTCTATCATAATAGCGATACAAAAAACGATTATGATTGGTATTGCAAAAAAAAGAGCGATAAGACAGAAAATTATATCGAAGCCCCTCTTATATGCTTCATATACAATAATGGAATAATTTCTGTCAGCTTTTTTCATCATATTCACCATTTATCGATTTATTGTCATGATATAGTGAATTGAGTTGTTATCTCAATACAATATATCTAATATAGAATATGATAATATGGCGAAATATGTCACAAAATTAGTCTTTAGTGTGTTTTCGGAAAAAAGATAGACTATTTATATCTTCTTTTATTATAAAATACATAAAATTGGTATAAAACACTTTTATCACATAGAATTATCATCAAAAGATAGAGTAATGCACAGATTGCTATAGAAATAAGCTGCCCGCTTATACTTGCATATAACTGTCTAAGCACTATTGCTAATAATGACATTACAATGGTACATAAAAATGGTAAGGATATGTTTTTTATTAGTATCCAAATTCTATATTTTAAGATGATACTGACTAGTATCAGACCGGGGATGATTAAATCAAGTCTGGCAAAGGATCTGGCATATACCAATGACCAAAATCCGTATTCTTTGCTCATCATACAGACAGGAACTATGATTCCTAAGTCCAGTACCTGCAAAACAAGAGATAATTTCGGTTGTCCGATCGCCTTTAGTGCCTCACTGTTAAGATTTACAAGAGATATTTTTATTGCTGTAGTTAATGCAAAGATTCCTATAATATTACTTGCCTCCATCCAATTCTTCCCCAGGATTATATTAGTAGCGATATCCCGATATAAAAAGATGCCAATGCCGATGGGAAGCAGGAAATAAGCGATCATCCTTTGATATTTTAAGAAGGTAAAATAGAATAGTATCTTATCATTTTGCATTCTAGATAAGGCAGCAAAGAGTACCGGTGCTATTGCACTCGTTATCAACGACATCAATGCATTTACCATATTATATGAGGTCATATAAAGCCCAAGATAATAGTCACTGAATACATTTCCGATCACAATAATATCGACCCAGGTTGTAAGCCATATAAAAAAACCTTCTAAAATTGACCAGGAGCTGAAGGATAACATTTCTTTTAGAATACTCATCCGATAAAATAAGAAAGGTCTCCAATCCGATTTGATCGTAAGTAAAGCGGTACTAAAAATGATACCACTAGTTGACCCGATGATAATAGACCAGTGTCTCAAACCTAGGTAGGCTAAAGGAATTGTTACTATAAATGGGATAATGGCTGATATTACCCTGATTATAAAGATGTCCTTGTATTGAAAGCTTCTGGTAAATAAAGCACTTTGAACGCTCGATAATGCATTGATAGGTAACTGTATACACGCAATTGCTATCACATAGTCCAAGCTGGAATTACCGACTATGGTTGCAATCGGATGCTGAAATATAATAATGATAAACCATAAAAAAAACGCTACCCCAAGATTTGTCCAGAATGCTACATTAGCATATACTTTTTCCTCCGCTAAATTATGAAATTCATGCTGTATTAGGTATTTGGGAAAGCCTGAGTCAATGAATATATCAGTAAAGCTTATAATAATCATTACGGTTGCTACAATTCCAAAGGTTTCAGGGGATAAAAGTCTAGCTAATATGATATTACTGAGCGGAGAAAAAAGCTTTGTGGCTAATTGAGTAACCGTGGACCAAAGGGTAGCATTTCTAACCTTATTCAAAATTGCCTGATCTTTCACTTTGCTTCCTCATTTCCGGCCATTCTCTTTGAAATTTAAGATATTCTACTTTTGCCGAACTGTGATTGCTCTATCTTATTAATAAACTCAAGATTCTCGAACTTTTTACTTGCCTTTTTCAGACCGGATATAGCACCTTTTACAGGTTCAACTGTCTTTTTTATTATAGAATTGATGAATGCATCCATAATGGTACCAATCAATGCCCAGATCGTGGATATGATTAGCCTTCGCTTCATTAATCCTGAAAACTTGTATTGTAAATATTTTATCAAGGCTGTCTTTCCCTCATATCGATTGAAAAGATTAGGCTTTCCAACCGGGTGCTTCATATGGTATGCAATTGCACGGGTGCATATCGCCAATTTTGCCCCTTGATAACTAACCCTCATTGAATACTCTTTATCTTCACCTAATGCATATCGTATTAAATTCTCATCGAATTTATTATTTGCCAATAGCTCTTTCGTATAAGCCGCTATACCTCCACTTAATACATTTGTCTTAGTGTAGATTCCGTATTTATGGAATTTTCTGTAAATCCTTCTTCGTTTATCCTTCAAATAACCACGAAAGAATAGATTCGTATATAGTTCTTTCATCCACCCTTCATCTGCAACATTTTCAAACAACACCCCGGATACACCGTTAAAACCTCTCTTAAAGCCTTCCATAACTCCCTTTATAAAGCCTGGAAGTAAGATAATATCATCATCTAAAAAAAGCACAAAACACCCCGATGCTTTTTCAATTCCGAAATTTCTAGCCTGGGTTAGGCCTGATAAGTCAGGTAGATGATAATATACTACAAAGGTTTTCTCTGCTACATGAGCTGCAATTTCATTAAGTACATTAAGCTCCTTCTCCATCATTGATATCTCTGTCTGATCGATAATAATAAATTCAACCGGATATGAAATCTCTTGTGAAATAAAGGAAGAAAGAATATTCTTTAGAATAACCTGTCTATTTTTAGTTGGTATGATAACAGATAATTTTACTTCCATATATTGAGTCCTTCTTTATCTGCTAAATATAGCTTTACATATTTCTCACCCATAGCTCGATTAGTAAAACGGATTGGAGCAGGAACCTCATTTAATTTTAATGCTATATCTCGATTCATCTGGTTTTGCTCAAAAACATTTTTCTCTCCTACTATTTCACGGATACCTCCGACATCGGTTGACAGAACCGGTATTTTCAATTCCTTTGCTTCCAGGATGGTGATCGGAATTCCTTCCATGATCGAAGTCATAAGAAGTAAATTAAAATCCACCATGTAACGTTCGGCATGATCTCGAAAACCGATAAAGAACACCTGATTCGTTAGTCCATATTCTTTTACCAAAAGAGTGACCTGATCCATCAATGGACCATCACCGATCCAAACAAATACGGTATTTTCCTTTGGATATAGTTGATAGTATTCTTTGGCGATTTCAATGAAACGTGTCGGATTTTTGACCTCATTCACTCGGGATACATTCCCTATAATTCTTACCTCTTCATTCAGATGCAACTCTGATATTAAAGTACCCTTTATCACATCCGGTATTGTTATGGAGTTATAGATCAAACTTGTTTTTTCCTTGTGATAAAGCTTGAACTGCTTCGCAATCCGGATATCATTTTTTGATATAAAAACCATATCCGTTGTTCGCTTTTCCAACACTCTTTCTATCATAACAGCAGCTTTTCTCATCAAGCCATGATATTGAAGAATAGGCCAGAAACCATGCACCGTGTACAGAATCTTTTTAACCTTTGATTCATAAGCTGCAAGTCTGCCAAGAATTCCGGCTTTCGTAGAATGGCAATGTACTACATCGTATTTACCTTTGGTAATAATACTCTTTATTTCTTTATAGCCTTTATAATCAACAATCGGATTGATATCATGCTTTAATCTATCGAGTATATGAACTTTTATACCCATTTTTCTTAGCTTTTCTACCAGAATCCCATTGTCACCAACTGCTACCTCAAGCTCTATCTCGTTCCTATAATTTTCCTGTATATATTTGCATAACTCATAGACTACCCTTTGTGCACCAGCCCAGTCTGCTTTCGTGATTATCTGTAATATTCTTAGTTTATTCAATTTATGTCACCACACTTATAAAACACCGATATATAACAGATTATGTTATAATAACGAAAAAGTTCAAAAAAGAGAAAATTATATGCTGTAAAACCGCTGCATATAACTTTCTCTTTTCATTGTTTCAATAAGCTCTGAGTTTTTTTCTTATAATCTCCTCAAGCCAGATCCAACCCTTTAATCTGGCCATAAACATAAACTTTCCATCACTTCGGTAAATAGGCATACGCTTTAGTCTGAAATAATCCTCCGGCTCTATTTGGTTATTAATTGTTACACCCTTATAGATCAAAACTCCGGTTTCATAGAATTCACTCAATATTTTCTCAGTACTTACATCATAGATTCCTTTCGGATAGGCAAAATGAATTATTTTGGTTTCTAATTTTTCTTCCAGTATTTTCTTTGATTCTTCCAATTCATTTCTAAGAGTTGTAGTATCCAAGAGATTGATATCGAAGTGATTTAAGGTATGTGAACCAAACTTAATTAAGGATTCTTCCTCTAATTTCTTAATCTGTTCCCAGTTCAGTAATTTACCTTGACTGGGATCTTGATCCCAGTCAAAACCTTTGTCCGCTTCGATATATCCCGGAACCAGATATAGAATGGCAGGATAATTGTATTTCTTCAAGACAGGATAAGCAGTCTCATATAAATCTTCATATCCATCATCAAAGGTAAGTACAATATATTTTTTATCAATGTTTTTATCTTTTATCTTTTGATAAGCTTCATCCATTGAGATGACTACATAACCCTTTTTCGTAAGATATTCCATCTGCCAGTGAAATCTCTTCTCTTTCACCGCTATTGCCTGATTTACTTGGTCATTTACCCTATGATACATTAAAATAATAATTTCCTGACCATTCTTCTTATCAGAATGTAATAATAATCCAATCACTGCTAACAGATTCCTAATCAGAACATATATTACAGCTTTCAAAGCAATCTTTGCATTACATAAATAAGCTTTAAGCAGATTAATATCCTCTTTCCAACTGCGATTATGAGCTTTTTGATAATCACTTAAATAGGATATACATAATCCGTAAAAGAGCCACAGATGTCTCCAATGAAGAGTATCAATTACCAGGCTATTAATTAGTAAAGAGATTAATATTGAAAGGTAGGCAGAATTTACATATGGAAGATTTTCGGTTTTGCGAGCTCGAAACAATTTTATAATCACAAATCCCAAAACAATAATCAGTAATAAAAAGCCAAATATGCCATTTTCCAGAATAGCTCTGGCATATAAGCTATGCGCTGAATATTCTTCTCCTATTATTCCAGTTAAGACATGTTCATACTGTCCCGGTCCATATCCAAAGACATGATCCAGAGCCTTAGTAAAACCAATCAGCTGTACTGCAAATCGATCCGAATCATATGCCCTGATACTTAAGCGTTCTAGAAAAAAATCCTTTGTGGCAAAGCTAAAAAATCTATACCATAATACCAAACCTATTGATATTATAATGCCAAGATAAAGTAGTATTTTTTTATAATCAATTCGTTTTATATTTATTAACATCAGTAGCAGGATTCCGGTCGCTAACGAAACCCAGGCACCCCTGGAATAAGAGATGATAACCCCTATGATATTAATAGTAATCAGAATTGTATTGCGTAAAGCACTATAACTTACATATTTAAATAGTTTTATTTTTTCTAGTATTTTATTTCCCTTCGGAAATAATGTCTGAGACCTATAATCTCCAATCAGCAGAATAATCGCCGGGTATAAATAAGCGCCGAAGACATTAGGATCTTTAAATAAAGATTTGACTCTATACGCATCAAATAAGAGATAATCCGCAAAAAAGCCCATATATCCGATGATACCTAAGCAAGCAGCCACAGTACTCGATATAATATAAATTCGTATGATATTAATATAATTATTTTTGTCTGTATAGAAAAAGATGAGTAAGCTATACACCATTAAATATAATGTAATTCCATAAAAGCGTAAACCCACATAATAATCATTAATATTCAGAAGAGACAAGGATATTACAGCTATATAGGATAACATGAACCAGATTACGACTCTCATTTTACTATACTTTTGATAGGTAAATTTCTTCTCCTTAATGCAGAATATTAGAAGAGATATAGATAAAAGGTCCGATGGTGATGGTTCTATTAATGCAATAAAAAGCAAGAATACATTTGCATAAATCAAATAATCAAAATTAAATTTAATCTTATATAAAAGTAAGTTAATGATAATCATTACCGTCACAATTATCAAAAGATTTGTTGATGTAGGTTCAATGGCATAATTCATTACGCACCTCAACTAATAATACTCATTCAATATTATCGAATATACATCTATATTAGATAGTATTAAGATATGAAGCATATTAGCTATTGTGACAAGTACATCCTTTATCTAACTTCCTTGTAAACAGTACAAATATTCACAGCTATCCTTAGTAACCTGCATTAATACGATCTTGTTTTGCACCGTAATAGGAGTATTTTGGTACAAGATTACCATCAAACAGTAACGGACTACGATCGCTTCTCCAAGACAGGCTATCAACAAAGCCCCAGAACGTAATGCCGGATACTTTGGTGTTTCCTGCTTTGTTTTCTTCGATAATTCGGTTAATCAGTTCATAATAATACTGCCCTTGTA
Organism: Bacillota bacterium; assembly: GCA_023411215.1. Classification (GTDB taxonomy): domain Bacteria; phylum Bacillota; class Clostridia; order Lachnospirales; family Lachnospiraceae; genus Mobilitalea. The sequence goes on along the minus strand of JAEYOY010000010.1, from coordinate 48,280 downwards.
CCTTCCGTGTATCCTCCGTAGCACTTAAGATGTTCTGCCAGGTACCAAGACTGACATCTAGCTCGGTTATCTGGACATCGAGTCCAATAGCACTGAAAGCCTTGAGCGTTGTAATATAGCTGCTAATCGAATCCTGCGTATAAAGATGGCCCTGGCATCCTATTCCGTCAATCAGAGATCTACCGGTTTCATCCACTAAGGACTGCGCTAATGTCACTATGTGTTTGGTCTTAAACTGCTCGTTATAATCATTGTAGTATAGCTTAACGCTTTCCGGAGCATACTGATCTGCATAATGGAACGCCTGCCAGATATAATCATCTCCTATTATCTGCTTCCACAGACAATCACGATAGCTTCCATCCTCCATAATGGCTTCATTCACGATGTCATATGCATAGAAGCTATCAAGATAACCAAGGTCCTCCAGCTGTTTAAAGGTCTGCTTTATATAGCTCTCCATTCTTGCCAGCATTGTGTCCCGGTCAACCAATTTTTTGCTCTTATCAAAATCCTCATAGAAAATCCAGTCCGGTGTCTGACTATACCATACCAGTACATGCCCACGTACTGCCATGCCATTGCTCTTGGCCCAGTCCAATAAAGCAGTTGTGTTTTTATTAAACTCGACAGTAAGCTCTCCTGTCTCAATGCTTTTATTCCTATTAAGAATATAATCAGGCTTCAGGTAATTCTCCAGAGTAATCTGATTAAAATTCTTTGTAATGATATCCGTTAATTTTTCATCTGCTATCATTGCATCCGATAAACAGGTTCCTGCCTTCATTCCAAACTTAGCATATACCTCCATTATTCCACTTTCGTTTCCTTCAGGCACTTCGGTCACTGCAGGCACTACGGTTACTGTAGGCTCTTTCGTTACTATCGGCCCTTCCGTTCCGGAAGGTTCCTTTGTCTCTGCCTTCGATGTATTGTTGTTCGCTTCGCCCTCCGCTATCTTAATCTCTTCACTGGAAGTCTCCTTATTACCGGTCTTAATATCCTCTGTTTTAGAGCATCCGGCAGTAACCACCAGCATCCAAACAGTCATAAAAATCGCTACAGCTTTCCATGTTTTCTGTCTCATACGAATTTATTATTCCTCCTTTATACAAGATGAATGAATTCACTTGTAATGAATTAATCGCTTAAGCAAGCCGAAAGGATTGCTTTGTATATCGTATCAACAAAATATATCATTACATTCTTGTTATGTCTAATCAAATATTGTGGTCTTTCTCTCACTTTTCCATCATTTAACTATCTACACTCTGGATTTCGTAAAATTGACTTTAATTCAGAACAACATGTCAACTTTTGCGAAGTAAAAGGATAGTAATCTTGTTATAATATTTATTGTTAATTAAAAAGATAATGGAGATAAGAACATGGAAGCTATTACAAACCCTAACCAACCTTTAGTTACTCATATTTTTACTGCAGATCCGTCAGCACATGTCTTTGACGGCAAAATTTACATTTACCCTTCTCATGATTTAGATCATGATGGTCCCGATAATGACAATGGAGACCAATATAGAATGGAGGATTATCACGTCCTTTCTTTGGATGATATTGGCTCCCCCTGTGTTGATCATGGCGAAGCTCTTCATATGAAGGATGTTCCCTGGGTAAGCAATCAAATGTGGGCTCCTGATGTTGCCTATAAGAACGGCACATATTATCTGTTCTTCCCGGCAAGAGATAAAGACGGTATCTTCCGAATCGGTGTTGCAACCAGCAAAAATCCAGCAGGTCCCTTCACAGCTGAGCCTGATTATATTCCGGGAAGCTACAGCATCGATCCCGCTGTATTTGTTGATGATGACGGCAAGGCATATATATATTATGGCGGCCTCTGGGGCGGTCAGTTAGAAAAATGGGCAACCGGTACCTTTATACCGAATGCAGAAGGTCCCGCTGTTACTGATCCTGCCTTAGGACCGATAGTAGCAGAGTTGAGCGATGATCTTCTTACCTTTAAGGATGAACCAAAGATGATAACAATCCTTGATGAACATGGCAATCCTTTGACTGCCGGAGATGAGGACAGAAGATATTTTGAAGGTCCTTGGATGCATAAGTATAACGGGTATTACTATTTATCCTATTCAACCGGAAGCACTCATTATCTTGTTTATGCCATCAGTAAGAATCCGGAAGGACCTTTCACTTATCAAGGCAGAATTCTGGAACCGGTAATCGGATGGACAACGCATCACTCTATCATTCAATTTAAGGACAAATGGTATCTCTTTTATCATGACAGTTCCTTATCCGGTGGGGTTAACCATAAGCGCTGTGTGAAATATACAGAACTGAAGTACAACGAAGACGGAACGATTGTGACCATTAAGCCTTATGAGAACGAAACGAATGCTTAATAGATGAATTTAAGAAGACGGATAGGCTCCAGACAATTTGGATCCTATCCGTCTTTCATTGAGTACATTATTTGATTCACTCCTTGTCACCTGGCTTGTCCAGTCTGATATACCGACAACTAGTTATTATCTTTACATAAATATATTACCTATTGTAATGTATATTCTATCAACATCTTAGTGTTAAAATACTGTTAACTAACTTTCACAGCTATATTTTTTTATGAATAAAAGATACCACTTTAGGAAATATTGTGTTATACTTTATAACTGGTTTTACTTATTACAAATCGAAACCAGATTGGAGAATATAGAATGTCTTTTACCACTTTAATGTATCACGAAATACGGGAACAAAGTATGCTTCATCCAGATCAGTCCTCTCCTATCAAGGTACGGCAGAATTATGAGGATAATCTTCCCTCTCCCCTATTTGTATCATTGGAGAATTTCCGGGAGCAGATGGAATATCTATACGAAAACGGGTACCAAGCCTTAACTCTTTCGCAAGTTATTGATTACTATCATAATGGGAACGAATTACCGGAGAAGTCAGTATTATTGACCTTTGATGATTGTTACCAATCCATCGCCCGTTATGTATATCCTCTTCTAAAAAAATATCAATTTAGTGCTACTGCCTTTGTTGTTACCGGTTGGATAAATGCAATCAGTGAGCCTTTTGATTCGGAACGGTCTGTGTGCCTTACGGAGGAAGAACTTGTATCAATGGCTGATGTTTTTGAATATGCAAATCACACCGACCTATTCCATACTAGAACAGGAATGACAACCAGCATCATGATGGAGGTCAGTGACCAGGAGCTATCAGAGGATTTGGATCGATGTAACGCGAATCCCCTCATAAGGGCAAAGACTGTCTTTGCTTATCCCTTTGGCCTATATGCTGACCGTAATGTGGAATTACTGCGAAGCAAGGGCTTCCAGCTGGCCTTTACCAGTAATAACGGCAAGAATGATATCAATACCGATTCACTACTTCTAAAGCGTAATGTTATCCCCTATTTTATGACTTTAGATGATTTTAAGAAACAACTCTAACAGGAAGAAATATTTTACTGCAAAAAGGAGACATAAATCAAATGAAAAAAGTACTCAGAATTGTTTTATTGCTAATAGCTACCCTTACATTAACCGCATGTACAAAAGAAACAAAGGATGTTACAGTACCAACCCAAACACCAACGCAGGCTCCTTCCCAAGCTCCTGAAGCTGCACCAACTACAGAAGCTGCTAACGACATGGTCCCCTCCGGTCACGAGCTCACCATCGGAATATTACCGGCCGAGTCTGCCATTCCCATTATTCTCGCAAAAGAAAAGGGCTTTTTTGAGGAAGCGAATGTGAATGTAACCATACAAGCCTTCTCTTCACCAAATGATCGTAATGTAGCTGTTCAGGCTAAGGAACTGGATGCGGTAATCGGTGATGTCATGACCTGCGCAGCCTTTGTCGATAAAGGGCTTGCCATGAAGATCACCTCAGATATCAGCGAGGATTTCAAGATATTATCCTCCCCCAACTCCGGTATTATTAAGATGGAAGAACTCAGTGGAAAGAAAATTTCGCTGGTACCTAATTTCATTCTGGAATATATCATGGATGACTTTGCGGCAGATTTTGGATTCAGCTATGAGATAGTAGAAATCCCTTCCTTCTCGGGAAGAGCAGAAGCTTTGATGTCGAATCAGATTGATGGTGTATTATTTACAGAGCCTCAGGCCGGTATGTTAGTGGAGCAAGGTGCTCATCTTCTTGGAAGCTCAAAGGAAGCCGGAATCAAAGGCGGTACTCTTCAGTTTACTGAGGAGATGTTAACGAATTATGCAGGCGACATCAAAGCCTTCTACAAAGCTTATAATAAAGCCGTGGATTACATGAACAGTACTGATGTAGCAGAGTATAGCAGCATATTAACGAATTATCAATTCCCTGCTGCAATCGATAATTACCTTACAGGTATGATCGGAGATTTCCAGTATGCCGGTACGATCGATCAGGACCAGTTTGATAAAATCATCTCCTGGACGAAGGATAAGGGGATGATCAGCAGAATTTACTCCTATGGTGAGCTGACAGACTTCACCTTTATGGAATAAATAGGAATAATACAGTTCAACAATAGCTTGAGGCTGTCGCATCATAAATAAGCCTTGAAAGAAAGATGGATCAGCTCCCTTCACTCGATGTATGACGGGGAGCTGATCCATCTTTTTCTTTTGGTTATACGTTCCATGACGGTATCTCTTGAATACATGGTTTATCAAAGAAGCTAGTCTAGTTTATGTAAGCTTATTTTGTCCATGGTACACAGATTGCTTCTAGCCTATCCAGGATTAAAAACATGATAATTCCAAGGAAACCCAAGGATAAAATACCGCCGAACATCTCCACATAATTCATCTTAGTCCAGGCGCTCAGAATATAATATCCGATTCCATAGACCGTAGCATAATTCTCTGCAAAGAACAGTGACGCCAGTGATATTCCAATACTGATTCGTAGCCCGGAGAATATCTGAGGAAGAACCGCAGGCAGAATCAGATATCGATACCGCTGCCCGGTTGTGACACAGAAGCTGTCCATTACCTTGAAAAATAAAGGCGATATCTGCTCCACTCCATCCCGAATTGACAACACAATCTGAAAGATAATGATCCAAATAATCAGTATAATCTTCGAGGTATTTCCAAGTCCATATAACAGCATGAAGACCGGAAGAAAAGCCACCTTGGGAATCGGATAAATGAAATACAGTAGCGGAGATAATATTCTGTTACACGTTTTATTTACTCCAATGAGCACTCCGGCAGGAACCCCTATGATTAGAGAAATACTGATCGCAGTCAATACCCTCAAAAAACTGGCCATACAATGGTAAAACAGCTTATTTGGAACAGTAAACATGTATTGAATGGTTTCCACTGGAGCTGGAATCGTATGAGTTTTTAGCATCAGATGTAGGAGCTCCCAAAGGATAAGGAAGCAGACAAATCCGGTTAATAGACGAAATAGGATACTTTTTATCTTTTTCATACTAACTATACAAGAAGCCCTCCTTTGAATTAGTTTGTGCCAAGTGTGCAATGCATGCTTACACCCTATTTATACTTTGGAATGACGCAGGCACAAATCTGCCGATTAAAAAATTTCTGATTTTGCAATCTATACCTCCTTGTGGATACCGGATTAAGGTATTATCTAATCATTCGATCTTAAGCAACTGCCTAAGCTTAATGCATTCCTCATAAAAGCCAAGCTGCTCCCTGGGGTTATCAATCATATAATAGGGATTCTCAAGTTTTATTACCCTTTTATCCTCTCCCAACAACAGGATATACTGTCCGAGAAGCATAGCCTCTTCTATATCATGTGTAACAAACAGCAGAGTAGACTCTCTTCTTTGCTGCTCGCTTAGAATAAGCCTTTGAAGCTCTTCCTTCGTCATCGCATCAAGAGCAGAGGTTGGCTCGTCCATCAGTAAAAGCTCGGGTTCACTAATCAAGGTCCTAGCTAACGCTACTCGTTGACGTTCTCCTCCGCTCAGTTCCTTTGGGTACTTATCCTTGTGATTTTGAAGCCGCATATGTGTTAGCAGCTCGTCAACGGCACCCTGACTGCCCTGCTTGTGACCCATCAGTTTTAAGGGCATAGCTACCGCTTCCTCAACCGTCTGCCATGGAAATAGCCCCAGCTCCTGGAAAAGAAATGCGGTCTCTCTTCTTGGTCCCTTTATCATTGTTCCCTTCATCTTAATTATTCCGCTGTCCGGTTGCTTAAAACCGGCAATCAGATTAAGTAATGTTGTCTTCCCCGAACCGGATTTGCCAATAAGTGCGTAAGAGCACGCCTTTTCCAAAGAAAGATTAACATCCTTTAGTACTTCTTGCTGTCCAAAGGAGTACGATACATGATCGATATAAATAAAATCCTTCAAGTTGCTGCAATCCTCCCTTGCTTATCTTAATGTAACTCATTCATTGCATTCCATAATCAGCTTCTTAGTTGTTCTAAGTCCATATAGTTTTTCCATTCGCGTGATATTTTATGGTATAACCGTCAATTATCTCAAACTTCTTCTGCTTCATACCGTTCGTGTGGATTAAATCACATTTTTCATGGTTCATCCTTTAAGAAGCTTAAGAAGCTCCTTGCATAAGTGGAATTGTCATGTGATAACGTCACAGAAACAGCCTCTGACAGCTGTTATAATAAGAACTCAATTCGGCAATATATTGACCGTCTTAACTAAATATCATATGAGGTGAAACATGCGAAATCACAAGTTATTATTCTTATTTACAACTTCTTTCTTTATCCTTGGCTTTGTAAACATACATTTTGCATTACTCGGTATTATCTGTATGACCCTACCAATCATTATTTTATTAAAAAATCGAAAAAAAACCTGGTGTCAGGGATATTGTCCCAGAGCAAGTCTTTATACCACCTGTGGTAAATCGAAATGGTGGAACTCACGTAAAACCCCACTGTTTTTTGTGAAAGGCAAAATGAAATGGATTATGTTAGCCTATTTCGGGCTAAGTCTTGCCTTCATCATCCTGTCCACCTTAGGTGTAGCCAAAGGCTTAAGACCAGCAATGGAGTATTTGAGATTTTTAATTGTAATTCCAATTCCGGTGAAATTTCCACAATTACTTGATATCGTAAACATAGCACCTTGGCTTACACATCTATCCTATCGTTTTTATTCCATGATGATGACCACAACCTTCTTGGGATTATTGTTAGCACTTGTTTATAAGCCCAGAACTTGGTGTACCATATGTCCCATTGGAACCATTTCCGAGGTAGTCCTTAAAAAACAACACGAATGATTGGCTTGATAAGCATACCCTGATGAGCCAAAGGATCCCATACACTTATATGCCACATTCACCCGTGAAAGGATAAGGCAAGGCTCCAGCCAGCCCTGGCTAGAGCCTCACATTATCTAATAAATGTTAACATACTACATTACATAAAGCAATGAATCGGATTTACTTCTTACTAGATTTCTTAGAGCCTGATTGATTTAACTCAATTGCAGCAAGAATCAGCTCTGTCAGTGCTTGCTCATTGATCTCTTCACCCTCATGGATGTCGATGGCTCTTCTCGCATTCCCTTCCAGACTTGAATTAAATAAATGAGCCGGGTCAGCCAGTAAAGCTCCCTTCGCGAAGGTCAGCTTAACAATACTCTTATAGGTTTCACCGGTACACACAATTCCATCGTGATACCACACCGGTGTCCCTCTCCATTTCCACTCCTCGACGATCTCCGAATCAACTCCCTTGATCAGGTTCCGTACCGCTCCTAACCTCTGACCTCTCCAGTCACCCAACTCCTCAATTCTTTCGTCGATCAGCTGGGATGGAGACTTTGTTTCTTTCCCTGTCTGTTCTTCCATAACGGAATCCTCCTTTGTGGTTGTTGGCTCATTATAACTATTTCCGCCAGAAAGTTGAGCATTCTTTCTTATCCGATATGTTAAATTCAATAATTTTCTCCAATAAGGAATAATCTACCGGACCTTCCCACGGTATACGGATCAATTCTTTCCCGCAGTCATAGCCGGCCTGTTTTATCTCCTCAGAAAACCGGTTCATTCCAGCCTTCTCAGGAGCAACAGCAAAATGTTTTTTTGCAGCACTAAAGGCGATGATAAAGGTATCATGGTCGGTAAACATCGGCTGATTCCATGCAATCCTCGGTACTAAAGTCGGAAAGCACTGTGCTACGTGGTTTAATACCTCTTCCATTCGAGCCCTGTTCTGTGGGTCATCAATATTCGACAGATATTCTGCAAATATCTCCATGTTGGTTCCCTCCGTTTCTAAAATGGAAATTATATACCGATAAGCATCCTATTTCATTATGATTAACCAAATAACGATAATCTACTTACAGTATAAGACATCTTTTGCATTTTCTCAATCATACCTTTGTTAATTCTTATTAAACCAATCGCCACTTATTTGATATCCTAAAAATCACGTTTTTCAAGCCAATCGTTTAACCTTTTCTCACAAGAGTGTTTTACTGTTTCTTCTCCGCCATATGCTCCTAAGTACAATTCATCAGGAATATTCCCATCCGTAAGATATATTGCTCTGGCTGCTCTGGCTTCTACCTTCGCATCATGTAATGACGTGTGCCCACCGGACACACTTACAAGAGCGTAAAAGCAAATTTGCTTTTACGCTCTACATTTTGAAAATAAAAATATGAAGCATTATTATAACTATAACCAGTTTATCTGATCCATATACTTTGCAGCTCGGTTATTGTAATCTGCAAAAGCATTAGTTGTAACCTCCCCGGGTATTGTAATGTTATTCTTCAATTTATTTACTCACTCTGTCCATTAAGAGCTTAATATATAACCCGCCCTGTACGCTACGATGCTGAAACCCGATTTGCTTTGCGGACAATGTATCATACCAATCGGTCATAGGCACTCTAGATTCTGTTTCATGATATGCCTTCCATAACGGCTCAATCATTTGTTCAAAATCTTTCTTATTCTTCATTAAGGTTGCACTCCATACGAGCCAATCGGATTTTGTATAGGTTGCCCTGTTATCCAGCGGCATACCATATGGATTAATATGCTCCAGATAGCTTTCCAGCTCTTTCTCCAGAAGCTCATCTGCGAAGATACCGGTCTTAAAGATTTGATCCCAGATCACATTATATTTCATACTGAAGGTATCCGGCTGATCGAAGGTCAAACGGTAGGTACCATCCTCATTCATAGCCCTTTCTACCCAGCTTTTTGCCATTTCATGAGCTGTATCATAATAAGTAACAGCCTCATCCTTGCCCTTAAGCTTCTCCAAAAGAATGCCATAGCTTGCAATGCCCATGATCGCTTTTAGCGTCAGATTACAGTTATGGGCTAGGTGGCCGGCAAAATCATCGGTACATAATTGATTCTCAGGATCAGCGCCATACTTGATAAGATACTGTGTCCACTGTTTTAAAGTTGGCAAATGCTCCGCTGCAAAGCTATAATCACCACTGGTCATGCATACTGCCGCAAGCGTTACCAGCATATTGCCGCATTCTTCAATCGGCATCTGATCCTTTAGGTCTGTTCCTCCGCCGTATACTTGTCCGTTCACTAATGGATATGTGCCGACATCATGAGGTGCAAAATCGTGATACCAAATATCTGTTGCAGCATACTTAAATACCGGTCTCAGCATTCCTTTCACCAATTCCGGATTGTACAATAGAAATAACGGTATGGAAGGATAGGTTACATCCACGGTTGCTGCACATGCATTACTAAAGCACTCTTTGGAAATAAACAGTAATTCACCCTTTTTATCCTCGCTAAGCTTATGCGCTGCAATTGTCTGACGATAAGCCAGAGTAAGAAGCTCTGCATATTTTTCTCCGCCGCTTGCTAAAGCAGCCTGGTATAATTCGTCACCGAAGAGATTGCAGCGCTCCATAATTGAATCATACTCGTTATAGGCTCTACGGATGATTTCCTTGATGTCATCCGATTCCTTAACCCAATACCCCTTAAGATCCTCACCAAAGTACTGAAGACAGTTGATGTCATCATATGCAAAAGTAAACAAAGCAAATTCCTGACTGGAGGTATCAAGTACTGCGCAGGCTTCTAGACTGGTAGCTTCTCCCTGTTTTTGAATATGTACTTCTGGCAATCCTGCCTTAACGGCTAGATAAAAAAATCCCCAATTGATACGTACATCATCACCCGCTTTACCTAAGACAGGCTGAAGAATGCTTCCCATTCTTGCGCATGCAATCGCGGAATCTATAGTAACACTCTCACCCTCTGTCGGACACTCATGACGTGTATCCAGGCAGACATCATCCTCCACAGTTAAACTGATTCTTGCCTGATGAGAAGCATTGTCCAACCCACGAAGCTCAGCCTTCAGATAGGATACCGGCCTGGATAGTACCTTAAGATCATCCAGTAATAAAGGTGATGTAAAAGTAAGTATAAGCTCAATAGAACCAGTTCTAAATTTATAAATCGTAGACATTGCATTTATGTCACAATCTGTTTGAACCATCTTTATCATATTCTCTTTGCTGCCCATAAATAGATAATCCTGATTATCTATTGTAAGTATACCTGTTATGGGGTTAGGTTTACAAGTCCAGTGTACCGTTTCTCCTGAATTTAATTCATCACTCACTGACCAGATACTGAAATAGGGATCAATTGTGATAAGAGGGGTAGCAGGTGCTCTTAGTTTCATTGTTATCATTATCTCCTTCTACTTGAATAATATTTTCTTTTATTATATTATTACAATTAGTAAGAATACATAGGTTTTATCAGCAAAAAGGTGAGGAATAGGATCATTACAATTGAGATACCACTGAGATAATCATATTATTCCATTCCTACGCATGTTAATCACTCGTTATCATAAAAATACCAGATGAGCGCTTAGAGACTCCTCTGGTATTTCAAAAAAGTAAATATTTTATTCACAATCAAACTACATAATGAACTCCATTGGCATCTCACGGCTTCTATTCAAAGAAGGTCAAAATGCTCCCATCAATGGTGGTTACAGAGCAGGTTTTCCCACCCCATGGCTGTTCCTTAACTTCTGTGATCTCATTCCAGCCATTTCTCTTAACAAAATGATATAATTGTTCAACGCCTTGAACCAGCATAAACCCTACCATCATTTTCAACGGCTCACCCCTAAACATATGAATTCCTGTAAACGGAGCAATATGAAGAGCTTCAAGCTCGATAGGAATATTATTGACACATCCGTATGTGCCTATATTTTCTTCATTTCTTGCCTCAATCTGTCCGTACCAGCCTAATACTTCCTTAAACCATTGCAGGGTATTATCCATATTCTGGGTATAATAGACAGCTCCTGTTTCTTTTACCACATAACCTCTTTCTGAAAAATCACTCATAAGTACCTTACCTCCTGTTAAATTAGATTTTACGGAGATCCGCGAGAATACTGTTAGGTTCGAATGATTCCTTCTGGCATCCGACGGAGTCAACCCATGAAATCTAGTAAAAGCTCTGGTGAAGCTTTCGTGAGTCTCATAACCATACTTTAAGGCGATATCTATGATGGAAATATCAGTAGCTATAATTTCATAACCCGACAGTGTCATTCGTCTATTTCGTATGTATTCACTTACAGTACAATCGCATAAGATAGTAAAGACTTTTTGAAAATAAAACTGCGAGGTATACATTCTTTCTGCCAGCATATTAATATCTAGCTCAACTCCGATATTATCTTCGATATAGTCAATTGTCTGTTGAATACATGTCATCCAATCCATATTCTCACCTCCTCACAAGGTAAATAATATACTATTTCCAAATTGTTTTCTTGATTATCTATGCACATTTTTGTTGACACAGGAGGTCAGCCGTATTAATCGCTGTGCATTACTTTCTTAATAAATTCCTCCGCTTTTCTTAAATCCTTATCATTCGGATGCCCAAGTGCAAATCTGCTCATAAAATCAAATATTCTATTATCGCTGAAATCCCTGCTGACAAAACTTCCTTTGCAAGCAAAGCTTCCCTTACAGCTTGATCCCTTTTCCTCTAGTAGCTTAATTAGTTTATTATTATAGTATCTCATTCCAGCTCCGCTTGTCGAGAAGACAAAAACGCCTTTGTTCTTTAAATTTAATCGTCCAACACAGCTAAATATTTGCGGTGCCATACTTTCCTTATATATTCCAGATCCAAAACCAATCAGATCATAGTCGTCAATTATTATATCCTTAGTATTTTTTATATTTACGATATCTGCATTCATTTTCTCTGCGAATAGCTTCGCAATTTTTTCAGTGTGGTTTTTATATGTGGAATAATATATTACTAGGAATTTCATATTTTTCCCTCCAGCTTAAATAATTTATGGTTACGAAAGCACGAGCCAGAGGTTATATTTTAACAGCACCCCTGCCTAATAATATAGTATTGGAGATTTCCATAAATTACAATACCTTTTATCTCCTTATTGTATTTTAAATACCACAATGATTAGTTGAATATTGTTCCAATGCTGCCACAAATTATTTACACTTTCATTTACTCGTTTAGGTAATGAGCATGAAAAAAATCCTTACTCTCATTTCCAAAAAGTAAGGATTTTCATCTGAATAAATCAAACCTATTTTAATGCTTTCAATCCCGTAACCCTTAAACGCTCGAAATAATCCTATTTCATGATTACATTATCTTCTCCTACCGTACGGGTTACATCTACACCGTAGGTTGCAATCGCATCTGCCGGGCTTGTTCCGGATACAACCGATTCCACCATGGTCTGTATATGGGAAGAAACCGCTGAATATCTGCTGTCCTTTGGACGAAAGGATGCAACCTTTAAGTAGTCTGTTGCTGTTTGGATGAATGGTAGGTTAGAGTATTTTTCGTTATCTATGATATCGGTCCTTGTACCTATGCTACCTAAAGAAATAAGAGCATCTACATATACCTCTGGATCCATTAGATGTTTAATAAATTCCATTGTAATGTCTTTGTTATCGGATTTAGCAGGAATTGACCATGCCCAACCACCAGCCATAGTTGTAATTCCTGGACCATCGCCATATTGGGTAGGCATGGGAGCAAAGCCTAAAACTTTATCATATTCCGGCCACGGAGATGCACCTGTATCCAGATAATTACCAGTAATCCAATTACCATCAAGTGATATAACAAGCTTACCCTGGGGTAAGTATTCTCTGGCTGAAATATTGCTGGCCTGGCCATTCAACACCTTCGATAACGGTGGTCCGAAATTATTCTCATAAATATAATCTAAGAAGTTTAAGGTATCTAACATACCCTGACTGGAAATGATCCATTTGCCGGTAGCATTATCCAGTAATCGTTCCCCCGTTCCATATAGAAGCATCTCATAGGTCTGCATGGAGGTTGCTTCTCCGGTAGCTACAGCTGAATTGCACCAGAACGGTACTACATCCGGAACCTTTTCTTTGATTGTCTGGCACGCGACAAGAATATCCTCCCAGGTCTTTGGCCTCCACTCTTCCGGCAACCCAGCCTGTTTAAAGATCTCCTTGTTATACCATAAGCCTCGGGTATCCGTATTGTACGGCACACCATACACCTTATTGTCAGCTCCGGTAACATTTAGTTTAAAGACGTTATTATAGGAACCGTTTGTCCAATCCTCATAACTCTCCAGATAATCATCTAGAGGAGTTAGATAACCTGCTTCCACATCCGCCGGAAGCTGGAAAGTATCCTCTGCCACTAAGTCAGGTGCTGTTTTTTCAGACTGTAAGGAAAGAGCGACCTTAGCAAAATAATCCCCTTCGCTGGCAGTAATCGGAGCAATGTCTAATACGCAGCTGTCCTTCATGTCAAAGCTATCATATGCAGTCTGCAGCCATCGCCATAATGCGCTGTTTTCACCCCGACCATCATCTCGAAAGGTCACAGTAATAACTTTTTTCTCTGCAGTAACTGTATCTGCATCGCTATTCCCCTGTGTTATAGTATTTTCTTTTGCCTGTAGACCATCCGTATCACTGCCTGCGTTACCAGAATCTATTGTTTTTATACATGAGGCGAATGATAATATCAGGACAGTAACCAGCAAAAAACACAATACTTTATTCATAGAAAAACCACGCCTTTCCATTAACCTGTATCCTGTAAATAAGTTAATCTTTTAATGTCCTCATTCAGCTACAGTATTATTTAACTAAGACCAGAGGGTTTTTTATGCGTCCCCTACTTTTCCCAAGGATTTGGTACGAACTCTCCGCCTCTGCACCATTTCAAATAATTCAGCCCATGGAGCTGAGCTGTCATCTCCCATTCTCCTCTGTATATCGGGTCGTGATAACCTTCGATACAGATATCACCATTATACCCACCCATATGTAAGGCAAATATGATTTTCCTCCAGTCAGTATCACCAAATCCCGGTGTCCTGTCATAAACATATTTCTCTGCTCCCAATACACCAAAACGTTTTATTGCATCCCAGTCTATGGAAGAATCTTTACCATGTACATGAACCACTTTTTTAATCCATTGCTTCAACTGGGGAAGAGGATCAATTAACTGTGTTAGCTGATGTGCTGGTTCCCATTCCAAACCGAGATTATCCTCCGGCACTTCTGTAAACATCATATCCCAAGCTTTGGGATTAAAGCCTATATTACAGGTAGGCTGATTCCAGGTGCCTCCCATCGGACAGTTTTCAATACCTATTTTAATCTGATTGTCCGCAGCACGTTTCGAAAGTTCACGGAATACTTTTCCAAATACGGGAATAGCTTCTTCTACTGGTCTTCCTTCAATTGCTCCTGCAAAGGTTGTTACCGTATTTGCGCCAAACAATTTGGCAGAATCAATGCAATATTCCAAATTCTTTCTATGTTCTTCATATTGCAATGGATTACAGTACAATCCCAGACTGGATACCTTAACTCCGGTATCACCCAATATATCCTTGACTTTCTTTGATAATTCCGATAAATCCACATTTTCTAAAGACATATGAAAATTTATTGAGACGGTCTCAAAACCCGCATCCAGCATTGCCGGAAGCCATTCAACAGCCTTGATTCCCGGTATACAGGTTCCAATTTTTATTTGTTCCATAATAATAGCAACGCATCCTTTCTGTGCTCAGTCGTCTTCATTTTTGCCAATGTTTACATTTCGCTTTGCATGAGTTACTGATCCATCATACCACTTAAGGGATGGAAGCACAACACTTTCCGCCCGTCGGCTGAGGTCTTCATATCCGGTCTGGATTTCCTACATTCCTCGGTAGCATAAGAACAGCGGGGAGCAAATTTGCAATAGCTGATTGCATACTCTTTATCCTCTGTGTCTGGCATTACCAATTCTTGATCCCATTTTTCTCCTACTCTTGGAACTGCATTCATTAAGAGCTCTGTATATGGATGTGCTGGATTATCCATAATCTCCTTAGCCTTTCCATATTCGATCAGACAACCTCTATATAGTGTAGCAATATAATCTGATACGTAATAGGCGGTTGAAAGATCATGGGTAACATAGATGAATGATACATTATATTTATCCTTCAGCTCTTTGAACAGATTTACGATATTCATTTTCATAGATGCATCAATAGCAGCGACCGGTTCATCCGCAATGATAAGCTTAGGTCGGGTAATGAGCGCTCTGGCAATCGATACTCTTTGCAGTTCTCCGCCCGAGAACTGGGTCGGATATTTGCCCTTTACTACTTCAAGTGACAAACCTACGCTTTTTAGTGTATCATCGATCAGCTTTTCTGCCTCTTTTTTATTTTTCGCTATCTTAAGACGAAGAGCTGTATTGAACAGGTAGGTATCCACTGTTTTTCTCATCGAGAAGGATTCATACGGATTCTGAAAGATCGGCTGTACATCCAGTCTGAATTGAAAGGGATCGTACCCTTTGCGATCTCGATAAGATCTCCCGGAAAGCAGTATATCGCCCTGATCCGGATCATGCATACGCAGAATCATCTTGCATAAGGTAGATTTACCACAACCTGATTCACCTACAATGGAAAGGATAACGGGCTTACCGGCATCGATATCGATATTGATCTCATCCACTGCGACCAGCCTCTTTTTACTTAGCATCCCTCCAATATGGAAGGATTTCGTGATATTCTTTATTTCAAGCAATTTTTCAGACATTTACACTACCTCCATTGCTCAGAAAATGACAGGCTGCATAACGCCCCTTCTCCACTTCACGAAACTTCGGTACCGATTTTTTGCATTCATCCTTTGCTTTCGGGCAACGAGGTGCAAATCTACAGCCCGGAGGTGGGTTAGTAAGTGCTGGGGGCCTTCCCGGTATTCCTGTTTTCTGACTCTTATCACCTACTCGCGGGAGAGCTCCTACCAGCATCTGGGTATACGGATGTATCGGCCTTTCAAAGATGTCCTCTGTCCTGCCTAACTCAACCATACTACCGGAGTACATAATACCCATACGGTCAGTGATCTGATAATGCACGCCCATATCATGACTTACTATGACCATGGTATTCTTTAGCTGTTTTTGAAGACGCATGAGCATCATAAGAATACCTCTTTGAACGACAACATCAAGTGCTGTCGTCGGTTCATCTGCCAGAACTACATTGGGAGACATAAAGGTTGCCAGCGCTATTATAACACGCTGTCTCATTCCACCGGAGAGCTGGAATGGATAAGCATTCAATAAATCAGCAGAGAGACTGAGCTCTTCCAGATAGTCTGAAACTCTCTTCAAGGTAATCTCCTTTGGTTCCCTCATCCGATCCGTTTTCGGAATAGAATCAAGAAATTGATTCTTGAGCGGAACAATCGGATTCAGTACACTCTGCGCTGCTTGCGGTACATAAGAAATATTCTCCCACCAGGCCTTTCTGATCTGTCCGGTCTCATAGGAAAAGGCTTTCCCATTCTTTTCACCACTAAGTATGAGTTTACCCGAGTCCACAACCATAGGAAATTCTATAATATCATACAATGCTTTTAATAAGGTTGTCTTGCCACAGCCTGATTCTCCAGCAATTCCGAAAATTTCATTATCATATATTTCAAAATCCACATCGTTAATAACATGAACCGGTCCGCTAATTGTTGAATACGAGGTGGATAAATGGTCAATTTTTATCATCTTCTACCTTCCTCTCTTCATTGATAAATAATCATTATAGCCTGTTATTAGGAGGAACAGTCCGATAAACATTAGAGCCGTAGCAATAATCGGAGAACCTATCCAGAACCACTGCTTTGTAAAAATAGCATTACGTTCTCTTGCCCACTGAATCATATTACCCAGAGAAATAAGATTACCAGGCGACAGCCCCAAAACAGCAAGACTCGATTCAGAAGCAATCGCTGCTAGAGTAGCATTCATGAAGTTTGAGAGTGACCATGTAAAAGCATATGGAAGTATCTCAGTGACAACAACTTGAACGGTACCTTCACCTGAAAACCATGCCGTATGAATAAAATCCCGCTCGCGCATGGATAAAGCCATCGAACGAATCTGTCTACTCGGCCAAGCCCATGCGAACATCGCTAATACCAGCGCCATAACTAAAACCGTAGAGGATCCCTTCATAAATGAGGTCATTAATATGAGTATAGGGAGGGAAGGAATAACGATAAAAGTATCGGTTATAACAGTGAGTACGCGATCAACCCCTCCTCCTGAAAAACCTGCCAGAAGGCCAATAAATACTCCTGCAACTGTACCTATTGTAGCAACGATAAGACCAATCAGGAGAGAATTATGAATAGCCTCGATCAATAGCCACATCACATCCTGTCCCATACTCGTAGTCCCAAGCCAATGTTCCGGTGAAGGCTGAAGTTTCCCCGGATAAGAATTAAAGGTAAACGGGTTTGTATGGGGTAGAAAATATATGCCAAAACCAATAATTACAAATATAGATGTCATTATCATTCCTATTTTTAGACTTATATTCGCATTTTTCCAAAATTTCTTCATATTTATTTTCAAAAGATTTTCCACCTCCTACACTTAATTGTATCGAATACGCGGGTCAATAAACGGATAGATCAGATCCACGATTAATGTTGCAGTCGATATTGCCACGATAGAAATTGTGATACAACCAAGTATCATATTGTAGTCAGACATCAATATAGCCTTTTGTACCAGAGAACCAACTCCCGGATAGCCGAATACAATTTCAGTCATGATAGAACCACCGAATACGCCGCCTAGACTCATTGCCAGAGCGGTAACCTGAGTCAAAATCGAATTACGAAATACATAATTTTTTCCTATCTTGCCCTCTGGAATTCCTCTATAACGGGCAAATAGTACAAAATCCTCCTCTGAAGTAGTGCCAGCGAGGGATTTCATGGATATAATCCACCATCCGGTTCCTAGCATCAACATAGACATAGCCGGTAGAATCGATGCCTTAAGAAGCGATGAGAACCAAACCGCAGAACTTCCCTGCGTGTTGATTGTTGTCTGTATAGGGAACCATCCCAGGACAAATGCAAACACAATCTGTAACACCAGGGCTATGATAAAATAAGGAACGGGATAGATACAAATCGCTACACCCTCCAGTATTTTGGATGAAAGTTTATTTTTACGAAAACCCGCAAGAAGACCGATTACATTACCTATGATCCAGGCAAAGACGGTCGTCGACAGTGAAAGAAAAAGTGTATACGGCAAATACATGCCGATAATTTCCCCTACGGGAGTTGGATAGTTCATCAGTGATGGTCCAAAATCAAAGTGTAATAATCCGTTCCAGAGGAAGCTGAAATACTGCTCGATTAGCGAACCCTCCAAACCGAATTGAACCCTAAGCTGTGAACGAAGTGCTTCCATTTGAACCGGATCCATCTGACCGGAACGGGATTGCATCTGACCGATCATATTTTCCACTGGATCGGAAGGAAACATGCGGGGAATAAAAAAGATAAAAGTTATACCAATCCACACTGTTAATAAATATGTTAAAAATCTCAAACCAAAATATTTTTTAAATTTCAACGGCTTCACTCCTTTTTAATAAATTCATGCCAGTTTTATACATTGAATGCATATTTCACAAGCTTCTATTGTTATAAATACTGTTACTGCCCGGTGAGTGCCACCAGGCAGTAACAGTAAACATTCTTATATCTTAGCGTATCAAGCTAATCCTTCATGCAATTCAATCTACTTTATGAATTAGTTTGTTACTACTATTTAACCGGTGAAATCTCTGTTGTTATGTATTTAAAACAGCTCCACCACCACCAAGGTCCGTTATAGGGATTCTCAGCACTTGGATAGTTATTCCAGTAGGTACTGTTTGTGGGAACGAACTTAACACCGGAATGGAAACCAATGAAAGGAAGATCCTGAATAGCTATCTTAAAGAATTCGATACCTAACTCATAGGACTTCGGATCATCTGGAGAAAGCTTAGATAACTCATGAATAATTTTAGTAGCTTCTGCATTATTCCAACGAGAGCCCTGACCTGAACCTCTCTCTCCGATCGGAACGATAAGATCGGCATCCCAACCATTGATCTGAGAATAGATGTCTTTTGTTATGAAACCGGTAGGCCAGTAGCCACCAACATCATACTGTCCAGTTACATCATTGGTGCTCCAGGTTGCACTGGATTCACTAACAAGATTGATCTTAAAGCCAAATTTGGTTAACTGATCATAAGCTGCCTGTGTACCACGACCAGCCTGAGCTTCTGTATCAGCTAAATATGTCATGCTAAAGGTGAAGGGTTGGCCGTTAAAATACCAGCCGTCAGCCTTTTTCTCGAGACCTGCTTTAATAAACAGCTTCTCTGCTGCTGCGGGATCGTACTTCCAGCAGCCTGCGCCGAACATATCGATCAAAGCTTCGTGATCTGTTGTTATATCATAACCTTTACCTCTGAGAACAGTTGCAATTCTTTCTGCATAACCGGAGTCAAAGGGCTTCACAGTAGTTCCATCGCCCAGATCAAGCTCAAATGCCTCAAGCCAAGGCAGGATAGGCTTAACATATAACTCTTGAGCAGCACTGGTATTAGTAAGAATAGGGAACGGTGAAGAACGTCCAACACCGTCAAATATGTTCTGTGATATCTCATCAAAGTTCATTGCAAGTGCAACACCCCAACGGAAATCCTTGTTGTCATAGGGAGCTCCCTTACCCATAGAGAAAGCTAAGCCCTTTGAACAGGGGTCATCACTTGTAGCATAAGGGAAATCCTTGTACCAGCATGCAATGTTCGGGTTCTGCTCTGTCATAACCTGTAACATCTCAGGTGTAACTTCACAAAGGATATCCACTTCGTTATTGATCAAACTCATCTGACGGCTTGTATCGTCGCCAAGATTTCTGAACCATACGTACTTCGCCAGGGGCTCTTTGCCAGTTACAACACCAACGGTGCTGGACTTCCAGTCTTCACGGCGCTCATAAAGAACCCACTTTCCTAATTCGTCATAAGCCTTAACCGTATAGGGACCAGCAACAACAGGCTCTGAATCTTTGAACTGAGTAACATCTGCCTGCTGAGAGTAGATGTGCTCCGGAACAATTCTCAAATCATTACCCCAGATAGTAACACCAAATCTCAGTGATAATCGAGGGAATGATTCCTTCGTAACAATCTTAACGGTGTAATCGTCAACTTTCTCGACGGATTTAAAAATCTGATTATAATATGCACTCTGATTAATACCGGGGTTAGCCATAATCATGTTAAAAGTAAATACAACATCCTCTGCATTCAGATCTTCACCATCCGACCATTTAATACCCTGACGGATCTTAACGGTATGTTCGGTAAAATCTGCATTTGACACAGGCATTCCATCTGCTACTTCGCCGAATTGCTCACCTTTTACCGTATCAATTTCCCACATCATAGCTGACATAAGCTGATGAATACCAAAGCCCATTGTAGTTCCCTGCATATAGGAATTAAACTGTCCTGGTGTATCAGTTGGTGATTGACACTCAACAATAAGTGTCTCGTTCCTTGGTGTTCCAACCTCAGTCATCTCCCCAGATGGTGCTGCTGTCTCTCCACCGGTCTCGGTTTCCTTTGTGGCATTCTCATTCACCTTAGGATTTTGTGTCTCAGTCGTATCATTCTTCGGTTTAGCGCAACCTGCGAACATCGTACCTACGAGAATTAGAGCCACAACGCATGCCAGTACCCTGTGCATTGCTTTTTTCATTGTAAACCTCCTCTGTCATAATTAGAATTTGTTTATTAGTTACTTGTTCATCTTAACACTGATGAACTTCTCCTTAAATTCTAATATTTTAACAAGGTGGTAAATTATTAATCTCTACTGATTTAATTTGGTCAGTAAACCAGATTGAACACCTAGTTTTCTATAATTGCAATTCGCACCTTATCCTGCATAGTATCTGCAATATTACGAATGGAAGGATCGGATTCACTGATTAATTGATATATTCCATCCGATATGGCAGTTGAAATATCGAACCAGGAATTAAGCGAGCTCTTGGCTATACCATGCATTTTTTGCTTTTGAACAAACTCACTACTGATTACATATCCATCCTCTTCAAAATTATAATCAACATCGACTTGTACGGGTATGGTTTCTGTTGCATCCGCTATCTGACTTACAATACTTTTCTGTGTTATATAGTCAAGGAATTTGATGGATTCATCATAATCGGCAGTGATCGTAACTCCAATATTTTTGCCATGAAACATATAATTCTCTTTCTTTTCATAGGGAACAGCCCCAACTCCTACCTCAAAATTGATATCCTCTGATTTGATAACGGATAAGGCGCTAAGATTATTAATCATCATCGCAATTTCACCATCAATGAATTTCTTGGTTAAATCCTGCTGGTTCCAATTAATACACTCTGTCGGTATCAGCTTATTCATTTTCAGATAATTAAATAATTCAAATACCTTCATACCGCCTTCGCCGTTAATTTCACGGATGGATCCGCCTGTCGAATAAAGCATCTGCAGGAAAAGGGCAGTAATTTCCTCTGATTGTCTTGCCCCTATTCCAATTCCGTAGATTCCGACCTTCTGTACCTTTCTGGTAGTTTCTTTTAGCTCATCCCAGTTCTCCGGTATCGAAGCATCGCTTTCAGCAAATAGATTTTTATTCCATATCAACACATAAGGATCACAGGTTAATGGAATTCCGTAATATTTTCCGTTGTTTCTGGTATTATTCCACTGCACTAAAGAATAATGGGGTACCAAAAATGTGTCACTGATATATTCACTTATATCTCTAAGTACATTTAGATTAATCAATGCAGGCATAGTAGAATTGTCGCATACGATTAAATCTGTCAACTGGTTCTGGTCCAAATTCATGCAGATTTCTTTTTTGAAATCATTCTTAGATAAGAACTCAATCTCTACGTTAGGGTTACCTTCAATATTGGAATACTGGCTTGCTATATCCTTGAGCATCTTATTACTTGTCGTATTATCATAGGGCGCCAATATACGCAATACACTTTTTTCTGGTTCTTGGTTTTCTTCCTGCGATTGGTCTATACTATTTTGGGTATAATCACTTATGATAAGGAATAAAATAACCATTATCACTAAGGATAAAATTATAATTACGCGAAATATTCTCATATTAACCCCCAAGATTCATCTTTCATACAGCCAAAACCGGAAGAACAAGGATTTTGCTCTAATGGGCAACCAGTAGTCATTTGCCTTGCTAATTCCTACCGCGGTTCTTCCCGTGTGAATTATGCTTTTCATTCATTCACACAAAACATTACATGCCTACCCTTTGTGTAAGTTTGTGCCGAGGAAGACGCAGGCACAAACTTGTAAGTGTGAAAATATCCTTTCATTTTCACACTGTAACCTTCTTATATTCTGACGGCGAAATGCCACAGACCGTTTTAAATACCTTATTAAAATACTTCGGATCCTTAAATCCGACATGATCTGCTACTTCCTGTATTCGGTATTTACCGGAAAGTATCATGCGCTTGGCAATACTGATTCTAAAATTCCTTAGAAACACAACGAAATTGACATTGACTTCCTGATAAAACAGCTTACTTAAATATTCTGGAGTGACACCAACCAGATTGGCAGCCTCTGATAATGTTATGTTTTTGTTATAATTATCCCTTATATAATTAATAACCTTCAATACAGTTAAATTCTCGACATCCATCTCCTCATCGTTAACGGAAAGTATAGCATGTACAATCTTTTCATAGTTAAAGATCAAATCGGTTTTTGATTTACTCTCAATAATGTTATTAATAAAATAGTGGAATATTAGCATGGGTTCAGGCTGCGTGTTATATTCTTTCGCCATATTATAAACACTGGAAGAAAATCTAGCAGTATACTCCTTGATCAACTCCGGTTTGCCCTTACTTTCTATGATTAACTCCTTGAATTTATTGCTTGTTTTTAATGCTTTCTCATAATCTCCGTTAATAATCTCTTTACGGATACGGTTTTCCAGATCTACCGGATAGATTATCGGGGTGAATTTCAGAACTTCCACCATCTGTTGATCGAGAATCACTTCATTGCCATAGACAAACGCATAGGATAAAAGCTCCTTCAGCTCTGCTATAGAATTCTCAAGATTGGTTAATCCTATCATGGAAGTATAGCTGCAATGGCAATTGCCTATCTCATTTAAACAAGGCAAAATATGTGTAGAAAACATATTTTTTAATATCTTATTCTTCACCGTATCAATGATAAGCACCAGTATCCCATCAGAAAAAGATAAATGTATCACATGGAAATTGGTGATACACAAGGAGTTTATTTTATCCTTTATACACTGAATCATTTCTCCCACAGTCTCCTGATCAAGACTATCCGGCTTCACCAAAAATAGGGTGTTTTCCATTTTGTCATTTACCAACAAAAGTTTGGATAGCTGTTGTATTAATTGATCCTTCATTCCTGGTTCGCATGTCATCAAACTCCAAATAAGCTGTGCTGAATTCGTTTTCTCTGAGCGTTCTCTTACTATCTTGGCTTCCGTTTCATGTAAGACCGAGATAAAGCTCTCTACGTCAACCGGCTTTAATACATAATCTACTACACCCAGATGCAATGCCGTTCTGACATACTCAAATGAAGAAAAGCCCGTCAGAATCAAAGCATAATATGGAATACCTTCCAGCTCAAGCCCTCGGAGCATAGTTAAGCCGTCCATTTCAGGCATCTGAATGTCTGATATGATCAAATCCGGTTTTAATGCTCTGATCAATTTACTACCTTCTACCCCGTTAGAAGCGATACCACATATTTCATACTCCGTAAACTTATTAATAATCTTGATTAAGCCTTCTTTTGTTTTAGGTTCGTCTTCAACAATAATAATACGCATTAATCTCCTCCGACACATCTACTTTACTGATGCATTACATCTATCCTCACTGCATCTATTGATTTATATCTCATATGGGATCATAAGTGTTACAATTGTTCCCGATTCGCCAGAATCCACATGAAAATAACTGTTGCTTCCATAATATAATTTCATTCTGGTAATTACATTTCTCACACCAATGCTTGTACCGACTGTATCCTGTCGATAATCGTAATTATTAAATTGCTCCACTAATTCCTTGGACATCCCCTTCCCATTGTCCTTTATCCGAATTTGAAGGTAAGTATCGTATTGCATCTGAATCTCTATATCGATTTCATCATGTCCCGTACTGCCCGGAAAACCATGAACGAGGATATTTTCAATTAAAGGTTGTATAAGTAATTTATGTATTCTACAATCTTGTAGCGCATCATCGATATGGATCATAAATTGGAATGAATAGCAAAACCGCTCTTGCTGTAAATAGATATATTTTTTTAGATACTCCAATTCTTCCTGCAGGGTTACGATTTCATTGCATCTATGGATACTGTATCTTAATATATTGGCTAAATTAATGAGCATCTTACTAATATGAAATTCTTCATGTTCTACTGCAACCCAATTAATGGCATCCAAAGTATTATATAAAAAATGAGGATTAATTTGTGCCTCTAAAGATTTGATCTCCGCATTCTTTTTTCTAACCAAGGCATCCTTTTCCTGTTGATTTGATTCCTTGATACGAACAATCATATCGTTAAAATGATGCGCAATTTTTG
This sequence comes from Bacillota bacterium, assembly GCA_023411215.1. Lineage (GTDB taxonomy): Bacteria > Bacillota > Clostridia > Lachnospirales > Lachnospiraceae > Mobilitalea. The sequence goes on along the minus strand of JAEYOY010000010.1, from coordinate 23,216 downwards.
CAAACTCATCTTTTCCCTCCAAGTTTATTTGGATATCATAATCGCCCTTATCTGCTTTTCCCATGGCATGTATTATTTTCTTAACTGATTTATCAGTTCCGCCTGCAAATGACATGGCAATAAAAATACATACAATACCGAAAAGTATTCCGATAAACACAATTATCTTGGAAATATTCTGGACATCCTTTAATGCATAGGTTAGATTCTGTACATTAATCAGTATAAATGCTCCGTTCTTAATACTGCTGACATGTACTTCTAGTTGCTTGGAATCCATAAAATTATTATTCGTAAAGAACTCTTTAGTCGAAGTAATAATGTCATTACCGTACCCGTAATTCAACTTTGATCCAACATATGTTTCCAACGGGAATGATATAATATCTCCCTTCTGATTTATCAGAAAGGTTAGATTTGAATTAAAATCCATGCCGGCTGAATATATAGTTCGAAGAGCGCTTTCATCGATACATAAAATAATACTTCCAACCGGACCGTTCTTATAATTATTGAAATCGGTTAACTGATGTGCTATGTAAAAATAATTTTTGTTCCCGTAATTGCGATCAGATTTATGAATTGTACAGGAATATATGGCATGCTTTTCTTTTAAAGAATCTTTAAACATTGAATCTGTTCTTATATCACTCACATCAAAACAATAGCTTTCTTCACCGGATAGAGTAACTGCATCGTAGAAGGTTGCATCCCCATTTAAACCAACGATTGCAATGCCTAGAATCTCCGGATAAGCATAAACAATATTCTCAAGTTTTTGCTCTATTTGATGCTTTGCAATAAAGTAATTCTTGGTATCCCACACATTGATATACTTTAAATTATCAATATAACTGCTGTCAGTATAAATATCTAATATAATATTGTCATAGGCATGAAAAAATCCCTCTACGCTATTACTGGTTTGCCGAAGGTTCGCCATTATCAGCTCCTTCGTCTGTTTCTCTATCGTAGATGTACTTATCTTATATGATGTGAATTGAATCAAGAAAATAGGAAGGATTGAAATTAACAATAGCATTATCATTAGTTTAGTAAATAGATTGAAGGATAAAAATGTTTTGACCATTATTTTATGTAACATACGTACCGATCCTTTTATTTATTGTTCAGAGCATGTAAAATATCCTCTGTTTCTTCTCTATAAAATGTCTAATATTGATAATATAGCAAGATAAACAGAAAACGATTACGTCATTTTTACCAACATTACCATAAACAGGTTAACATATAATGTATATTTTGTCATTATTTTTTACAAAAAATATTGCGTTCTTTGGGTTTCGTTTCAATTAATACCAATAAGGCTGTTGAGATTGCGCCCATGCTGGGCGCACTAAATGAAGAAAAGAACAGGATGCCTCCTGTCCTTTCCTTCCGCTACATTCGCGTTATGAAACAGCTCTTCGATAATTAATGATTGTGTTCCGCCGCAACGGCATCCGCTTTTGTTTCATGAATCGTACCCCATGGATGCTGAGGCGGTGCATAGATCGAGTATAATTTTAGTTGATTACGACCGGTATTAATGAGATTATGCCAAGTTCCGGCAGGTATTATGAAAGCAAAATCATCAGAGACCTTTGCTTTAAAATCCAATCTGTTTTTATTATCTCCCATGAGAACTATTCCCTGACCTTCTTCAATACGTATGAATTGATCAAGGTCAGGATGGCACTCTAACCCGATATCTTCTCCTACATTGATACTCATTAAAGTGAGCTGTAGATGTTCTCCCGTCCATAAAGCAATACGGAAATAATCGTTTTGCTTCGCAGCTTCATGAATATTAACCACAAACGGTTCCAGACCATAATCTCTTTTCGTATTATAGTAATGACGATTAGTCCTATAATCGTTATAATAATATTTCTCTTGGTCAACAAGTTGTACCCGATCGTTTTCAATTTGATCATGTTTCGGAGAATACTTCGGATTTCGATAAAATGCGGAGGGGTGTCTCTCATTACGCATGTTATTCCTCTCTGAGTCAATATTACTATTGTATAAATTTCTTCCGTTATACCTCATATTGTTTTCCTTTACTGATTTTTATTACATTATATGAAGTCTAACTATGAAGTTTACAACGCATATCATCGAGAATCCCAAGCATCTCCTGCGCATCCTTTTCTGCCAGGCTTAGCGCCGTTATATATCGGTCGGCAGCACCTACAATGTCTTCGTCTTCCCCTGGTGTGTTGATAGCCTTACGGACGTTTTTATCTCCCTGATCCAGTCGATTCAACATACGTAGGATAGACATCATGGAATAATGGGCATTGCGAAGTGTGCGGATAATTTTCAGACGATTCATCTCTTTTCGTCCATATTCTGTGTGGCCGTTAGAAGCTCTTGGTACCTTTATTAAGCCGTTTCTTTCCCAATCACGTAGAACGTCAATGGTGATTCCCAGAATTTCTGCAACTTCTAGTCTGCCCCTGTATACAACAGGTTCTTCCTGCTTTCCGGTATCCTCAATGAGATCCAGTGTGATTCGGATTGCTTCTTCCGCCTTTGCTTTTTCTTCCCGAAGATGTTCCAAGTATCGTTGTGTGCCTTGGTATGCTCCACAGATATCCTCTGCGGCCGCTGTCTTCACTATTTGATAAACTTCCTGTCTGAGTCTGTCGCTGATTATCTCTGCACGAAAGGCGGTGCGGAGCAGCCAAAGCTGGTCAAGATGTCTGTCATTAAAAACACGATAGCCGCTTTCTGTTCTAGGTATAATCGGTAGTAGCTTCATCTCCTCATAAAAACGTATCGTATTCGGATGAACACCGATGATGTTAGCTATCTGTGCCGTTTTGTAGGTTTTCAAACTACCGCCTCCTTTCCTTGGTATACGGCTTTTCTTCCAGCGTTATTATCATATACCTAAGATAGCATATCATTTCTTAGAGTCTCTATCAAATTATTCTGGTAAAGCTTTCTCCCACCGATATAATATGCAAATGCAACACAGCCTATAATCATGCCTGCAAATACTAGCAAAGGAATTATCGGCATGTTTTCTACAAATTCCATTGGATTGATATAGCTTGCTGATGTTGCAAATAATACAAATAATAACGTCAAAGGAATCGTAATTAAGATTGGTTTACCCCCAATTATAAGAGCCTCCATGCACAATATCTTCCTCATACCATGTGGTGAAAGACCTACCGATATATAACGGGCGAATTCTCTCTTTCTCGTGTTTATCATTCCAAGGGTATTCGAAAATACATTAGCCAAACCAATAACAGCCAAGAGACCACATAATCCGCCAATTATTAATGTGTATCCCCTTTGTATTTCCTTATTAAAGCTCTCCTCCTCGATACGATTTTCGATCTCATATTCTTTACCGCCGAGCAACTGATTTATTCCTTCCTGAACCGGCATGATTGCGTCATTCGTTATCGTCTGCACATTAATATATGTCTCCTGAGCTTCTACACTCATCTTTGCCGATATGCGCTTCCATGAGTTTACTGACATAACCTGTACCAATGCAAAATTTGCGTACTCTTCTCTTAAAACAGGTAACTTGTACGTAAAGGCTAAAATTGGCACTTCTTCCTTATATTCTTTACCATTCTTACTTTGGTATAAGGTAAGACCAACATTTTCCTGCTCTTTCATAAAATTTAAATATTCCTTATTGCGAAAATTGCTATGAATATTATCCCAGATACGATTGACCGTAATCATTCCCCATTCTGCATCCTTATTGTAGCCTTCCATATTTTCGCTATAATGACGAAAGCTCGTATCATCCAGAATCACGATCGGAACCTCGATTCGATATTTACCATCCTTCACGACCATATCCCGACCTGCCAGTGCCGATATACCTCCGATTGTTTGAAGCTCATCGCTGAACATACCTTCCGTCAACCAGGTATAGGTTAAGGCCTTCTGATAAATATGATAGCTATCCATCCCATCTAAGACATTATGATCCAAGGTCTCTTTCACATCATCAATACTCTGAGTTTTTACAGTCACCATAATATCCCAGGCATCCTTGTATCTCTCAAAATAGGTATACTTCGTACTAATCCCTGACAGAGTAATAAAACAAAGAAAAACACTGCATGTAAAAAAGGATAGTGTTAAGGACAGAGACGCTGTTCGAAGGGCCTTTCTTCTCATATATAGGGACTTCGCTGCCAATTCACCCTCCATTCCGAAAAGTGCAAGCATAAGACGACTCTTCTTCTCTTTTTGCAGACCATAGTCCTCTTCCTCTCCCTTAATGGTCTGTAGGGGATTTTGCTTACTTATCTTTCTTGCCGGCAGCCATGCGGAGCACAATACAGTAAGAACGGATGCAAGGAAGGGGATGAGGAATAATCCTAGGTGATAAGAAAACACTGCATTTTCTCCACGGTAAGCTCCGGCTATTGAATTAGCAAGACGAATAAAGAAAAGGCATAAACCAACTCCTCCCCCAACGCCGGCGATAATCGGTAAAAGGCATAGAACCAATGCTTCCTGTAATAAACAAATCCTGAGCTGTTTCGGAGTTGCACCAATACTTTGAAGAATTCCCAATTGGTGGATTCTTGACTGCATCGATCGCAAAAAAGCATTTCGAATAATCAGAATTAATGAGACACCGACAATTATCATAACAACTACATAAAAGGTCAGAAGCATGGGTGGGCTTTTATCCTCCGGAGCAAAAATAAAATACTCTGACAACAATGTTTCATGATAGAGAACAGCGGAGGTATCCACTCCAATCATGCTGGTTATCTCAGGCAGTACTTCATAGATACTTCTCATGTCATTTAGATAAACTAACGTTTCCACGCCCTTTTCTGTATGAAGCGTTAATACATCTCTTACATTACCAATAAGTTTGATACTCTGCGTATCTTTTTCTGAAATACTCCCGATAATTTTTGCCTGCCAGTCTCCTTCCTCCGAGACAATCCGATTAATATTATCGATCCACATATTGTAGAAAACACAAGTGATAAGCGACAAGAACATGGCCGAGATCAATGCCGCTACCATAATTGATATACTGCTGATCTTATTTTTTTTGATATAGCTAAAGGAATACTCCTTCCACATACTTATCACCCCCTTCGTTTCTCATCGGAGATGATTCTGCCATCTTCAAAAGTGATGATACGGTCTGCTTCGAAAGCAAGCTGCTCATCATGGGTGACCATAATTATTGTTTGCTTGAAATTCTTATTAGACAATTTCAGCAACTCTATAATCTCTCTGGAATTCTTCTTATCCAGATTTCCAGTGGGTTCATCTGCCAAAAGTAATGCGGGGTGGTAAAGCAAGGAACGTGCAATGGCAGTTCTCTGCTGCTGTCCTCCTGACAACTGACTAGGAAGTGCTTTTAACTTATCCTGAATTCCCAAGGATGACACGATCTGGTCAAAATGCTCCCTTTCCGGCTTCTTCTTATCTAAAATCATAGGCATCATAATATTACGCTCTACTGTCAATGTAGGAATTAGATTGTAAAACTGATAGATCAATCCCACTTTTCTCCGCCTGAATATTGCTGAGGAGGTAGGATCCAGAGTAGATAAGTCCGTATCCTCCACAAACGCTTTTCCTTCTGTTGGCTGATCAACACCTCCCAGTATATGCAGGAAAGTTGATTTTCCTGACCCGGAGGCTCCTACTACTGCAACAAACTCTCCCATTTCAATACTCAAATTCACATGATCCAATGCTATAACCCGATTATCTTCGTTACCATATACCTTTGTAAGGCCAACGCATTTAAGAATTTCCACAGTAATACCTCCTCACGATTTCAGTTACAGCTCACCTATCCATTCCAGAATACTGATATTGAATACAACATAACCTTATTTGGTACTATTTTAACATTTCCAATATAAGTGTACAACCTTAAAAATCCAACTAAGAGGATCCCTCATTCCTGGATTAATCCTATCATAAGACTCTAAAATCCTCCATCCTCTGATGACTATTAATAATATAGAAGGAAAGGTGATTGATTCGGACACATCAATCACCTTTCCTTCTTACTTTATCCTGTAGAATCCAGCATAACCTATTGTATTGTGATACTTTATATATTACCTCTTAAATTCTCGAATACACCGAACACATCTATTATCCCAAAGCCCCATTCCCTATTCGGATAAGTTAAATTGAAATCTCTTTTCGCACCCCTTAATAACAAATTCTTCACATCGGTTCCATCCATGTTATCAAGATTTCTTCTGACTAATCCCCATTCCAGAAGCATCGCGGCTATACCGGCCGTATGTGCCGCTGCAACACTGGTTCCTGACATTCTAGTATAGCTGTTATCCAAGGATGGGCCTATAAGGTTCACCCCAGGTGCTGCCAATGAAGGAGCGAAACGTCCGGTTCTGGTGAAACCTCTACTTGCAGCTATATATAGACTATCATTTACGCTATCGTATGCAGTCGCCACGATTGGTATAAATACATTTCCAGGTGACGTCAGCGTAGTATATGGCGAGGATCTTATAAAATAGGTATCTTCTCCGATGAATGTTCTGACCGGGAGCCACATATTTAGGTTCAACGGTAGCGTTCTATTCACTTTCTGTATACCAATTCGCCAGATTCCTTCTGATGGATTTCTAAGTCTAAGAATAACCAGCTGTGCACCGGCTCTTGAACCTATTAGTTGAAAATAAATGGTTATGGTTGTCGTCTCAAAAATAAAACTTACTTCCCGTCTTTCATTAATTCTTGGTACGATTAGAGGCATATATTCTCCTCCAGGGGATATGATATCCACACCAAACGTATTCGGACTATTTGCCCATATTTCGAAATAAAGACCTGGTAAATTTGGTCCTATATTTAACTCTACCGTTTCCGAATTTGTCCCCGTTGACATTAGGGTTTCAAAATGATTTCTGCTGTTACCTTCATTTCCAGCAGCTATGGAGACTGATACCCCATTCTGTTGTGCCACGCTAGATAGATAAATACTTAATGCACCGGTTTCATCATGGTCCCCCTCAGAGGTTCCTAGACCAATGCATATTGAGATTGGCCGTCCGAGTTCTGCTGCAATACCTAATAAATACTTTACTCCCAGCATAACATCATTTTCTTGAAAACATATCACATCATCGCCTAGCAAGTAGAATTCTCTAATACTTTTTTTGGCAGATTTCAGCTTCACAACCACAATTTCCGAATCCGGAACCACACCCGAGAATTCGTTATCGGGATCCTCATTCCCAGCTGCAATACCAGCTAAAAAAGTACCATGTCCGATATCATCAGTACTTGGAACGATAGCTCTTGGGTCGTTACTTTGAAGTGCCCTATTGATTTGTTCCCTTGTATATTCCGTTCCATAGTAGAGCCCTTCAGGAGCGGGACCGTCTTGTATCGTCTGATCCCATATAGAGACAATCCTTGAAGTACCATCCGCATTAATAAAGGCACTGTGAGTATAATCAATACCGGTATCAACAATTCCAATCAACACACCTTGCCCGCGTAAATTTAAACCTGCAATATTGCGAAGTCTCCTCACACCGGAAGCTTCGATACTTTGTTCATCCAATAATCCCAACAAACGTACAAATACTTTATAGCCATAAGCATCAAGTGATTTTTCGGGTACTAAGTTGTCTGGAATATATACGGCTGTAAAGGTTGAATCTATTTGGATAGAGCAAATATCACTACCGGCAAGTTCTTCCCTCGAAGCCAGTTCATAATCTGCAATAAAATCTCTATATTCCTCACTGACTATATGATTACCACAGCCTGTATTCAAGATATGCCTCCAATAAATTAATTATATTAATCCTATGTTGACCTTGTTTTTTTTATTCTTAGAAAGTACTGAAGCTATAGAAAGTACGTAATAAATAGCCCCTATTCGTGAATGAAGTTAATTCGTTTCAGGAAATAACTTGTATATATTAAAATTCGAATTAATAATAAGCCAAAGCTGTGGAATATAACTCATAATATTCCACAATCCCGTTCCTTGTAGCCCATTTTTCATTACCAGCTTTACAAGCGCCTCGATTGTCCTTGCATCAACAAACCACACAATATGCTGAACCATTTCATTACCCACTTGGGTAATATATCGAAAATATGGTGTTTCTGAAACTTCATCAAATAAGATGGTTGCATCCCTTAACCTTGCCAATTCTATTGCAGCTTCAATCGTGATTGCATTTCCTATTGAAGAATATGAAATATATGGAAGAGTCCAATCATACCCTATCATAGGAAATCCAATTCCAATTTTTTCAGGCTCTATCGTTTGCTTTATAAAATCTACATATAAGGATATATTTTTTATTGATGTGACAGGCATAGGAGGCCCATATTGAGTTCCCCAGAAAAATTTCATGAAATACAATAATCTAATTACATCATTATAATCGGAGTAATCTATATTCTCGAACTGCAACTCATCCTCTTCTTCTATATAATTAGGATCTATCGTAGTAAAAACTGGAAATCCTTCCTTGCCGAGATAAGAAGTGATTCGTTTCAGATAATCGAAATAAAGCTTCTGATTCGTCTCGTTTAAATGTGTGATTGTAATATTTACACCATAGTAACCCTTTTCTTTCATCACCTTAAGCATATTCCGTGCATGATTATCTTGAAAATCCGGGTTTAATAATATTTCATAAACAATTTCAGGATTACGTTCTCCACGAAATGTTAAACTAGTTATAAGCATTAATGGAGCTACTCCAAACTGCTTGGCTATCTCAATTAATTCAGAATCATCATAGAAGGATTCAATCTCTCCTCTTCTTAATGTTTGATAATTTAAAATTGAAAGATAGGTTAAATAAGGTAAGGACTCTCTTGCTATTCTCATATCAATAAACGGAAATGCATAGCCATTCGTTGAAATAGTTGTGCTTGTATTATAGCTTATGATGAGTTCTTCACCAGGATATATATATTCCCTTTCCCAAAGGAATGGATTATTTCTATATAATTGCATGATTGGTATTTCATGTTTCGATGCAATTTCGGATAAAGTATCTCCTTCTTGTACAATATATATCTCTTGTGGATCTGTAATTACAATGGTTTGCCCTATCACTAAATCACCTGCATTTTGTATGCCATTCTCTTGTATTATTCTTGCTTCGGATACTCCAAATTTATTTGCAATTGTAGTAATGGTATCACCATCCTGCACTACATAAATGATCATACTAATCCCCCCATCACACCGTAAAGTCGCAAATTTGGGCGGCAACACAAGTTAATAATAATAGAAGGATCACGAAGCGTGCTTTCTATCGTTTGCCAATTGAAGAAACTTTAATTTCTCAATCTATACCCGCATCTCAAGTTTTTACTATTATATGTAAGAATTAGATAAACATTACTGTAAGAACAGTGGTTGCCTTTACTTATAGCTACCTATCATTCCAAAATCATATGTTTTGTTATATATCGGGCTACTTGAGATAAAGTGAATAAACACCGGTGTGTTGTCAAGATAAGACTCTTTGTCAAACAAGAAACGGTCTGCTCGGCGTAAGGCTTGAAGTGCCGTTGGCATTTCATTATAGAAGATATTATTTCTGGTATACGCATTTCCTACGATCCCTCTACCATCTACAAGTAACGATCCAATTAATGCAAGTCCCTTTCTATCTGGCTCCCAGGCCACTCTTACTTCATCACGCATTTTAGTAACTTGATCTTCTGCATATTTCTCATCCACAAACGTAAACAGTTCTGCGGTTGTATCCGAATGGGTAATCGTATATTTTCTTCCAATAACCGGTTCATAGGGCTTCATGATACCCCGATATTGTACAAATACCTTTTGAGGATTAAGTTTTCTCATTATTCAAACATCCTTAGGCGTTATTACTACTTATATTGTATTCAGATTGTGGTAATGAGTTAATACTACCTAATCCGATTCTCATTCATATATTGGATTATGTCATCAGGTAAAAGTGGCTTACTAAAGTAATATCCTTGGATTTTATCACAGCCTTGGCTTTTAAGATATTCGTACTGCTCCATTGTTTCTACCCCCTCTGCAGTTACTTCTGCATTAAGTTTATGCCCTAGTGAAATTACTGTATCAATAATTATTTTATTAATATTAGCTTTTATATTACTGATAAAAATTTTATCTATTTTTATTCCATTAACAAGAATTTCTTGGAAGTACTTTAGAGAATTATATCCAGTGCCAAAATCATCAAGTACTATTTTAACGCCTATCTCACTTAATTTTGCTAAATTCATTATTACAATATGGGATTCCTCTATTAGTACACTTTCGGTAATTTCAATTTCAAGGTATTCCGGTCTTAATTCACTCTCTTTAAGAATACTCCTTACTATTTCACTAAATCCCGGTTGCTGAAGCTGAATTGCCGAGACATTTACTGATATTCCATAATCAATGTAGCCCATCATTTGCCATATTTTCAACTGCATACATGCATTCTCAAGGACCCACTCACCGATGGGAATGATAAGTCCAGTCTCTTCTGCTATCGGAATAAAATCTAATGGGTTAATGATACCCTTTTTAGGGTGTCCCCATCGTATCAAAGCTTCCATCCATACCATCCTTTGTGATTTTGTATCAATAAGCGGCTGGTAGCATAGAAAAAATTCATTTTCGGCAATTGCAGTTCTCAAATCAAGTTCCATATCATCATTTGTATACTGTTCCTTCTTAACAGCCACCAAACTATTATATGTATCTGACACTCCTTTCTTTGCTTTCTGATGGTTCCTGTCATCCTTTTTGATATTAAAGGCCGATTTCTTAGATCCTTTGTCATAGTTTAAATACAATAGTTTCTTAATATGACTATTCACAGCATCACTCCTGATATAATAAGTATTGTAGTTAACAGCCAGGCTTGAAAATAGGCAAGATCAAGCGTAACCAATGACCTTACCTATTTCATACAATCATAATACTCGAATTCAGTTCTCTAGAATAGCACATCCATACAGAACATAATTCATTCGCAGCACGCCCTTTGGCATTCCAATCCGGTTTATTCTTTCATTTAGGCTAACTGGCAAAAATGATTTATCTTTAGGATACTAGACATATCTAATACAAAAATAATATTGCCATCTATTTTTAGAATGTATGATAAATGGTCATTATTGAAATAGATTGGTAGATTAATATTCGTATCAATTTCCTCTTCCTTGGGTATGACTATCCTGGCTACATCATCGACTATGAAGCCAACGCTGTTCTCATTGGCTATGATTACTTTCGTATTTTTATCAGGCTGCTTCTTCTCCATTCCAAGAAAAATTCCTAAATCGATAACAGAATGGATCTTTCCTCTTAAACTAATGACTCCTTCGGAGTAGGGCAAAGAATTTGGGACTTGTGTCGGGTGAATATACTTGATAATCTCATTAACCTGCTCAATTGGAATTCCGTATTGAACATTTCTTAAATTTATCACCACAATTTGTTTTGTATTATTCACGCTATCCCTCCTTTATACCTTAAATACGGAAACAGCCTTAATCAATTCCTCTGACTTATTTCTTGCTGCTTCTGCCATTTTGATCACATCACTTGACTTCATCGCGATCGCTGAAGCCTCTTGAGCAATATTATATGCTCCTTGCGCTTCTTCATTAGAGGCGCTGGTTATTTCTTCAATTGCTTTCACCATACTCTGCATGGAAGCAAATAATTCTTCCGATGAAGCACTATAATCCATTACCATATCATTGATATTAGCTGAGCTCTGACTGAATTGCTCACTGGTATCCACTAGTACGTCATAATCCTTTAAGACCCGCTGATCAACGAACTCAAGAATTACTCCGGAACTGGTAGAGAGGTTATTGACTGCCATGAAAATAATCTTTGTCACTTCCTGAATCCTAGAAACCGCATTTTTAGAATTTTCTGCAAGCTTTCTAATTTCGTCAGCAACCACTGCAAAGCCTCTTCCTGCTTCACCTGCTCTTGCAGCTTCAATTGCTGCATTCAACGCTAGAAGATTAGTCTGCGATGTTATTTCCAGAATTGCTTCGGACAACTCATCGATTTGATTTACTGCTTCGGATTGTTTTATGGCATTCTGCAGATCATTTTTCGTTTTTCCGTAGATTTCTACCGCATTTCCCTTTGATTCAGTGGCATTGCTCTTCATTTCCACTGCCATGCTATTCACAGTACTTACGATTCCTGTTCCCTCTTGTGCTTTTGCTGCAATTGACTCTACCGTTTTTACTATTTGTTCTGAGGTAGCATTCATTTCTTCTGTGGATACAGCAGTTTCCTCTGCTCCTGCAGATAATTCTTCTGAGGTGGCTGAAATCTCTTCTATACTCTTATTAAGTTGATCCATTCCTGAATTAATTGTAGTAAGCATCTGGCTTACGTCAGCCGATTCTGTAACAACTTTTTTTACAATATCTTTAATTGATAGCTGCATGGTATGTAAGGCATTAGCCAGAACACCTGTTTCATCCTTTTCATCAAGATATTTCTTAGGTACTTCCTTTGAAAAATCCCCTATCGCTACAATCTTTAGATGTTCAGCAGCTGCTTTAATGGGTCTGGCAATACTCATTGAGATTAACACAGTAATAACTAAACTGATCGCAATGAATATTAGTGACACAACTACGAGTATGAATGAAAGCTGGCTCACCTTAGCCATTATCTCTGCTTTGGGAGCTGTAATTGCCAATGACCAATTGGTTCCTTCGACGGGAGCATACCCCATATATTTTGTTACACCCTGATACCGGTATTCCCCGACGCCTTCTTCCCCTTCCATCATTAATTTCATCAAATTAGCCAAAGGTTGTAATTCAACATCCTTTTTTGTTTCCTCTAACGTATTATACATCTCCATAACTAGTTCAGAGTTTTGATGGGCTATCGTGGTGCCTTCGCTATTAATCATTAAAGCTTGTCCACTGTCACCATATTTAATATCGTTCGTAAAGTTACTTAATGCATTTCCTTCTCGAACAGCAATGAGTACTTTCTTTACATTGTTATTTTCTTTTACCGGGACTGCATAAACCAATACCACAGTGCCATCAACCTTGTTGGGCAGTGGATCTGAAATTGATATATTTCCGCCTAATGTATTTTTAAAATACTCTCTTTCTGCAACATTAGAACTTGTCCCATCTGTAAATTTTGCATTGCCCTGTAAATCGACAATTCCCATTCTGATATGACCGCTTCTTATTACCTCACTTTCTAATAGCTTCAGCTTTTCATCCGTACTTAAGGCATTACTTCTCAGCCATTCATTTCCAGCCAAGGCTTCCAATGCATTTGTTTGTACTTTTAACTCTCTGGTAACTCCTTTGGATGATTCCCGAGCCATTTGAGTAATCGATTCATTAATATTGCTTGATAATAGCTGGCTTGCTGTAATATATGATATTACTCCCAGCCCCGCACAAATAAAGAAAACTAAAATCCCAAAAAACAATGATAACTTCGTTCGAATACTTTTAAAACGCAACATAAATACCTCCTATTTTTACTGGTTTAGTATGATTTCTACCTATAATATCCTAAAGTTCTATTTATTTCTATATTTTTTGCATTGATGTCAATGCCATGGTTATGACAAAAAGCTTTACTTCTTCATCAGATATTATAGGAGTAATTAATTATATATAAGATTCCTGACAGGAAATAGGGCTATCGGACTATAGGATAATGGAAGATTATACCTTGATTAGCTTTGCAATGATATTAAAATATGTTAGAATAAAGAGTACTTATTAAATACATTTTTAGGATTAGCACAACTTAATAACTCGTTTTTTGAAGCTGCTGTCAGATAGAATAGATTATACCAATAATAAGTATTTATAGCCGTTTCATATACACTCGCTTCTATGTCTGTTACTTAAATTTGAATTGCTCCTTTACCTTCTAATTGTAGAAATACATCCATTGAGATGTATAATATCACATTGAGTGATCGTGATATAAAGCAGGAACCATGATCTAATTCAAGTTATAAGACCAGCAAATTAAGCCATGTCTCAAGCCCTAAATAAATACTAATACTTAGAGTTGATCTCATGGCTATATAAACGCTATAGCTAAGGGGATTAAATTGATGACAAACCTATTATTCGGAGAATGCCTGAAGCTTTTACTTTCTTCTTTAGATATCAGCAATAACCGATTATCCAAAGCGATTAATGTAGATTGTTCATTAGTGAACCGTTGGATTCACGGAAAGAGAGTACCTCCCTATAATTCCAACTACATTGAAAGCATTTCGGAATATCTTTCACATAATGTCTATAATACAATTCATGAACAGCACATAAATTCGATTTTTTTAAAAGCATTTGCCGATATCGAGATGGCATCTGATATAAAGAAGAAAATTGAAATGGTTTTATTAGAGGCACAGGGACACTCAATTGAGCTAAGTAAGAAAAAGAAACAAGAAATTAAAATCCAATCATTAAACAACAATCAAATAACTAATGTTCCTACCAATAACCCGCTTAACACTTTAAAGCAAAGCGTTTCTACATATACAGAATTATCAAATGAAGACAAGGTGCTTTTTGGTCAAGATACTATAACTACCGCTAGTTTCCAGCTATTAGAACGTGCGGCAAATCAAAAGTGTAGAGAGAATAATATTATATATATCACTTACAGTTATTTTATTTATGCAGAAAGCGCCTCCTATTTAATTAAATGGAGAAAGATTTTACTAAAGGCTATTTCCAATGGCTGGAATATCAACCTATTATTAAAAATGAAGACTAATGCAAATAGAAGTGTTAGTATTATGAACTACATGATTCCACTGGTTCGAACAGGTAAATTCATCCCATATTATGTTAAAAATTATGATAGCATCATAACCGGTGATGAACTTGTTGTGGTCCCAGACATTGGAGTACTTTCTTGTTTTTCTACCGATTTACAATCTGGCATTAACTGCGGTCTTTATTTTAATAATAAGTCTGCCATTCAATTATATCAAAGCCACTTTCATGCATATATTGCAAAATATGCTCAGCCTCTGATGAAAATCTTCACTGACCGTACCGATTATAGTCATTATCTGGCTGATAGTGAAGATAATATTGGGAATCGCTTCTTGTATCGATATTGCTTTAGTGTACTAACACTTCCAGAGCATTTATACGGAAAATTCATCGAAAAGAAGAAGCTCTCCGCTGATGCCAAGAATTTGGCGGTTACCTTTTATAGAAAAAGGTTGAAAGCATTTCTGACAAATATACAGAATTATGAATATAGGGATGTATATATGGCAGCCTCCATCAAAGATTTAATGAAAACTCATCAGTTTCAATTATATAGCTATGCTGGCATAGTATCTATGCATATGGATACCCTTGATATTATTGAGTATTTAGAAAATATTATCTTTCTTCTGCAAAAATATAAGAACTATAAAATCGCATTTCTTCCAGAGGATTACAATAATACCGAGAATATGGAACACTTCTGTTGTGTAGTAAAAGATAGAATTACTGTGTTGTTTGAATCAAACAATGAGGCTCCTAACACACAGGAAATACACATAGCCATTACAGAGCCTACGTTCGTAAAATCAATCAATGATCATTTTATAGATCTTTGGGAGCATATCGCTCCTGTCTATAAAGAAAAATCAGAGGTTATTTCCTGGCTAAAATACCAGATATCCATACTGAAGCAGTCCCCCCTGTAAAAGGGTAATCTGAGAGAGCACTCGCAATCAATTCAATTATATCTGCATTTCCCATTCATACCTCACCAGTCTTCTCTATTAAGGCTTAGTACTCCAACAAGATACTTTTTATTGTAATTTAGTAAGAATATCATCAAGAAGGAAAAGATAAAGCCCACGATATGTCCTGATTGACACATATCGAGGGCTCTCTATATATTGTTATAGAAATCTCGTTAAGCGTAATATCTATTGTACTAAAAACGAGGATTACGAAACGTATTCTCTATCATTACTTAGCTATACTGCCTTTATTTTTCCTGTCTTCCCTATAAAACATCATCACAATCATAGCTAATATCGAAGCAATCGCTACTGTAGAATACACTTGCTTAAATCCATTATTTAACGTAGTTTGAAATTCATTTTCAATTATATCCCTTCTGTTGTCAATCTCCGCCAAATAATTTGTCTTTGCAGTATCAAATGCTCCCGGAAGTGCCTCTTTTAATGTATTCATCTTATCCACAGTATCAGACATCATTAACTTTGCTTTGTTCATCTGATCGACTGTTTCCTGCATTGATGGAATTGCTTGCATTTTATCCATTGCCTTAGTCATTTCTGATATAGAATCATTGATTCCATTGATTCCGGAATCAATTCCACCGCTTATATTAGCAATAATTCCAGGTGTCATTTGCGCAAACATATAATCAGCCATCTCTTTCGATGTATCCGCGATGGTTGTAACATCGGAGGCTTTTAACTTCTCGATGATGTCCTCAGACATTTCAAAATTACCGGCTGTACTAGTCATATCAAATTTCATGGTCTCCATTGCAGTTAAATCCGGTATCTCAATCCCTTTCAACTTCTCTGCCATCGAAGGATCTGCCTTTAACTGATTGAACTCCTCCGTCAGTTCCTCGGCATATGGTAATGGCGGAACAGATACCTCATTCGGCAGAAGCTTCATTACTTCACCTTGTACTGACATTCCTGCATGCGAAATGAACCCAATCATGATTGCCGGAGCAATGGCGGTTCCAATGGATCGAATTAATGAAACGGTTGCAAGCGCTGAGTTTGATTCTTCCACTCTTGTATTATCAAGCATCATATAATTAATCGGCGTTCCCATCGTGAAGCCAATTCCAATACCAAGTAAAATCAAACAGATGATTACTGCAAATAAGCTTGGATGTGCGGCAGTATAGAATATCAGAAATGCAGAGCCGGATATAGACGCAATAAACCCAAGTCCAAGTA
Source organism: Bacillota bacterium (assembly GCA_023411215.1). Classification (GTDB taxonomy): domain Bacteria; phylum Bacillota; class Clostridia; order Lachnospirales; family Lachnospiraceae; genus Mobilitalea. The sequence goes on along the minus strand of JAEYOY010000010.1, from coordinate 6,249 downwards.
CCACTTTCGCTCCATACTTATCAATCAGTTTTCCTGAAAATGGAGCTCCCAAGCCTGCAAATAGTCCTAAAATAATAACAAAATATCCACCGCTACCAGTTGCTATTTTCAATGAATTTTCAGCAAACTGAGGTACAAAGATCATACCCATAATAATGATTCCGGTGATAAAAGCGATAAAAAGTGTGATTATAATTTTTATGTTTTTAAAATATGATATATTTATTATCGGATCTTCTGCTCTTTTTTCTACGAATAGAAATATCGGTAGCAAAACGATGAAGATGATCAAAAATGGATATACCGATGTACTTTTTAATGTAGCTGCAAAATTAAAGTAATCAATATTCTTAAGTCCATATAGAATTGATAGTACCATTAAAGTTAATGTTGCAATTCCAGGGAAATCAATCTTCTTAACATTAACTTCCTTCGTATTGGGTAGTGAGATAAATCCTGCTATCAGGATGAAAAGAGTGATTGGAACATTGATATAAAAGATATACTGCCAGTTATTTTGTCCAAATATATCAATGATGGCACTGCCTGCTGATGCGCCAAAGATGTTAGCCAATCCATATACGCCACCTACCATTCCCAGTGCAAGCCCTCTTTTTTCCTTTGGAAATGTGGTACCGAACTCAGCTGTAGCAATTGGAAGAATTCCACCGCCTCCGATCGCCTGTACAACTCTTGCAATAAGTAATATTGAAAAGCTTCCAAAGCTTTGAGATAAACCACAGAACAAAGAGCCTATACCAAACAACATAATACTGGTTAAATAAATATACTTTCTTCCATACTTATCTGCCAGTTTACCCATAATCGGAATACTTGCTGCATAAGCAAGGGTATAAATAGTTATCATCCATATACCGGTATTTTCATTTACCCCTAAATCATTCTGTATTACAGGTCTTGCAGGTGTTACAATTCCAGTATCAATCGCACCCATAAACAGGCCTAACAGATATATCACCATGATTAAGCCAAAATTTAATTTCTTGTTCTTCATCTTAATTAACGCCCTCCTTCTAATGTCTAATCCAAATAATTTGCAACATTCTCCACCATTTTACCTGTAAGGCGCTTCAAACACTCAATATCTTCCTTGCTTATTCCTTCATAAAGAATTGTGTTCCATTCTTCTAATATATCACTCATTATATGAAAGACATCGATACCTTTTTGTTGTAGTGAAAGAATATTCTCTCTTTTGTTATTTGGATTCTGCCTTCTCTTAATAAGGCCCTTTTTCTCAAGCCTATCTAAAGTTTTAGCTACCATCCCTTTATCGATCATGTATGTTTTTGAAATTGTTTCCTGGTTAACATTTTCATGTGTTGATATGAACATAATGATAATCTGTTCTCCAAAAGACAAATCAAATTCTCTCAGCCTTCTTTCTGTGAATGAACGGCAATAGCGTACTAGAATTGACATATTATCCATATTAATTTCTCCTTCCACATTTATCTAATTCGTTTATTGTTGTCATTCACAACTGTTGTGTAACACTACAATTATTATCGTTAAGTATTATAATACACATTTTTTTATATTTCAATATAAAATTTTATAAGAGCATGGCCTTTTTTTATCAGCCAATGATTTTATCATACCAATAATAATTAAACATCTTCAAAATCAGAGAATGCATTATCTGTAACTCATTTCGTATCATGCAAGAGACAAAATAATACCTTTTTTCTATATAAACTGTACTAACGCGCAAACGATAGAAAGCACGCTTCGCGTACTTTCTATCGTCATGAATTAAAGACACCCAACCGAATCATTTTGAATCGGTTGGGTGTCATAACAAAATTCCCCCGTACAGAGATGTGATTAGCGTTTTTTTCGTGAGCAAATAATACTCTGAAGTACAATAAAGAAGCAGAGCATCGCAGCGCGGGTGATCTGAGGCCACCATGGGTCTTGGCTACCGATTGCTGTAACGACAAGTAATACAATTCCACTTGTCAATACGCCAAATAGAGTACCAAAGACATTACCTACACCACCGGTAAGAAGTGTACCTCCGATAATTGATGCAGCGATCGCATCCATTTCGAGACCCGTTGCCTGCTGAACCGAGCCGGAGCGCGTGTGGAAAAGATATAGAAAACCGCCGATACCAGCAAGTAAGCCACACAGCAAATGGGCGTAAAATTTTGTCCTCTTGACATTGATACCAAGCATCAGAGCACTTTGTGAATTCCCCCCCACAGCATAAAAGCTGCGTCCGAGCTTTGTCTTCTTAAGCAACCAAAACATCAAACAGACTATAATTAGCGCTACGATAACGCCGTATTCCAGCTTCGATTGAATAAATACACCTTTCTTATTGACATCGCCTAAAAAGGGAATCAGTATCCGCGCGCCTGACAGCTTCTCAAAACCCTCATTATCGACCTGTATCTGATTCACTTCTATCAGGGCTACTAGACCACGACCTAAGAACATACCCGCTAGGGTTACGATAAAGGGCTGCATTTCCAGATATGCGACAAGAAACCCTTGAAGCGCACCAAATGCTAGACCAATTGCCAAGGCCAGAGCGAGAGAAGTATAGAAGTTGAAGCCATAATTATTAAGACAAACGATGCAAGCCGTGCAAATAAGTGCGGTAGAACCGCCTACAGAGATATCAATACTGCCTGTTATCATAACAATTGAAAGCCCACAAGCAATTACAATCAAAGCAGCATTTTCGTTGAAAAGATTAAAGAACATCTGAATCTTACTGAAGCCTTTATCTCCGAGAAATAGAATGGAGAGAGCATAGATTGCAATAAACAATGATACTGTAATCGTCAGCAAGAAAGCAGTATCGGTCAGCGACTCTCCTCGTTTCAGCTTGCTCCAAAAGCTTACACTATGGTTATTACCTTGTGCTTTATTCAAGGATGACATACTAACCACGCTCCTTTCCAATGCCTGCAGTCAATTTGGAAAAAGTGACCTTTTTGCTGAAGAAGCTATTAACAATCGGTGTTTGTATGACTACAAGTATAATAATTATTACTGCCTTAAAGACAGGAACGGCATTTGTGTTGACATTAAGTGTGGTCAACATAGAGGTTAAGGTCTGAATGGTATAGGCTCCGATAATGGAGCCCGTCATATTGAATTTACCGCCGCTGAGTGAGTTGCCGCCAAGAGCGACTGCCAAAATAACATCCATCTCAATACTTGGCACTATTGTGTATGGATTTACCGTCTGTACTCTGCTTGACTGGACAAAACCGGCGATACCGACACAAAGACCCAAAATAACAAATGTCAAAAACTTAATCAGTGTAGGATTAAGACCATTCAGGCTTGAGGATTTGTCATTTATTCCAACCGCCCGGGTGTACAGACCAAGATTCGTTTTTTTCAGTACAAGGAATGTTACCGCAATGACAACAATCGTAATAAGTAATGGCGTCGGAACAGGAAATCCCGGAATAAAATTGCCGTAATATCCGAAGGCCGCTGCTGCTTTAGGTTTCAGTCCACCCATAGCCATAGAGCCAATGGACCGGCCTGCTGTGAAGAGGATGAGTGTCGCAACCATAGGCTGTATGTTAAATTTCGATACCAGAATACCGTTAAAGGCACCACAAGCCATACCGGCAAGGCAGCCAAGTAAGAGTGCTAAGATGATTGGTGCATGCAACTGCGTCGGCTGAGTTTCGTTACCGCACAGAACCCGCATAATCACTCCTCCGACGATTGCAATTGTTGCTCCTACGCTGATATCCTGCCCTCTGGAAGCAGCCGTAACAAGGGTCATTCCAATGGAAAGAATAACAAGTTCAGTTGCATTGTTCAAGATATTAACTATATTTCCTATCAGAACCGGATTACCGGTACTGTCTCTACCCAAGCTAATTCTCAGAAATCCGGGATTAATGAAAACATTAATTAACAAAAGGAATGTAAGAAACGCAATAGGGATGAACAATTTGTGTCTGATCAATGCTTTAAGAACCGATGTCACACCGTCAGTATTAAGTTTGTTACTGTCTCTGGTCATTTTGTCTTATTCCCCCCCGCTATGGTATACATTATTTTATCCTGCGTCATATCATCACCCTTTAGCTCTCCAACTACATATAGGTCGCGCATAACAATCAGTCTGGAACAGGTACGCAGCATCTCCTCAATTTCGGACGATATAAATGTGATACTCATACCCTCAGAGGCAAGCTTTAGCACCAGCTTTTGGATTTCAACCTTCGTTCCAATATCAATTCCGCGTGTCGGCTCGTCAAGTATTAGATAATCAGGATGAGTAAGGAGCCAGCGGGCGAGAATAACCTTTTGCTGATTACCCCCGGATAAGGAACTGATCGGTGTATCCGCTGATGCGGTTTTAATGCCAAGTAGACTGATATACTCATCGGCAAAGGCTTGTGCTTGAGCTTTAGTGAACGGCCTGAAGAAGCCTCTCATAACCTGTAGCGCAAGTATGATATTCTCACGAACTGATAAGTCGCCAATAATCCCATCCCGTTTTCGGTCCTCGGATAGATAGCCGATTCCTTTCTTCATTGCTTTTATTGGCGATGTAATGTTGACATTCTCTCCTTTGATGCTCAACTTGCCCTTGATGACCTTATCTGCACCAAAGATTGCACGTACACACTCGCTACGTCCAGAGCCAAGCAGCCCTGCAAAGCCTGTTACCTCGCTCTTATATGCAGTGAAATTAAACGGTTTAATACCTGAAGTGCTGGAAAGCTCTTCCGCTACAATTATTACCTCTTTCGAGTCATCGGTGTCAGCTTGTACTTCGTTATGTATGTCAGCCAATTCGCCAAGCTCCTTACCCATCATTTTGGCAACCAGCTCTACTCGGGGCAAATCTTTAATCTGATATTCTCCAACAAGCTCGCCATTACGCAAAACTGTAATCTTATCGCACAAGGCGTAAACTTGATCCAGAAAATGAGTGACAAATATGATTCCTACCCCTCTTCCCTTAAGTTCACGCATCAGTGCAAACAGCTTAGCCACTTCCTGTTCATCAAGGGATGAGGTGGGCTCATCAAGTATCAAAACCTTGCAGTCCATATCCACGGCACGGGCAATTGCCACCATTTGTTGAACCGCTATGGAGCAATTTGATAATTGCTGAGTTGCTTTTGCCGGTATCCCCAGACCTTTTAGAATACGATCCGCCCTGCTATTGTTCTTCTTCCAATCGATGAACAAATCATCACTTCTTCCAATAAACAGATTCTCAGCAACCGTTAGGTTCGGACACAATGTAATTTCTTGATACACCGTGCTTATTCCAAGCTTTTGAGCCTCCTGAGGTGACTTGATATGAACCGTCTTATTAATTCCTTTAATACAGATTTCTCCGGAATCCTTCGTGTATACTCCGGTTAATACCTTAATTAATGTGGATTTTCCAGCACCGTTTTCGCCCATTAAAGCGTGAATTTCACCTTCAAGCAATGTAAAATCCACATTATGTAAGGCTCGTACGCCGGGAAAATTCTTTGTAATACCTCGCATTGTAAGTACTCTATCTTGCATACTAATAATATTCAAACCTCCGTTCAGGTACGATATTTTAAAATGTCAGCTCAGCAGACATTTTTGAATCATGTATTTAGATATCTCTCTACCATTTCTATGATTAGACAAATGCGCGGTGCTGGAATCTGCGAACAATATCCACATACTCGGCGCCGCGCATTATAATCAATATCTTACCTTGTTATTTCTTGAAAACCATAAGATTTTCAATGTAATCACTAACTCTACTCATGAATACTAGCCTTGCAGTCAATCATGAAATATCTATTCAAACATTTCACTTAGCAAACTCTTATATCATGTGTTTCATAAAGTCAGCTTAATAGACATTTAATAAAGCATGTATGAAAAACCATCCGCTTCGCAAATGCTTTTTCATCAAGTATTAATAGCTGCGTGCATCAACAATTTCCTGAGTGATGGTAGTGGTGTCAAACATTTCCTCATCAACGTAAGCATCCTTTGCTACTGTCTCACCAGCCTCAAGAGAGTTAATCAGCTTAACAATACGAGGTCCATGCAGAGGATTACACTCAACATCAAGGTTGAACTGGCCAGCCAGCACCTTCTCAAGAGCCCACTTGTTCGCATCAAAAGCGATAACCTTTACATCGCCGGTCTTACCATATGTAATACCTGCTGCATCCATAGCATCGCAAGCACCACGAGCCATGTTATCATTCTCTGCATAAATTACAGTGAACTTTGTTC
>JAEYOY010000084.1 GCA_023411215.1 Bacillota bacterium | reverse complement strand
GGAGTTATAATACCAAATAGAAATGGTAAAGCATTGTTACCAGAGATATGTGTAATAACATTTTTTCGTGAAGTTTTAGAGGATTTCGTTACAAAACATAAATCCGAAATCAGACATAATTACAGGTCTGAAATGGCTAACTTCCCAATATATGTATTGGATTATAAAGGTATTGAATTATGTATAATGCAAGCAGTAGTAGGTTCAGCATCAATAGCTATGATGACGGATTACTTAATCAGCTATGGTGTAAAAAAAATTGTTGCTTGCGGTGGTTGTGGAGTTTTAGTAGACATTCCTGCTGGCGATGTTATTATTCCTGTGAAAGCTTTACGTGATGAAGGTGCATCATATCATTATTTACCACCATCACGTGATATAGATTTGAATGTAGAAATGATTTCTATGATTAAGAAGACATTGAACGACAACGATGTACCTTATCTTGAATGTAAAACATGGACTACTGATGCTTTGTTCAGAGAAACCCCAGATATGATTAAATATCGGAGAGAAGAGGGCTGTCAAGTAGTTGAGATGGAGTGTGCTACGATGGCGGCAGTTGCACAATTTAGAGGAATAAAATTTGCACAATTGCTATACAGCTGCGATATACTTTTTGATTTATCAAACTATAACGATAGGAACTGGTTTACAAATCTGACGGCTCGTGAGAAACTTTTTTATCTAACATTAGAGTCTGCAATAAATACTAATCATATTTAAAAGTTTTTTACTATTTTAATAAATTATTTCTAATGTGTTATGATAAAATATTAGATTATACTGATTTAACGAAGAGAAAAATTAACTATAGGTAACTGGATATTTATATTTCATGTATGGGGTGGTAGGATGATTAGTCATAAGGAATTAGTAGAAGAAATAACTCAAGAATTATATCATGATAATAATGTTTTGGCGTTAATATTATACGGGTCAGTATCAAGAAATGAGGAAAGCGCTAATAGCGATATAGACCTTTTGGCAATAATTAATGAAGATTATCTTCAAAAAAGACATACAGTAAGATATGATATTACTTTAGAGTTCGTTGAAATGCATATAAAGTTTTTGCAGAATTTTATTGAAAAAAGAGAAATACCCATGCTTTTTGCGTTAGCGAACGGAATTGTCTTGTTTGATAAAATTTCCGTAACCGAACAATTAATTAGTGATGCGAGAATAATTCTAGATGATGGTCCACCCATAAATCCCCAGTGGGAAAATGAAGGATATAGAACTAAGAAACGGTCAGACTTAACTGAAATATATAAAGATTTATTGGATGTTGATGATGATATTACATTTAATTATATAACTTCATTACTAATTACAAACGCGTTACCAATTCTAATCGAAAATAATAATTTGTGGAATCAAACAAGAAAGAAAATGATTAATTATTTGAAATTACAATGTTTTGACTGTTATAAATATATTGAAACACTATTAAGCTCTATATATTCAATACCTGAAAAACGAGAAGCAGCAAAAAACTTGATTGAATATGCACTGAATTCTCAAGGAGGAATATTAAAAGGCGATGCTATAATATTTAGAAAAAATAATATTTAATTATGTATAAGCGTTCGTAATAACAGAACAATCAATCATTCATCGACATGTAACCATTTTCATGTCCGAAACACAATATTTTACCTCTTTTATGTCCGTAATTTAATATAAACCAACTCAATTAGTTAGTTTTATTTTTGCTGTTTAATTGAAATGGATACTTGTAACCACTTATTTATCCTTTTTTTATATAGATTAGAAGCTTAGTAAATAGATTAGCGTCTTTTTAACGCTTTAGAGTCCTTAATATTACCAGATTTGTGGCCTCATTATGTAAAATGAGAGTGATTTACTTTATATCATACTATTCGCAAAACACTTGTTTAACGAATAGATAGTGTATGTTTTACTTACTTATATCCACTGAATTAGTTGTCGATGGTCACTGTGGATACCTAATTCATTTTTCTTACTAATCATATTATCAACATGTCTTTGCCTTATATTATATTCATTTATCACTAATGATGAGGAAACATGGATTGATAGATTAAGTAAAATACCTTTATCCATTAATATCTGGTGTTATATCTTTACATATTGATTTAATAAATTGATTATTTTTATTTTGGATAAAAATATTTTCTAAAAACTATAATCAAAAAAGCCTTAAAAATCAAGTCTTTCATGAATTTATTAATATAAGTTATACCCTAACATTTATAACAATTGACAGAAAATTGTTATAGAAAAATAATACATCCAGCATTTAAGCTTTAATACTTGATGATTCTAATACAGATCACGTAGGAAATTAAACTTTACAAAGTCTTCCTAAATATTTTAATGTTAACACTCAGTTATGCAAACTGGACGATTCCACGGTGACCGTGTACTTCAAACCGGTCCACCATAGCGTCAAGTTCCTTGAATTCGTTGTCACTTAGGACGACATTCCAGGAACCCAGATTTTCGATAATGCGCTCCTGATTCTTTGAACCCGGAATCGGGATGACATTAGGATATCTTTTCAGCATCCATGCCATGGCAATTTGGGCGTTTGTTGCACCTTTTTTTTCAGAAAAACGGGTCAACGCTTCAACGATCGCCTGGTTGCCTGCAAGGTTTTCTTCAGAAAGTTGAGGCACCCAGTTTCTCACATCGTCCACTTTTTCAAACTCTGTATCTGTTGTAATCTTACCCGAAAGTAAACCGCTTGCTACCGGTGAGAAAGGTATTACTGCAATATCATTCTCCAGACAAAAAGGGAAAATCTCCTGTTCACAGTCACGTTCAAGCATATTATATAAATTCTGCACTGCTGCTACAGGAGTGATACGATGGGCAATTTCCAATGTCTCTTTGGCAACCTGTGACAATCCCCAGGCAGTAATCAATCCTTCCCGGATGAGTTTACCCATAACTTTGGCAACCTCTTCCAAAGGCACCTCTTTGTTGACACGATGCAGGTAGTATAAATCCAAATAGTTTGTGCGCAGATTTTCAAGGGATTTCTTTAAATGACGGCGGATTGCCTCTTCCAGTCCTTCCTTGTACTCCTCAGGAGTGATAAACAGTTTTGTTGCAAGAACGATCTCCTTACGAAACGGTTCAATTGCCTTTCCGACGATTTGTTCATTGTGTCCCGTATAATAAAGCTGACTCCCGTATTTTTCGGCCGTGTCAAAGAATGTACAGCCAAAGTCATAAGCTTTGCGAATCGCTTCAATACTATAACCTTCCTCAGGAATCTGACCATAGCCATGAGATAAGGCCATACAGCCCATTCCTACCGGTGATACCAATACATTACCTATTTTTCTTTTTTCCATAATATGTCCTTTCTTTGTAAAACTATTGATCTATAATAAGCTGTTATACTTCTTTATTAAAACTGAGGGAATATCTATCATCTTCGTTCTGTCAGTCATGTATCTTTCTATTATTACACATACGTACGAATTCAGGATCAAAATGCTTGATGGCTGTACCCACATATCCCATATCGAGGGAACTGATCTGCTGCATCTCTTTCTCCGTCAAAACGAAATCCCAAATATCGAAGTTTTCTTCTATCCTTACCTTATGAGTGGATTTCGGGATAACGATGACACCTCGCTGTACGTTCCAGCGCAGGATAATTTGTGAGACGGTCTTTCCATGAGCTGCTGCAATGTCCTTAAGCATATCATTTTCGAATGGATTATACCGGCCTCCGCCCAAGGGCGCCCATGCCTCTGGTATGACATCATAATAACGCATTGTCTCCAAAGCTTCCTCCTGGGTAAAGTACGGGTGCAGCTCCACCTGGTTAACCATCGGTTTTATTCTCACGGTTTCACAAAAGTTCGTCAGCACATGAGGATAAAAATTGGAAACACCAATTGCTTTTAACTTCCCTTCCTCATATGCGTCTTCCATAGCACGCCATGCGGTAAAATAATCCTTCATCGCTTGATGAAGCAGATAAAGATCCAGATATTCCAGCCCGGTCTTCTCCAAAGACGCATGAATAGCAGCTTTTGCCGTATCATAACTGGCCATATCTTGTACCCACATTTTAGACGTGATGAACAATTCCTCTCGGGTGCAGATGCCTTCTTCAATCGCTTCCCGTACCGCTTCTCCCACCGCATCTTCATTTGTATAGGAAGCAGCGGTATCGATCAAACGGTAACCAGCACGTATTGCATCCAACACTGACTGTTTACATTCATCCTTGTCAGGTACTTGGAAGACACCAAAGCCAAGAATCGGCATCTTAACACCATTGTTTAAATTCACATATTTCATACCAAAACCTCCAATACCCATATCTGTATTAATTGTTTTTATCGAATAAAATTAGTAAACACTCTCTCTTCTCTTTCAGGCAGACCTAATTCCTTCTTGCCAAGTTCTATGCTTTTCATCAGAAATGCCATATTCTTACCAAGGGTTCGCATGACCTGCATACCTTCAAGATCCTGTTTCACCTCTTCTGCGTTATGACCATGAACGCTGTTCCAGTATCCACTGGACACAACAGGCATTTCTGATATGGTGAAGTATTTATTCATCTCATCAAAGGTGGACGATGCCCCTCCTCTTCGAAGTGCTATAACGGATGCCCCGACCTTCATCCTTTTGTCAAAAGGAACACTGTAGAAAAGGCGATCTATAAAAGATACCACTGTTCCGTTGGCCGATGCGAAATATACAGGAGTTCCGATGACAATACCGTCGCAGGCTTCAAATTTAGGCGCTGTCTCATTGACAATGTCATCAAATACACACTTACCAATCGTTTTACATTTACGGCATCCGATACAGCCTCTGATGTCTTTATGCCCAACATGTACAATCTCTGTTTCTACACTCATGCTGTTTAAGGCTGTTGCTACTTCATTTAAGGCTGTATAGGTACTGCCTTTTGCATTTGGGCTTCCGTTAATTAATAAGACTTTCATATCTTACCTCATTCTTTCCATTCAGTGATTTTAAAATTCTCTCACAAGATTAACAAGTCTTTCGACCGTTTCAGGGTCCTGGTGTGAGAAGAATGATGAGTCATCACTATCCAGTGTCTTGATCCTATCCATATCTTCCTGGGACAATTCATAATCAAAAACATCTATATTCTGAATCATTCTTTCCTTTTTTACAGATTTAGGCAGTACAGATACACCGCTCTGAATTAGGAATCTCAGGGTTACCTGTGCAGCGGATTTTCCATATTTCTGGCCAACTTCTGTCAACAACGGATTGGTGAACAGATTGTTCTTTCCTTCTGCAAATGGCGCCCACGCTTGAATCTGTACACCTTTATTTTTCATTATTTCATGGGCTTTTCTTTGTTGATGGAACGGATGAACCTCCACCTGATTCACCTGAGGTGTAATCTCGTTAAACTTCACAAAATCGATTAGTCTGTCAGGATAGAAGTTACTCACTCCAATAGCCCGAAGTTTTCCTGCCTTATAAAACTCTTCCATAGCGCGGTATGCACCATAATAGTCATTAAACGGTTGATGAATAAGAAGAAGGTCGATGTATTCAAGCTGAAGACGCTCCAATGAACCTTCGATCGATTTTATTGTCTTTTCATATCCCAATTCACTGATCCACAATTTCGTTGTGATGAACAATTCTTCTCTCGGTACACTACTCTTTTAATCGCATTTCCTACAGCCCGTTCATTTCCATAGCTTTGAGCTGTATCAATCAGCCTGTATCCAACATCAATAGCATCCAGTACACATCGCTCACATTCTTCCATATCAGGTATCTGAAAGACACCATAGCCTAATATTGGCATTTCCACTCCATTATTTAATGTTACATAATCCATAAGATTTCCTCCTTGTTTGTTTATTTTATAGGAATTGATTTTTCATATTATTTCGAGTATAATAACAGCATAGCACCCTGTAGTTACTACAGGTCAAGAGAAAGTTAATAAAAATATTGTAAATACAAACTAATTTCTATTTTGAAGTACTAAATCCGTATCACTTAATCAGTTCACTTGAACCAAATATAATTCAGAAAGGATTTATTCTATTATGTATAAAATGAAAGACGTCAGCGATATGGTTGGTCTTACCTATGAAGCTTTACGTTTCTACTGTAATGAAGGACTGATTCCAAATGTAAAACGTGATGAGAATAATCACCGTATTTTCGATGACAGAGACGTTGACTGGCTAAAAGGCACCCAATGTTTACGGGCATGCGGACTCAGCATTACCGAGTTGAAAGAATATATGAATCTTTGTCTAATTGGACCTGATTCAATCACACAAAGAAAAGAAATGCTGGCTCAGAAAAAAGAGCTTCTCCTTAAAGAAATCGATGCCATTAATAATAGCATCGATTATATCGATCAGAAACAGGCCTACTATGATCGGATTCTGTCTGGAGAAGAAAAATACAGCAGCAATTTAATCAAATATGACGCCTGAATCCTGTTTTGAATGTTCTACTTGTGATATATTCAAACTTCCAAGTATATATATCCATCAAAATTCTTATTTAAAGTTTATTTCTCTTAAGGTGTCAGAGAAAGTAAATCTGGTAACATTTTTGTCTTATCAATTGATTATCTTTATATCTTCACTTATATAGGTTAATAAGATCCTTCACAAATATTTCTCCATTTGTAAATTGAATTTTATTATTGTTCAAAAACCCATCCAATGATTGAATTGTTTTTTCAGCAATAGAAATCTTCCATTTTTTATCGAAATCTATTTTTAAACTAATATAAGCTTCATTTTTTAATGGTTCAAATACTATTGAACACAACGTTGGTGCCTGAGAAGATGTATCCTGAAAAGTTCTTTTTAAAACCTCAAAAGCTTCATTTATTCCAAAGCTATGAATATTATTACAGATATATTCATGAGCACAAATATATCTGTCAGCACCACATCCGTATATTTTATCATAATTTGTTTCCTGGAAATCTCCATTTGGGAAATTAGTCATAATAATAAAATCATTATTAATTTTATTTATTATATTTGTATTTATTCCTTCTTCCAGAATAAATGCATCTCCAGCTTTATCAGCGATAATAGTATGTAGCCCTAAATCTGGGAATAATGGATTTCTAGGATACGAGATTACTCTTTTATTAAGAACTTCATAAAAATCAGATGTTTTTCTTGTTTTCTTTAGCGCCTCATCAAAAATATCAAAAGCAAACCAATCATTTTCATTACAACTTGATTTAAAACCCGGACTATATTCTACTGCTTGAGTACAGATAAAAAGACCCTCACTATTAAAACCAGCGATATCCCTGTATTTGTTATCTAATAAGCCTGAAAAGTAAAATAAGTTCATATCATTATAACTATTGACTTTTAGTTTTAAATCAATTTCATCAGTATCGAAATTCATACCATAAATAGCTTTTTCTTGACTGTATACTGCAAAACTTGTACACATTTTGGAACCTCCCTTATAATATATAACTTTGTCGTATAATATGCTTAGAGTATTTAGAGAATCATTTAGTTATTTTACCATTGGTTTCACCACTTTCTTAAACATCCATCCATATGATATCACCAGGCATCTCGATGGTGCAACCTACAACATTTTTCAGAATCAATAATGCGCCAATTAAGCTTATGCTTTATGAAACATTTTGTTATTCGTTACCTTTTTTCATTTCAAAAACATTCTTTTCTGGGACTATAAACTTATACCATTTAATTTTCGCTTCGCCTAACAGCAGTTGCTATTCTTTATAATCCGCGTTCTTTCAACCCATTGATCAAACTAACGTAAAATTCTCTCACATCAAATCCTTCTATGTTCTCACGGTACAAATCTATCAAGTCCCCATGAGAAATTCCGCGGCGGCCTTCGGTGGTTAAAATCACTTTTGCTTCACCCCATCCGAAAGAATTGACTGATACCAAACCGTCGTTTGCACCGTCAAAATATTTTACAAGAGGATAAGAGAAGTTAAGGGGAAACCTACCACCGATTGCAGCATTCAATTTCGACCCGACGCTCTGATATAAGATACCAGGGATATCCAATACGGTATCGTTTAGTTGTTTACAGGAAGAAGCGGTTAAGTCATTCACTGCGGCTAAAAAGTCAGGACTGCTGTCGCCGAATCTTTTCAGTGCGGCATTGTATTTCCACGCAATAAAGTTTCGGGACTTTTCAGGAATCTTGGAAAGCAGATAATCTGCGAACAAGCATCCATAATGAGGTGTATTGATCGTTGTAAGTGAGGCAACATAATCTTCAATACCAAGTTTGCTAATTGCATATCTGCAATCTAATCCACCTTTTGAATGGGCAATAATATTTACCTTATCGCATCCGGTACTTACAACAATCTGACGAATTCTTTCGGCAAGTTCTTGTCCGCTGTCTACAACCGATGCGGCGGATTGGTGGTTGCCATAATGAAGCACTGCACCATTCTGTTTGAGTTCGTTCGGGATTCTCCCCCAATAATTGAAGTACTTAGAATCACGGAAGAAAACGCCATGCACGAAAAGTAAGGGATATTTCGTTCTACAACTTTGATTGTCTTCACGTTTTTTATTTATAGTAATTCTTTCACTTTCAAATGCGGTTTCTTTTGAAGTAACACTGATAATTTTCTGCAAAACAATCAGATTGACCAAGGGAATCAAACCGCAGATAATACCGATAAGACGCCATTTGATGCCAAGCTGCGTAGAAGTGCAATATACCCGAATAATCCCATTCCAAAAAACGATTGCTTCAACTATGATCACTACTAAAAGGTAAAATAATCGATAGCGGGTAACAATAAAATATGTTGCTGATAATACTGACGAGATGAGAAATATCATGAGGAGTTCACATCCGTCACCACAAATCTTCAGTCTGATCGTCGGGCTATTCCTATTATGAAACGACGGAAATATGTTAATCAATGCAAAGCAGGCTACCAGTAATATTGCGAGGTACCAGTATTCTTTTATTATGTATAAATTGTACATATTAGCTGTTAAAAAAACGATAATGGAGTAGATTAATTTTATAAATATTTTCATGGTTACTTCCATTCCTTCCAGACATCTGACTGTCTTGACTTTTATTAGCAGGATTATTGCTATTATCAGTAGTTCATTTTCTTGCAACGACATTAGATTTATTATACCATATTTTGTCATTAATCAATATTATATTATTAATTATGAATAAAAAAATAAGGAAAAGAGATTATTCTCTATTCCTTACAAATATTATATTTATTCTTTTATCTTATAACTAATTAGCTTGATTTTCTATAACATTATAGATTATTTAGAACTGTAAATAAAGGGTTTTATTAAAATATAGTAACGGAATTATAATTTTCTATAACTTGTAGGTGTGAATGAAAACATCTCGCTTCTACTCCTTCCAGAATATTAATAACTACTTGATCCGGTAAAAGACTCTAATTAAAACAAAAGCCGGCTGAAATCTCGAATTACAATGTAAAACAAGATATAAGTCGGCTTCATTATTTGAGCTTTAGAGAAATCCGTTAACTTACAGCTGCAGAGATTTATTATAAAATTTAGTAAGTATACTATGCCATAATGTAAGCAATATCACGCTTATTAGCCATTTAGTATACTATTTATTATATATTTCCATTTACAAAATACCTTTTCTTGCTACGACTTTCCGCGGTTTTTGGAAAGATGTTGTTCTACTAAGTGAAATGGGTGGTATATTACGAAGTGTTCATTATATGGTTTTCCGGTTTCTAGTCACAGCAAGTATCTTCAATAGAAGGTGCCTCACACTCTGCAAAGCTATCTTTTATTTCGATTACTACTCCAAACTTAAGAGGAATTTCTATACAGATTTCTTGCGTTATTACGTTATTGCAGTTATCCTTACATTCGTTGAAAGGATCAATAGATACCTTGGTAGTACCGCAGCATCTATTTCTTATTTTTCCAGGTACAACAAATGGTTCGACTGATATAGGTAATGAGACTCTTGTTTTCTGGTGTACAATTTTTTCACAGGTAATAAAAGCTTCCTTTTCTTTCTCACAAATATCTTTACCTTCCAGTGGTTCATATTTAGAATCGTTATAATCCTCCATGTTACATCCTTCTCTCTGAATACTGTTTTACTAAATTATATTCAAATAGGTGTGATTTCGTGTTAATAATGCACTCTATTATTGTAATCTTACCAATACATTTTTACACAATATTCTGCCGTTTTTTCTATAAAATAATTAATTCTCTAAAGTAAATAAGGTAAGGACTCCTTCGAAAGAAAGCTTTCGACAGAATGTCCTTACCTTATCTTATGTAATCATCTAAATAATATATATTGAAGATTTCATTCTACTCAACTTCAGAATCAGGCTCATCTTTAAGAAGTAAGCTTAAAACTAAGGCAACAATTGTACCGGCTGATATTCCTGATCCAAAAAGGCTACTTAAGATTCCTGGAAGTTGTGCAACTACATCAGGTCTAAATGTAACTCCTAATCCTATTCCCAGTGAACTTGCAATAATTAATAAATTTCTGTTTGAAAACTTAACCGTTGATAATGTTTTGATACCAGAAATAGCTACCGTTCCAAACATTAATATTCCGGCTCCACCGAGTACGAAGGAAGGCATAATAGAGACTACGGTTGAAAACTTAGGGAAAAGGCTCATAAGGATTAATAGAGCTCCTGTAATAATAGCAACAAAACGTGATGCACATTTTGTAAGTGGAATTAATCCAACATTCTGACTGAATGTCTGTGCAGGTCCGGAACCAACAAATGGACCAACGATTGAGCTAACCGCATCTGCTCTTACACCAGCAACAATATCATCACCTGTAAGTTTAACTTCCGTAACTTCACCAAGTGTTTCCATAACACCAACAGTCTCAATTACGGTAACTAAATAACCTGCGATAAATGGTATAACAAATTTTATATTAAAATCAATTCCAAAATGTGCAATTTCCGGTAATTGAATCCATCCTGCGTTTGCAACCTGCGAAAAGTCAACAAAGCCCAAAGGTATACAAATAACATATCCTACAATTATACCAATCATAACTGCTGCTGTATTAATCATTCCTTTTGCATACCGGTTTAAAAGTAATATTACTATAAATACAATTGCTGCAATTAAAATGAACAATGGATTTCCATAACTTTCATTACCAACACCACCACCAATCCAATCAAAGGCAACTGGCATCATAGACATACCCATCAGTGCAATAACTGTTCCAGTTACAACAGGTGTAAATACCTTCATTAAAGGTTTTACAAAAAAGCTCAATATGAATTCAAATATTGCTCCCAGAATTGATGCTCCAAAATATCCCGGTAATCCACCACCCATTGTGTTAATTATTGCATTCGCCGGCGGAACAAAACCAAAGTCAGTTCCCATAACGGTTGGAAGACCTACTCCAATACGAAATTTCTTTGGCCCAAATCCCCAGGATTGAATAATTGATGCAATTCCTGATGCAAGTAATGCGGCCGATACCATATATGCAGTATCTTTGACATCACATCCAGCTATTCCGGCTATAATCAATGGAACAGCAATAATTCCGCTGAAAGCTGTAAGGATATTCTGAAATCCTAATACAATGGCGGTAAAAATTCCTGGTTTCTCACCTACTGCATAATTTAACTTCGCGCTTTTCATTTTACTTTTAACTTCTTGTGCTTTCATGTAGTCTCCTCTTAAGTATTGAATGTAATATATTGACTTATCTATATAAAAGCAGATTTATCAAATAACCAATTTGTCCCCACTGCTATGTTAACAGGTTTTACCAATTCGGTTAGTAGATATTGCTATTGTTTTATATTATTCATATCGTAATCTGAAAGCTGAAAGTACTATATTCTTGTTATTTCGACCTTTTTTAACTTTCTTATCATATATTATTTCAGATGTTTTGTCAATATGTCTAATTATTTTTGATATTCGTATATATTATTATTAATATACAACATACATCAAAGATATATTTTTTATACTATAGGTGTTTCTGCTATTTACATTATCTTCGGATCTGTTTGTTTGTATAAAATATACTAAATACTCTCACATCCTCGTTTTGTGTTACTATCAATATAAAACTATAAATATTCGATTAAATACTTCTCAATTAAAAAAGATCAAAGTATGTTAATCTTTGATCTTAATAAATATGCATTTATTTTAACTTCTAATCACTGTAAAAAACATTTGTATTTATCAAAATATATCATAATCCAAATTAACTTTTATACAATTTCATCAGTTAAACTTATCTGCAATCATTTGTATCGCTATACTTTTTGCATAAGCACTCGTAACTTCAGGATTTTCTGATTCTGATAAATGAATTGCAAAGTATTCTAGTTCAGAATCATTTTCAAACATTCCAACAAACCATGAGTCCAAACTAACATTTTTTTGCTTCCCATAACCAGTTTTACCATAGATTTTTATAGGTGTTACATCTTGTTCAACAAACATTATTCTCTTTAATACAGTAATGTTCTCATTCGTAAAGATTGTTGCGGAGCCAAAAATTCTTTCTAACATTTCTACCTGTTCATATGGTGAAATTTTTAGCGAAGCTTCGATCCAAAAACCAGTTAAAGCTCGATTATTGTTGTTCTGGTTAAGTTTTCCTTCCCAGTCAGATATATCTTTATTTCCGTATTCTAACGAATTAATAAATGATTGCATCCTGTCTTGACCTATTTCATCAATTAACATTCGATAATACCAAACACAGGATACTTTAAAAGCTTCGTCTAGTGAAATATCCTTATTCCATGAACTGTTCCAAAACTCCTCGCCACTCCATAGTCTCAAAGAATTATCCTCTGTAATAATTCCATATTCCAGTGCTGCTAATGTAGAGGCAATTTTAAACGTTGAGCATGGCGAACGTTGTTCCTTTGATGCCTCAAGATTATACACCTTGTAAAGGTTATTCATAGGACTATAGAATACAGCACTTCCATTATGTTCACCAAAATAAGAACTTAAATCTATCTCAATTACTTTGGTTTCAATAGGTTCAATTATTTCTTGCTGTGGTGCTGCTGTACTGACTGAAGAAAGCTCTTTTTTTTCAATCAATGGAGTAGGGGGTTCATTAATTTTTTTATTATTTATTTTTTGGCAACCCACTAGGCAAATTGTTAGAAATCCCAAAAAACATATTAATTTCAAGAAATTTAATTTCATACGGATTCCCCTTGTTTCTTATAGCCTAATAAAATATATAACTACAAACTATAATTAAATTATACTTCGAAGCGGGTGTCTCTCTTTATGCTTAGTTTTTGTTACTTATCCCATTTTGCTAATGAATCTCACATGCGAATCCAATTCATATTATGCAACCTGTCTTTAACTCACCTCTCCTTTCTTTCTTTTTAATACAGTTCTTTCGTGCATAAAGATCATTACTGCCAATAGCAGGAATAAGTAAACTGGAAATGCTGAAATGCTTATGTTATCTGCAATTAATCCAAACAGCGGTGGCATCAGGCAAATTCCCACATAAGCACTTGCCATTTGAACCCCGATAATAGCCTGTGACTTATCAGCACCAAATCGTTCCGGCGTTGAGTGAATAATACAAGGATAGATCGGAGCACATCCAAGCCCGATGATCACCAGTCCTACTTTGGCAAGTTCTTTCGCAGAAGGATTAATAAATGCAAGTAGACCGACGAAAATCAGTATCTGTCCCAGTCGTATCATATTTGTATCATTCAGGATCATGGTCACAAAGCCACTAACAGCCCGACCAATCGTAATTCCCAAGAAGAAAAGGCCTGCAAATCGTGCCGCATCTTCAGGTGTTACTCCATAATGCAGTACCAGATAGCTACTGCCCCATAGCCCCGCTGTCTGTTCCAAAGCACAATAGCAGAAAAAAGTTATCATAATTTCTTTCGCACCTGAAATACGAATTATCTGCCTGAGCGAAAGGGCTTTTCCCACATTACTGTCATCGGTTCCGTGAACAATAGTTGTACGCTTTTTCCAGAGCGGCAGACTGATTACCAGAATAACGGTAAGAACAACCTGAAGAATTGCAATATATCGGTAACCCATGTTCCAGCTCTGCCCACCGGTCAAAGCATACCCCATGATATATGGTCCAAGAGAAGCGCCGACACCCCACATACAATGCAGCCAACTCATATGACGGCTTGAATAATGCAGAGCTACGTAATTGTTAAGTGCAGCATCAACACTTCCTGCACCGAGACCATAGGGAATTGCAAAAAGGCACAGCATCCAGAAGGATGGGCTGATGGAAAAACCAAACAAAGCAATTGCTGTCGTACCTACACTGATCGCAGTAACTTTACCCGCTCCCAGTTTCCGGGTAAGCCTGTCGCTTTGTAAACTGGAAACTATTGTACCGGCGGCAATAATCATAGAGATGATACCTGCATAAGAAATCGGTATATTGAATTCTCTATACATTGTCGGCCATGCCGATCCAAGCAGAGAGTCTGGTAAGCCAAGACTGATAAAAGATAAGTAAATTACTGCTAATAATAATTGAATCATTTTATTTCCTCCAGATTACTAAAGTTTTAATAAAATACAGTCAGCCCCCGCTTGATTCAATTTATTTTGGATGTATGCCATGGCAATACGACTAAGAAGGGTGACAATAATGGTATTACATATATGTGGTCGCTACGTTAATTTATTTATTCCACTGTTGGTATTTTCCTCGAACACCGTATTGATATTCAGATAAGGCCAGTGCAAACAAACCAGAGATAATATCCTCGTCTAAATCGCTGGTATAATCAATATCTGGAAATATATTGCGGATCTCTTGTGAGGGTGCTTCCTGTTGAATGGCTTCAATTATAGCATCGTTAAAGAAATCTCCGTATAAAACTACACGGTCTGGATTTATGGTGCCACAGAATATACTTATCAATTTGGATATAGCAGCTCCAACCTCTAGTGGATTTTCATAATTAACGGATAGCCAGTCAATGCCTATAGGCAATAGGCATACTTCGCCTGCAAATCCTTTGGATCCTTTTAGAATAATTTTATCTATTACAGTGCCTGCACCAGGACCGAAAGCCCTTGGGAAGTAGATTCCTACAATGACGGATACTGCTTCTGTCTTTCTGGAATAGCCAAATACTGCTGTATTGACATCGTTTTCAATCACTACAGACAACTGATATTTCGTTTGGAAATGTTCAGCAAAAGAAATACCTACTAATTCTTGATAATCATTAATCAAAATTACACCGTTACGTTCAATACCCGGAAGTGAAAATGCAACAATGCATATTGATGGGTATGCCTGCAAAGAAGACTCTATCATGGCTTCAAAACTCGTTAGTTGTATTGTATCAAAGCTTTGCTCTATTTTCCAAACGACCTCTCCGTATAGGTTTCCTACACTGGCACTAATGATATTTTTTCCGTTTCGTATCCTCGTTGACAACGCAAGTACATGGGCATATTCTGCCTGAAAGGTGTAAGCTTGTGATGGCCTACCGCCCGTAGCACTATGCATATCTCCCAGTATTACCTCCCCGCTTTCCACAAAGCCATTTAATACATTACAAACGGTAGCGAAGCTAAGTCCTGTTATTTGGGCTATCTCTTTGATTGTGGATGTTTTACAGGAACGTAGAGCCCAAAGTACAGTAAGAGCGTTGCTTTGTTTCATATCAAGCATATTAACGCCCATAAAATCACATCCTCTCATAATCAATCATCTTATTTTAACTGGCTTATTCAGGCATCCCTACATCAAGTCAAATTCGTCATGTGGCTCGTGTAAGATTTTTCATCCAATTAAACCGGTTGATTTTAACAACTGCAACAAAGCACTTTAATATCTGATCCGACTTTAGACAGGCATAGACCCACCATGCAGGTGCACCCAACCATGCAGAGATTAGTGCAGAAGGGAGTACGATACAAAATACAAAAATCGTATCATTCTTGAATACAAAGGATATGTCTCCACCGGACTTTACCAGTCCAAAAAGACATGGCATCTGGTATCCACTTCCTATAATAGTGATAGAAAGAACGCTGATTAAGAGAATAGCTTCTCTCGCTGCTGCTTGACTGATTCCACTATCTATATTACCGGAATACAACCCGACAAATGGCCTGCTAAGGCTCGCAACCAACGCACCGGAAAGCAAACCTACGAACAGAAAGATTACCTGCGTTGTTCGTGCATACTCCTTCATAAGCTCGTATTTTCCAGCACCAATCGTCTTGCCGGTAATGATACCTACAGCAGAAGCAAGTCCCGAAATCGTTATGAAAGCAAGTGTACCCATGGTATTTGCTATTGATACCGCCGTGGCAACAGATGCGTCGAAGAACTTCCCGAAGATAATGGAGTTAACCATAGTGTTTACACTCCATACGACCTCACCTGCAATAAGCGGCAGCCCATATCGTAAGTAATCACCCATGAGCGACTGATCTGTTCGAAGTAGGTCAGTGAACCTTAATTTTAGCCTTTTATCTAGAAGAAATACATAAATTGCAATCGCAAGGGTTTCAATCACACGGCCTATCAAGGTTGATAGCGCAGCCCCAAATACACCCCACTTGAATACATAGATAAACAAAGCATTTAGGCTGACGTCAATACAAAGCGATATTAATGAAATTGCCATACCGATGGATGGGGATTCTATCGCACGCATTGAGCAGAGCAATGCCTGTGTTATACAAAAGAATAAATATGAGCAAGAGACAACACGCAAGTATATGATGCCTTCCCGCATGATTGCTGGATCTGATGTAAATATCCCTATCACAGCTCCTGGGAACAAAAGACAGATAGAAGTCACAACGGCACCGAAGATAAGAGAAAAGCGTATACCGATAGCGATGGTGTTTTTGATATTTACTGTGTCTTTTTTCCCCCAGTATTGTGCTGAAAGGATCAAAATGACACCGCTGATACCACTGGTGAACATCTGCACAAAAACATTAATCTGACTAGCGAAGTATACGCCTGATACTGCAACATCTCCCATAGAGCTGACCATCAGATTGTCCGCAAAGGATGCAAGGAACGCTATCAGGCCTTGTGCGGCTACCGGAAGCGCTAGAAAAATGAGGCTCTTATAATATGTACGGTCCCGAGTGAGTACTCGTTTCATAGCTGAGCTCCTCCTTTAATCTTTATTTATTATAGTAGTTATTATAATCATTATAATATTAAATGAAATTTGAGATAAAGTCAATCTATTTGCATCCTTTTTTCCTAAAAAAGGTACATGCAGAATACTCATGGTATACTGCATACACCTTATCTTGTACAGTAGCCAACATCCTATTTTTATAACACACGTTTCTTTCTGTCATTTCCAGTAAAGCCACCAAAGGGAAACAGCCTTATCTCCTGCTACTCCCCCCTCATATAAATAGAAGCCAAAATTAATGTGAATACACACGAATAAACTGAGGATGTGGAATCATAGCTTCTCACTAATTGTGCTGATTCTTATCAGTGTTACTTGCATGTAACTGATTAATTAATTTAAGTTTGGATAAAATAGTTAATATTCCACTGCTTAGTACGTAAAATATTTCCTATGAGGTGATTAAACATGTTTTCAGTAAAAGAAAAAGCTCCATCAAATCAGATAGAAAAAACGCTTTATAAAAATATCTTTTCCAATCTATTTTCTGATCCTTGCTCAATAAAATTCTGGGATGGCGAAGAAATCAACTATGGTACCGGCGAAAGCAGTTTTAGGATAGTTTTAAATGAACCCTTACCTATTTCAGAGGTTATTGCTGATCCTTCTGTATCTTTTGGGGAAGCTTACATGTTTAAAAAGCTTGATATTGAAGGCAATATTGAAGAGGTTATTGAATCCTTATATAAGAATTCAAAAAGCTTTTTAAGGGACAAAGAAAAATATGCCAAACTCCTAAATCCGATCAAGAACACCTTAAGAAAAAGTAAGGAGAATATTAGCTTTCATTATGATATTGGAAATGAATTCTATCAGTTATGGCTTGATAAATCTATGACCTACTCCTGTGGTTATTTTACATCGGATAACGATACTTTGGAACAAGCACAAGCGAATAAAGTTGATTATATACTCAAGAAACTAAACTTAAAGGAAAATAATACATTGCTTGATATCGGATGCGGTTGGGGTGAATTGATTATATCCGCTGTAAAAAAATATAAGGTAAAAGCATTAGGGGTTACATTAAGCCAGGAACAAATGGTGAAAGCAAATAAACGAATCAAAGAAGAAGGTCTTGAAGATTTTGTTGAAGTTCAATTAATCGATTATCGTAATATAAAAAATAAAACATTTGATAAAATCGTTAGTGTCGGCATGATAGAGCATGTTGGAAAAGAATATCTTGCCGAGTATTTTACTGTAATAAATTCCTTGTTAAATAAAGGAGGCATCTCATTATTGCATTGTATAACAAGCTTTAAAGGCGGAAACAACTCTTGGATTAATAAATATATTTTTCCGGGCGGATATATTCCCTCTGTAAATGAACTTGTCAATAATATATCCTCCGAATCCTTTTATCTTCTTGATCTGGAAAGCTTAAGAAGGCATTATGTACGTACACTAGAAAGTTGGACTAATAATTTTGAAACTTCTCTACCAATGATAAAGCAAATTAAGGATGAAACCTTTATAAGAATGTGGCGACTATACCTTAATTCCTGTGCTGCATCATTTAAAGCTGGTAATATAGATATTCACCAATTTCTCTTTTCAAAAGGATTAGCCGATGATATTCCCTGGACAAGAAGTTATTTGTATGCGCAAAATAATTTATTGCCTTGAATAGATCTGCCAGAAAATCAATAATAATATAGCAGAGCATAAATGGCTCTGCTATATTAGACTTTGACAGATAGTGCGAAAGTGTCATTAATCCTAATCTCTTACTATAAGTTTCTAAACACACTGGCTGCATAGGTTCGCATAGTATCAATCGTTTGAGAATTTGAGCACATAATCTCAACATATAATGAATTACCTGATTGGATAATCACTTCACCATATTCACACACCGGAACCTGTCTATTACCCTTGTATCTCCTATCCGGTGATCCATTTTTATTAACCTTCAACCAAGTTTGTCTAACTACCTTTGCATCCGCTGGAACTGCTTCACTTTCAATAAAATTTGTTTTTCCGAGATTTAGATTTACTTCCGAATAATTTAACGCACCAACCTTACGTCCATCAATTACAAGGAGTTTATCCGGAAGAAAAAATAGCTGTTTTTTCTTTAGCTGAAGTCCAAATGGCGTAATATTAGATTTCAAGAAATATGGTAATTTATTTATCGCTTTAGCAGGTACCCGTGTTACACTGGTCTTTGCACCACCATGAGCTTTCGTATTCTGAATCTGAGCTGCTGTTATTATTTGCCAGAACTTCTTATTGGTATCCATACTCATCCAGATAGAATTTAATTGCTCATATGCAATTTTTGAGTCTTCATCAAAGTCATACTCCATCGGAATAACCATCTTGGTATGAGTATAAATTTTTAATATTATACCTGCAATACCCGTCAAAATAAAGATAGGCATTGCCGAAAGAAGAAAACTAATTATGAGAATTGTACTAAGAAAATTGAGGTTCTGTACCTTCATAAAACGATCAAGCAGTTCTTTATATTCTGCCGGTTGATATTTACTCACATCCACAACTTCCATATTTTCGGCTGGCATAACATCATTAGGCTTCTGATTGGAATTGTGATAGGAACCATTTTTAGCTTTATTCTGGTTTCGACTTTTTCCTGTTTCCTCTACATAAGAAATACCTGTTCCGGGTATTGATAGTGTACGTCTTGTTGTTCCTCTTGCTGTTTTTGTTATCCTGGCTCCTTTAACACCCCAACTGTATCCTATACCTGACTTACTGATATTAACCCGGAATCCTCCGCCTAAATTAATACTTTTTCTATATCTAAATCCCATAAAGACCTCCATGATGAATCGAAGTAATATAGCAGATCATATCCTATCGTAGTACTCTCTCCTATTATCCCCGCTTCTTATCACTTCAATCTTTTTATCACTTCAATTTTATTTCATTTAAGCTTTCCGAATGCTTTTACTCATATACCTTAGAAGCAGCAAATTTACCTTTATCCTTTAATTTAGCATCAAAAAAATCCAGTATGATATGATTCTCTAATTCAATTGTTGCCTTCGCATCCACCTCTGCTCCCTGGCCATTTAGGAGATAAGCTAAAAAGGGAGAAACTAAGGAAAGATCTGTTAATGTCAGATGTTTCGTTCCCTTAAGGTACACATCATAACTTTCCTTACATATTTGGTCGGATATTTTATTACCAGCGTAAACTCCTGTATTAGTTCCGTCCTCAAGCTGTACCCAAACCTGATCGGAGTAAATATTCAGAATAGGTGTATCATATTGCTTTTCTGTCGCAATCAACTCATCTTTATCCTCATCATAAACTATCTCACTAAAATATGGTCCGTCAATATTGATTACCGCATCCACGTCTTCGCGCTCTCTTCCCAGCTGTACACTAGCAGCTGCTCCCATGGAATGTCCAAAGACACCTATTTTGTCACTATCAATGAGCTGAAACAATGTTGCTGTATCCGCATGTTGTGAATAAACCACCTCAGGCTTATCTGCTTCTACTGTATGCTGTAATATGGTATCAATTGTAAAATTGATGTCCTCCGTTCGTATTTTCATCCATTTCTTTATCAATTCATAGGCTTGCGTATTCGTATAATAGTCATCTTTGTTGGAATCAATGACTTCCTTCATGTATTCCTTATTAACAAGTACAACCTGCCCCTTTTCTGTTTCCGTGTAAAAGGAATGTCCGGGATGATCGATTGAGCAAACTATATATCCATTACTAGCTAACTCCTTATAGCATGAATCGTTACTATTTTTAATGCCAAATGCACCATGTGAAAATACAACTAGTGGGAACTTCCCTTCTGCATCCTCCGGATACCAGAAACCAACATTTATACTTCTTCTATCTCCGGTAAAATAATCGATGATTGTATCACTCGTAAATGTATATTGTGCCGTGGCAACATTATATTCCCCAGTTGTCTGCAGCTCCTCATACTGTGGAAAAAGAAAAGCAGGAATGAGTGCAAACGCGAATAGAAAAATCATTATAATTGCTTTTTGTATCATCTTCCTTTTCAAAAACTTCTTTGGATTATTTCTACTCTTGGTCAAATCATAGATTCCTTTGATACTAAGCATAAGTAATAAAGTTCCTAGAATATACCAACGTAAGCCCCACTCTAAAATATTCATAATACATAGCAACAGGAAAACTCCAAACGCCAGCAGACGTATATAGCTTCTTACCTTGCTCTGTGTTGAACCAATAAGGATACAATAGATTGTAAATGTGATTTCAAATAATATGAATAAACTAAAAATAATAATGGTCATAATTATCTCCCCTGTTTCTGTTATTTTCTTCCATGACACAAATTTTAACATAGTAAAAATAATGCGTAAATAGGGGTTGCTGCATGGTGTCACCACAGGTTCGTAAGTGGTATGAAAACAGCGGTAAGTTACATACCTACCGCTGTTACTTCTCTTATTTAGTACTTTTCTTTACCCTCATATCCTCAAGCTGTTGGTTGATATCATTAGCTGTCTTACGATCCATCAGCCACGTAATGAAGCAAACTAACAAATAGATAGCAAATACCTCCAAGCCAAATAGTGCTGTTAGCTTAATTCCTGATACCTGCCCCATGATGTTTCCAAAGGTCAGGATAACTACTTCCAATAGTATAAGGTGAACAGCCATGCGGATGTATCTGCCTTTGATGGTTAATTCCTTTTTGGAGTAATAGACTAAAGACGGTAAATCTCCGGCCAGTGAGAAAAGAGCAATTAATATAATCTCCCGGTAGGAAAAGCTATGAGTCGGGTTAAATATTGCTGTTCCTAATACAATTATAGTAAATATAATAAAATAATTACGAAGCATTGAATTAATTATATCTTTCTTATTCATTTACTCAACCTCCCAACCCAAGTTTGCTTTTTAATAGAGGAACATACTGTCTTGATACAATTATGGTTTCTTTATTATCCATCACCGCTTCAAATCTTCCACTAAAGGTAGGGTGAAGCAAGGCGATTTTCTCAATATTTAATATTATCGATTTAGAACAACGAAAAAAGCGCCGGCTTACACATAGCTGCTCAAGCTCATACAGTTTCTGCTTGGATTCGAAGACCTTGTCTTTATAATAAATAAAAACTTTATTATCTACTGCCTCAAAATAGTATACATCTCCAAACGACAGGCGATGGATATTATTTTGATCGTAACCAATCAACTCACTATCCTGAGTCTTTAGATAATTAACATAAGCCACTACCTCATCCGTCACTTCATGACACCGGATTAGAATTTCTTCCTCGTGTTCTCTACCAATGGTTTCGATGGTAATTTTCATATTGCTATACCCTCTTTACTTGTTTTTGAACTGCTTCAACCAGATGTCTCAATAATACCCAAGCTCATAGAAGCCCGGGGACCATGCATTTAGCTATGCAGCAGCAGAGGTTTATCTCGGATACCTGAAAACAATCTGCTTTTAAAGAAACGGTTGATCCAATCTATTCTTATAACCGCCGTGCTTCTTTTGCATTGCATGCCAACCTATCTTAGTAACGCCGATTTTATCGAGTACATTCAGATACCGAACCGTTGATTTTGAAAGCTTATATGGCTCAGCAAACGACTTAATATACTTTTTTGAAAAGACTCCCTGCTGCTCGTACTCTCTACCAAAGCTGGCAAATTCTTTTGCAAGCTTTTTATACGAGCCGGGCATAAGAGCAATCCCGGCACACTCACCTTTGATTACCGTGCCAAGACAATTGTAGTTCAAGCTTCTCAATAGACATGTAAAATAATTGCAAAATATCTCACTTTCAGCCGATTCTGGATATCCTGACTGGATGATTAAACCGAAGGACTGACCATGCTCTGCAGGAGGAAGCTGCTCCAAAAACTTTAGAACAATCCCCGGCACGGCATGGATATAATTTGGTGTGATTATAATAACATGGTCAAATTTTTTTATGTAGTTTATAAGACTTGTTGTATTCTCAACAGCGATAGAACGTATTTCGCATGGTTGTTCCATTTCACTTACGAATGCCTTTGCAAGAAAATAGCTTCCGCTATTATCTTTGTTTCCTTTTGGTGATCCATTTAAAATGATGGTGTTCATCTTTAGCGGCCCTCACTTTCAACAAAAGCCGAAATAGGCTTTATCGTAATATTCTTTGAATAAAACTGCTCAAATACCTTATAGATATAATCGTTAAAAATCCGCTGGTATTCGTC
Organism: Bacillota bacterium; assembly: GCA_023411215.1. Classification (GTDB taxonomy): domain Bacteria; phylum Bacillota; class Clostridia; order Lachnospirales; family Lachnospiraceae; genus Mobilitalea. The sequence goes on along the minus strand of JAEYOY010000084.1, from coordinate 40,950 downwards.
ATTTTCAAATTCTCCTGCATAATAGAACTCGATGTCTGGATATTTTTCATATCTGCGCGAATGCCTTGTTCCGCCATTCTCAAAAATACAATAAGGAAGAAAGTGGGGAATCATTCTATCGAGAAGTGTTTTAAAATTCCCACTAATAAATCCTCTTTGAAGTTTAACTAAAAACACTGCTTTATCTGCAGCGAGGTATTCGTAATAAAAATCGTCCAGATCTTTGTTTACACATCTTCCTGGTGTTGTCCACCAACAGCTCCAGCAACCTAGGCAATCTTTAACCGTTAATTCAGTCAAGTCGAATACCTTTGCATTCGGTGGACTAAGTACTTCCATTTCCTTAATAACAACTGTTTTCATAATATTTTCTCTCCCCTGTTTAATTAAATTACTCCCCAAGACCAAATATCATATGCTTTTAATCCAACCTTCATTGCCCTATCCCGGCTATACGAAGAAACTAATATAGGAATTAAATACAGTGGAAGTTTATCAGCTACCGAGCTTTATTGAATAACCTCCCACTCATTTCTCAATATCATAACATAATTCAGGAATTTGTACCATACTTTTACATTGCATTCTTTACCTATAAAATAGTTCTTAATATACTTGGCTTGATAAACCAAGAACTTTAGCCTTAAAATGCACCTCTAATGCTAGATAAAAAATATCTAAGATCAGAGGTGCACTTTTATGAAATATTTAAGTTTTGGATTACTCGTTATTCATTCATATATTCATTATTACAGTTCAATGTGTTAGATTTCGATTGATATTGATGATCTAATTTTTTCAAAATGAGAACAAAAATACACGTAATCAGGGCAACCGCCGAGAATACTTTGTAAAGCATTGATACGGTATTACTCTCCAGAAGATTTCCACCTACTATATTTCCGATAAAACCTCCGATGCCGCAGGCAGCGGTAAAGAAGGTCATAGAGGTTGTCTTAATCGAATCCGGTGTGATTTTATTCAAATATTCTAATGCTCCCATTAAATATAATGGATAAGAAACGCTCTCCAGCAGCTGTATCATGATAATTAATCCATTATCATTTGTTGTGGAATCTAAGAAAAATCGAAGGGAATAAAATAATATACCCAGCAAATAAATATTCAGCTTATCAAATTTGGATAGAAGCATTTTACCATAGTATAATACCGGCAATGCGCTGAGTGCAATTATGAACCAGACAAAGCCTAAATTGGCGGTATTCCCACCTGTTTCTTGTATTAATACCGCAAGATAACTTACATTCCCACCAATTGCTATATAGCATAGAACCGACGTGAATAAGAATATAGAATATCTCCTATTCCGAAGCAGGCTTAAACCATCTTTTATATTGACTTTGACCCTGCTGCGTGGATATTGACATTTAAGCTTAGCGATAACAAGGCATGCAAACATCATAACAAAGGAATATATGAAATAAGAATAATTCATACCAAAATGCTGGATAATCTGTCCCAAAAGCAATGCGCCTACTGCATATCCGATATTTCCCATCAAGCGAACTCGTCCGTATTGTATCTTGGGGTTTCGCTCTATGATTTCGTAGCTATAGGCATCCGCAATCGGATAGATCGAGCTTTGAAAGATTGCCAGCAGAACCACGGCTAAGGTAATGGTATAAACACTTTGAATCACCAGAAATATGTAAATGATAACGGAGCAGATTACCCCCATCCCAATTAATACGCTTCGCTTATTAAGATATTTATCCGTCAAAAATCCCCATATAGGCTGTGCAATAACACCTACAATTGCGAAGATCGCACTGACCACACCGATTTGGGCATAGGTTAATCCCTTTTGCTGATAAAATAAAATCAAATAGGGGCTAATACATGCCAAGCCAATAAAAACTGCCATGTAGTACAAGCCTAGTTTAAATCCTGTCTTCTCTGTCCCGTCTGTCTTCTCTGTCCCGTCTGTCTTCTCTGTCTTGTCTTCTCTCCCTGCTTTTTCTGCTTTCTCTGCTTTCTCTGCTTTTTCTGCTTTTTCTGTCTTTCGTGTATTCTCAGTGTTCACTGATTATCTCCTTTATCCTCTGTTAAATTATGTAGCTAGCTGCAGTACTCCGAACATTCATAGCTTATGGTCGATTATTTTAATAAAGTAAAATATCTCTCCTCTATCCTCTCCTGTATTAATTATCATAATTATAATCACTTGTATTCATCCCTTCCAATGCTTATAAGCTATCGGAAAGCATGCTTAAAAGGCATAATGGAGGAGCTGTATAAAACAGCTGATATTGCTTATATATAAGAGTAACAGCATCCCTCACACACAGGTCGACGGACATCTTACTATATAGCAGGTTTAACCTATATCTGTGTTTGATTCAATGAGGCTTTCACATATTCTATAAACCGGGTCGTTGCCGTAGAGAATACCTGGTGCTTCTTCCAAACTAAGACGGTTCCGGTTAGAAGCTCCGGATAAAAGGGTCGGAAGCAGACCCTTCTATCCTCATTCTGACTAACTAGTTTATCGATGGTAATCGCATTGCCCAGACCTTCCTCTACCATTATCGCAGCATTATATATTAGATTATAAGTCGCTATGATGTTCAGTTTATCATAATCAGAACCATACCAGTTCTTTATCTCATTTTGCACAACGAATCTCTTTGAGATCAGCAACGGCAGATTGATCAGATCCTCCGGTTGTATCTGTTCCTTTTCTGTCAAAGGGCTATTCTGATGCATAAGAATACCCCACCGTTCCCTGATTGGAAGCCGAAGGAATTCATATTTATCAATATCCACCGGTTCCAGCAGTAATCCGATATCAAGAAGTCCCTTATCAATCCGTTCTTTTATATCGTCAGCATTGCCGCTAAGGAGATTATAGCGAATACGCGGATATTCTGTACTAAAACATTTCATCTGCTTCGCTAATGTATGCATGGAGAATGCCTCTGCGGCTCCGATGCATATTTCCCCTTCAATCATTTTTTCCTGCCCGTCAAACTCTCTTGCCGTTCTATCTGCCAGCTCAATAAGCTCCTCCGCTCTTCTTCGAAGCAGCATTCCTTCTTGTGTAAGTGTTATTTTACTTTTCCCCCGAAGGAATAGCTGAGTTCCCAGTTCCTCCTCAAGCTCCTTTATCTGCCGTGACAGAGTAGGTTGAGTAATATGCAGGATCTCGGCAGCTTTCGTGATATTTTCCTCATGAACCACCGTTAAAAAGTACCGCAAAACCCTTAATTCCATGTTACTTCTCCTCTTATCTGTTTCTAATATTACTTACCGATATCATAGCATATAGAGTGATACAATACCATATCCTCATCATGCTAGATCCGTATAAAGTCATTTAAAATCTAATATATTGTTTGTAAGCACAATGAGAATTCTATTCGAAAGCCCAACCCGGCTTCTTATTCTACTAGTGGGCTCTTCTCACCCATAGCAAATAGGTTGAGTCGGTGAAGTGCCCTTGTACATGCAATATATAGATGCTTTTTATCCTCCTCCGTGTAATAGTTCTGTGCGTCTACGTCACAGATTAACACAGCATCAAATTCAAGCCCTTTGGACAAATACACCGGTATAATGAACACACCCTGCAAGTCGGAATCGCTCTCATTCTTGATTAACCGAACCTCGATACTATCCTTTAGTCTAGAATAAATAGCATGCGCATTTTTCTCACTCTTGCAGATTAAGCCAATGGCTCGGTAGCCCTTTTCCTGGCAGCTTTTGATCTCACTGAGAAGCATATTGTTATACGTTTTTTCGTCAGTTACAGTGTGAAGCTTCGGCTCCTCACCATTACGGTTGAAGCTTTTAATCTCCGGTCTCTGGTCAATGAATTTCAAGCTAAATTGAAGTATCTCATTGGTACATCGGAAGCTTTTATCCATGGTTATAAGAGATGCTCTTTTCTTATTAAATATTTTACCGATTTGTTCATAGAAGGAGATATCCTCCTTCTTTTCAAGGGTCTGGTTCATATCGCCAAGAATCGTGAATTTCGAGTTCGGATACAATGTATTTAATATCTCATATTGCAAGGGGTAATAATCCTGGGCTTCATCTATGACAACCTGTTTCATATACCGGTACTCATTCGTAGTCCCGTATACTTTCAGCTTCAGATAGCTCAATACAATCGCATCATCAAATAATAGATAACGGCTCTCTTGGTTTTCCTGAGTGAATTGAATAATTGCTTTGATTACATCATTATACACGAGCTCCTTACCACAGCCATACAAAAGTTCTTCATCCTGAAACAGCTTCTCATATAAGCTTGTGATATTTAGCTCAGTAAATTTCCGAATTTCTCTTTGAATATCTGCCTTTTCCGACCGACTGATCCGTTCCTGGGTGGATTCCTTAACCAGCTCTAGAATATATTCCTCTAATTGCTTCAATTTCACTCCCAGAGGAAGCTCCCCTCGTCTTAAAACAATCTCTCTCAGCTGCTCCTTACCGATAATCAGCTTTTTATGATGGAAGATATCCTCAAAATCAATAAAGATATCCGGTAAGCTTTCAATAAATCGGTCCAGGATCTCCTTAAACTGTAACGAGGTCTTAAATTCTATACTGCTTTTCATCAGTTTGCGATATTTAGGGGAGCTTGTAATTAAGCGCTCCAGGAACTGATTTCTGGATTGGATACGATCATTTTGCAGTATATTGTTTAGTATTTCATCAAACACCACTGAAATCACATTGCTTTCACCCAGCTCCGGCAATACATTGGAGATATATTGCTCAAATATTTCATTCGGAGAAATGATGGTTATACTATTCGAGGACAGCTTGTTCTGTAAGCCCTGATACATCAGATAGGCTGCTCGGTGAAGAGCAATGGAGGTCTTTCCGCTGCCTGCAACACCCTGTACCATCATCAGATCATTCTCCATATCGCGTATTACGATATCCTGCTCCCTCTGAATGGTTTCAACGATGGTTTTCATTTTAGCAGAAGTATTCTGGGCCAACAGCTTTCTTAAGAATTCATCAACAATCTGAACATCAGAGTCAAAAAAATACTCCAGCTCACTGTTATTGATTTCATATTGACGCTTTAAGTTAACCTCTCCGCGAATTCTACCGACCGGAGCATCATAATATACTTCCCCTGTTACAAAACGGTAGAACACACTTGCAATCGGTGATCTCCAATCATGGACTACGAGCTCATATAAATTATCCTTCTTTAAGGAGGAACGACCGATATATATCTTTTCATACTGTTCCTCATCCTCGTATTTGAAATCAATCCGGGCAAAATAAGGAGATTTAATCAGTTGCTCCAGCATCGAAATCTTATTTTCCTCAGCTTCATAATCTGTAATCTTTTCATCCACCGGATTGACAAACTGGTTCAGCTCAGCAAGTGCCTCAAAGGCCTCCGAACCCCAAAGATTAGCGATCTGGTGTGATGTTTCTTCGCGTAACTCCTTCTTCGCTGTGAGAATTGCTGACTTATTCTCCTCCTTACGCTCTTTGGCCTTCTTAAGCTGTTGCTCTGCGATTGCTATCGTTTGTGCTAACCTTTCCTTTTCCATATCGAATTCAGACTGATGATAACCCATTCCAAAATCCCCTCTCATTCGGATACAGCAGAAATTTGCCGTTACTCAAAGTTATTGTAAAAGTTTAGCATAACCCTTACCGGAAAAACAGTCTTGTTGTTCCTGTGAATTTATGGTATTATAAAGATGAAAAGAAGGTAATGATGAAAGTCGTATCATTACCTTCTTTTTCTTATTTGCGCGTAAGCAAAGTGAGCAGTTGTAAGCTCGCTTACAAAATGTGAACGCACACGCGAACCGAAGAAACTCGCGTAGCATGATTCTTCCGGTTCGAATTAATCAAGCATTTTAACAGGATAAGTGCCTCCATGGTAACATACAATTTGCTTTGCAGGATGTGACAGTAATTGCTGCATGGAGGCGGTGGCCTTCTCCATATCTAGGGTGAACTGAGGATTGGCTATCACAGGCTTACCGTCTTCCAGTGCAATAGCATCCCCTGCAATGATTGTAGCAAAATCCGGTAAGAACAGGGATATATGTCCTGGAGTATGTCCCGCTGTTAAGAGTACCTCACAGCCTCCGCAAAAGGGCAGCCATTCCCCATCAGAAAGTAATTGATCAATGGGGACCGGTTCCACGGATTGTAGTAGCTTACAGAATTCTCTGCCAAATTCCTGCAGTTCCTCCGGAAGTACCTTCTGCAGCTGTTCAGCCTGTTCAAGGCGAAGCGATTTTCGAAGCCCTGCTATATAAGGTGCTTCTTCCGTTGATGCCAGAAGTCTTACATTTGGGTATTTTCGCTTGAATGCTGCAGCCGCTCCCATATGGTCATGATCCTGATGAGTTAGAATAATGTGTGTTATCTCCTCCGGCAATATATCCTTTTGTCTAAGTGCTTCCTCAAGCTTGACTAATGAACCAACATAGCTGCAATCCACCAAAACACAATCTGTATCATCCTTTAGTACCACCGGATGAAGCTCTTCCCGTACCTCTCCATATGCCATCTCTACATTTAACATTATTAATTGCTTCATGATAACTCCTTTTCTAACATGGAAATCATATTCTCTGCTATTAAAAATACCCCTTTTGAACATCCTATCTCAGTATTCCCGCTTCATTTGCTCCAAGAAAAGCGACTTGTTATCAACCGCTCGCATCGTTGCTAAGATCCCATCCAGGTGATCATATTCATGTTGCAAAAGCTCCGCATAGTCGCCTTCCAGATGCATACACTGCGGCTCAAATCTCTCATCAAGATAGGAAATATCAGCGTGCTTGTATCTCTCTACTTTAACCATCAGACCAGGAAAGGACATGCAATCATCCATCAATACATATCTTTCATCATCTGGAAATGTTAACATCGGATTAATAATGACATACGGCTTGTCGGTATGCATATACACCAACCGTTTCTGAATTCCTAGCTGCGGAGCTGCAATAGCTCGTCCGGCTCCGTAAATCTTTTTGTAATTCATGAGTGTATCATGTAAATCTGTAATCCACTCCTGCAGATTATCCTTATCTGCTTCTGTGACCTCTTCACTTATCTCATATAGTTGCGGGTTACCTAGCTTTAATATATCTCGAACCATTCCATTGCTCTCCTCTCAGTTGATACAGCCGGTCTTATGAAGGTTGTTCGTATCCATATCAACCGACACGACATGGCATAACCAACTTCTCCGACCCCTATCATGTTCGTTCTGTGATTAGGCTTCTTATTCATAACGTTTCCCCCCATTAGTAACCTTTACTCAATATCTATTTATTTATATCTAAACGAAATTGAATACTATTCTCCGTATTTCTATGTGCAAAAAGTTCTCCCTCACCAGTTGTCAGGTTATACAAAACTGACCATTGCAATTTATCAACGCCTTCGTCTACTATTCCGATTTGAGCAAGCAAAGCGATGGCTTGCTCCTCGCTCAATGCACCTCCATTATTGTCTATAGCAGCTTTCACCGTATCATAACGTTCAAACTCTGTAAATCCCTCTCCAATATTCACTCCATTGTAAGCAATGAAATTAGAAGCGATCTGATAATTGGTATCTGTTTTAACAACCTGCAGCTCACCATCATAATACTCTACAATGACGGAAGAACCACTGGAATCAGCTAGCAGGTAATGGCAGTATATATCTCCTGAAAAGTAAATATTGTACTGTCTTAACAATTCAACAGCCTCATCAACTGTTGCAGCATTATCAAGTACAAGCCGGATGGCCGTTGTCGTATTAAGTGTGATCTTATTTTCGTCATTCTTAAGATGAGCCTCTGGTACGGCAAGAAGTGCGATTGCTACCCCCTTTTCATTCATCCCGTCAAATGGAAGGTACGGTGCCGCAAGCGTGAGAAAGCTGTCAAGGCTCAGGCCATTCGGTAAATTTTCCTCTGAATAGCCTGCAAAAGACAAATTAACTGTTGAAACAGATGCATAGCCTTTATCTGGTTTTGTATAAAGCTGCATAGACGGGGCATATTTAAAATCAAAGTTCCTGCCATATATGATATTGCCGTTTTCATTTCTTGTAACAAAGGCCGTACATCCGTCACCTGTTACACCTAGATCGATAGGCAATCCCTTCAATAAACGTTTTGTTACAAACACTTCAATATCAGTATCACTTTTTGCTCCTATTTCAAGAAATTTGTCAAATCCATAGTCTCCGTAATAGGTCATCTGAAACATACCATAATTGTCTAATTTTTTTAAAGAAGTCAAGCTATGTATTTCATTCCAGAATAACGCTATAATCACACCAATTAGCAACAAAATAATGATAATTAGACTGTTACCTATTCGTAATAGAATTTTTTTCATTATTATTCTCCATCGATAGATTTTATGTCGTAGCCGTACTCAATATCAGATGCTTTCACTGTAAAATATTTCACCTGACCATTTTTAAATCAAGGTATTCCTCAATAAATGAGAAGACTTCCGTCGTATATCGGTCCTGCTCCTCCCAAAAAGCAAAAAGATGATCCAAATTTTCGTATGTAATTAGCTTTTTACTCTCATGAGGTATTGCACTTAATATCTCTTCCGACATATAGTAAGGGCATTTTTGATCACTTCTACTGTGCATCAAAAGTGTTGGTATGCGGTTGGTCCTCGCTTGTTCTACTATGTCTACATCAGAAAATGAGTATCCATAAATTAATTTGCAAAAAACGCTCCCAAGAGAGGTTATTGCCTTTGCAGGAAGAGGGATTTTAGCTTTCTTGATTTGCCAATTAATCTCATGATACATTCCGCTGAACGGACTATCTATTATAGCAAAATCCAAATATTCATAAGCATGCTCAGATCCTGAATAGTAAGCAATTGTAGAAGCACCCATGGATTGACCTAACGCTCCGATGGGTTGTTGGTTTGCTTTTCCTTTCACAAAATCAACCACTTGCTCTAAATCAAAACTTTCTAGATATCCAAAGGTTACGGTGGATGCGGTGTTTTTTCCATGTGCCCTCTGATCGGGAATAACCACATTCCAACCCTGCTCTAAGAATATCTCTGATATAGGGTACATTGCAGCATGGTTACCTTCATGCCAGTGAACCAGTATTATTGTTTTGTTTTCATATATTCCCTGTGGACAAATATAGTAAATTGGTATCGTATACCCTGCTTGAGAATCGATTTTATATTCAATAATCCTAGATTCCCATGTATCCATAAAATGTTCAATAGAGTACCCAGTTTCTTGAAAGTAAAGTTCGACCATATCATTGGTATGCTCTTCTGTCATTCGAGCTGGAATATAGGCAATTAAATAACCGATTAAGCATACAACAAACAAAGAAGTGAGAAGGGCAAAAACCAGAGGTTTTATTTTTTTATTCTTCGCTTTCAATTCACTTTATCCCCCTCGTGTAATATTTTTGGATATCGTATTGTATATGGATGTCTATTAATAATATAATATTTTGTTGCAGCGCAGCCGACGTTGCCAATCCGAGCTTATAATTGTTCTTTGGACATGTCATGGGGAATCACCACTTTTTCGTACTGATAGCTCCCTTCGTCCACAGTCATACAGCACATGGTGATGTCCAGATCAAAGCGCCTCTTTCCGCAACTGCCGGGATTAAGAAAAAGCACTCCATTAATGACTTCTGCGGAGTATTTGTGGGAGTGTCCATAAACCACCACGTCCACATTATCCAAGTATTTCGGGATATCTTTCTTATTATGGACAATAAAGAACCGAACGCCCTCAATCGTAACGGAAAGGCTATTGGGCAGAGCCTTTGCCCAATCTTTGTCGTTGTTACCACGAACCACATAGGTCTCTCCGTGCTTTCGTAAGGTCTCAAGGATAAATGGGTTGTTGATATCACCGGCATGGATGATGCAATCAGCTGCAGCCAGCTCTGCCATGACATGCTCTCGTAATAGACCATGTGTATCGGATAGGATTGCAATGTGTTTCATAAGTTCTTCCTTCTACTATCTTGCTAATAAGCGTCTTCGCTTAATGCTAATGCCTATAGTTAACCATTCATGTAATTATCAAGGTAATCAAATAACATTCTAAACCCTTCTTCATGTATCCAAAAGTTTATATTTTTGTTACTAACCGCTTGTTTAAACTCTATAGCTTCCTCCCCATATACAATTGAAAAATATAATCGACCTTGTGATGTCCACCATGCCTTAATATAGCTTCCTTTATTCCGGCATACAAGGCGGCCCGGTTACACTCTGGCAAGCCTCTGTGGTCGGAATAAGTATCAAGAAGAGCGATATATTCTTCTGCACTATATGTCCTCGACTCATCATATAGCTTCATTGTTACTTCACTAAACCCGTACAGCTCTAAGCCCTCAAATCGGAATCCCCTATAAATTTCGGAAGGTTTCCAAAATTCTTCCTTTGCTATTTTGACCGGTCTTTTTTTCGATATATAATAACTATTATAGTATTTTTCATATACCGATTGGATCTCCTCATAGAGTTCTTCGCCATCGGCTGGAACGGGGTTGTTACGGAACAGGGCGAACACTCCGCCGTTTTTTAAAAGACGAAAAACTTTGGGGCACCCTATCTCCGCATCTACCCAATGGAAAGAGGAGGCAGCGTATATTAAATCATAACTGGCCTCTTCCAATGAGGCATCCTCGAAAGTAGAGGTAATTACGTTAAAATTCTTATACCCTTTGAATTTATCCAATAAAAATTCAGTCATATTCGTACCCATTTCCACAGCGGTTACAACGTACCCTGTGTCAATGAAGGGAGCTGTCGCTTTCCCCGTCCCCGCACCTATCTCAAGAGCTCTTTTACCGTTCTCCTGTCCGGAAAATCGGATTATATCTTCAAACAACTTACCGGGGTATTCCCACCGTACCTTATCGTAATTAATGACAATCTCATCAAAGAACGTCCTGTTGTTACGTTCCCATCCCATTCCATTATCCATACCCATTTTATCTCTCCTCATATAATTAGTTTGTAGTTCGTTTAAGTACACGAATGCGAGTTACCACCTTCCCCTCCTATGGAGGATCGGATATAGGATTTAATTCTGCGTAACTTCTAGGGAATAAATTAATTCTTCTCTGTCCTCATCGGATAATTTATTCTTACGGCCACTGGCTTTACATTCAAGGGACATCCCCAGCTTCTCCATTACTTTAAAGGAATTAACATTTTCACTATCACAGTGGGCGATAAATCTACAGATATTTAATTTCTGTATCCCGAAGTCTATCATAGCTTGTGCGGCTTCTGATGCGTATCCATTTCCCCAGTACTCCTTATTAATAATCCAGCCAAGCTCACCTTCCGTATAATCTTCATTCATATAGAGACTAATCGCGCCGATATGCTCATTATCAAATAGAATAGCATATTCATAAAACTGAGGACTTTGTTTTTGCCACTCTGCCTCTACATTATCCAAAAAACTTTTCGTCTCATCAATATTAATATTGGGTAAATGGACCATGTATTTCGTATTCTCTATATCAGCCGCATACTTGTGGGTAGATATAAGAAATTGAAGTCCTAATGGGACTAATAGCAGCCTTTTTGTATATATCTTCACCTCATTCTGAAGCAGGTTTTTCTTTTTCATTGTCACACCCCGTATAATATAAGCCTCTAAAAGCTCAGATTTTAAGATAATAGAGCCATACTATGGTAAAACACGGTCTGGCTCTTTATAGTTACAAGTAATAATTGCTTGTTTCCTCCGATTGTTATATCAATCACTACCATAAACATTGTTTCTTACATTGTTCAGATAACTTCTCATTCCTTCTTCCTCATTCTGATTGTAGTGATAGCTGCAATGCTCCGCAACCAGTATGGCAAGATAGCCAAAAAGATTACATGCAGTATATATTGCATTCCAGAGGTTGTTGTAGTCGCTGTCGGAATAAGTTAACATGTACTGTTGATAAATTTCTGTCGGTAGATATCGCTTAAAATATTTACCCATCTTCCCGGCTGAAACCTTAAAATCTGTAATTGTACCGATATACCATGCTATCATATCGTGTAGCTCCTCACGTACAACATTGTGATACATGAACATCGCATAAGGTAATTCATCACGAGCAATCCCTTTGGCGACATTTTGTAAACACCACCAAAAATTATTGCAGCAAGAAAGATAAAACAGTTCAGATGGTGGATTAATGATATAATCCTTATCACTGGCAATAGGAAACGATGGTAAGATCCCGTCCTTATCCATTAGTGCTATGGTTAAGCTATCCTTACTAATAAGCTCAAGCTTTTGAATCGGAATTAGTGTCAGGTCAAGACGATTCCCATCTTTAAATAGCATCATCCAATTAAAATGTCCTGCACCACTCGGATAGCGCATTGCTTCCGGCATTTGTAATATAAGTCTATCGCCGAAAACATCGATCCAGCTATGATCCTCGGTAAAGGTGTTAAAATCTTCAACAACATATACAATATCATAATCTTGATATACATCCTTCGGAGCATTCTGATTTGTACGCGAACCATTCATATATACTGCTCGTACTCGTGAATCTTTCTCTGCAAAATTCAATATTAAATCAAACATTTCTTTTTCTGTTCTCATAGGGTATACCTGCCTGTTTTTTTATTTTTTAAATTACGACTTGCCAAAACACTCCAAATCTATTTATCAAATTCGAACAACAAGGACTCCAATCGAATGGATCTAAGTTATCAAAAGCAGTATTGATTGAAATATTGTAACATATCTCCTAGGTATATACCATACATTTCCATTACATGTTTTCTATGTTTTCTATGTTTTTTATGTTTTCTATGTTTTCTTATCGGTGGATGCCTTATTGATTTCATCCATAGCCATAAGCATTACCTTCATCAGGTTGTTATGGATTTATTGAGTCATTTATTGCTAATGGGACTACCGTTAATCAATTAAACCTTCATTTGCATTCCTCCTTGAAATAATCAAAATTCTGATCTACAATGTAATTATAATACCCTGTAGTAGCTACAGGTTAATAACTATTATGAAAAAAAGGTGTATAAAAATGGAGAAAACGATATATACAATGAAAAATGTCTGTGATGAACTTCATATTCCTTATGAAACACTACGCTTTTATTGTAATGAGGGCTTAGTACCGAATGTAAAAAGAGATCAGAATAACTATCGGATCTTTGATGAGAAAAATATAAAATGGATTTCCAGCTTACAATGCCTTCGAAAATGCGGTCTGAAACCTTGCTATTACATAAATATTTAGTTTAACTCTGTACATGACATGCTATTGTCATGTTACTAAAGGTATATTTATCGTATCGTATGAGTTAATACAGTTCTTGTTCAAATCGTATCACGTTACAGAACTGCTTAACAAACCGAACTAAATTAATATTATGATAAGGAGTGTGGGAACAATGCAAGAAATCTTACAAAGAGCGGGAGAAATCATTCAAAAGAATACTGGAGTGGATACATATTGTGTATTAGCACTGAATGATTTGGATGGCTATCCAACCGCGTCAACTATTACTGCCTCAAAAGCGGATGGAATTCGTTGGATTACCTTCTGTACCGGTCTTGGAGGAACAAGAACTGATCGAATTAATCGTAGTAATCAAGCCAGTATTTGTTTTAATGCAGCAGATTATAATATCACGTTAGTCGGTACGATTGAGATCTGTACCGAACCAAATATTAAAAAGGAAATGTGGTATGATGGTTTGTCGAACCATTTTAGCGGTCCTGAGGATCCGAATTATTGTGTACTTCGTTTTAATACTCAACGTTACAATCTTCTGGTTGACTGGCAGGAAGTCAGGGGAACCTTATAAGCTATTAAGTACGCTTTGCAACTTTCAATTGTCAAGAATCGAAAAGAACTTCCACCTCAATTAGGGTTGAAGTTCTTTTTCAATTCTATAACCTTATTACATCTTATACGAACAAACACCACCAAACCCCATATCGATCAATCAGCTCCACACCACAGGGGCTAAAAAACAATTCATTAAAGGGTGTTATAATTGTACTGCCTTCCAGCAGCGTATCATATGCCTTTTTTACCTTTTCTTCTTGCCCTTCTCCAAACTGAATGCAGAATTGCATTGTGTTACCTGTAATTCTTTTTTCCCCGCCGGCTCGCGTTTCATCACTAGCCTCTCCAACTGCGATTGCCTGCCCATATACATCAAGTTCCCTATGAATGACTTTACCATTCTCATCTAGATCCTGAAAACCAATCTGTGCATCAAATGCTCTTTTATAAAGCTCAAATGCTTCATCACTTCCTTTGACATAAATCTGAAGTATTGATCTGAACATAAATGTACCCTCCTTCGTATATTTATTGATAAAGGCTTACACATAACTACTTGAAAATTACGGTTCTACCTTTGTTCTTATTGGAGTAAATACTCTGCGGCAGCCGTCCTAAACTATCATTTTACTACCATATTAATAATTAGCCCGGATACCAGCGCAAAGAATATCCCATACACTAGATACAGTCCGAAACGGCGGGCGCCCAATACAATTTTCATAGCACCCAGATTAGTAATCTTGGTAGCAGGTCCGGTAATCATAAAAGCGGCCGCGGAGCCCATACTCATACCTTCGAACAGCCACTGCTGCAAGAGGGGTATCGTTCCACCTCCGCACACATATAACGGTACACCAATGGTAGCCGCCATTAATACACCGAAGCCCTCGTTGCTGCCGAAGAGTTTAACAAAAGCTTCTGTGGGTACATATCTTTGAAATAATGCGGATAATACTATTCCGAACAGAAAGTACAATCCGGTTGCTTTTACATTTCTACCGAAATTCTTAAGTAAGCGTAGTAATATATTAGGATCTGTATCTCGGTTTCTCGATTCCGCAAAGGAGGAAAAGTTAAAAAAGCTTGTGTTCTTATAGAAAATATGTACCAATACCCCAGCCATGATGCCGCAGAGAAAGCAGATTATTAACCGCACAATCAGAGCCGTCGTACCCAAAGCCGCGCTATAAATAATCAGCTGAGGATTAAGTAAGATGGAGGACATCATAAAAGCAGCAAGCCAATCATCTCTCATCCCTTTCTCTGAGAAGGAGGCTGCGATCGGTATCGTTCCGTACATACAGAGCGGGGATGCTATACCAAGCAGACAAGCCGGTACAATGCCGAATAGCCCCATCCTCTTATCCTGCAGATGAATCAACAGTCGATGAATTCGCTCCTTTCCAAACACTGATACCACGGAACCGATAACCATTCCCAATAGCCAGTATGGAAAAATCTGCTCCAACTGAACATTAAAATAATACCAGAGATAGACAAACTCCCGATGTAACAGATCAGTCATCGATATTCACCAATTCATATTCACGGCTTCCGAGTCCGATTACTTCAGCCTGTTCCAGAGTATGCAGTCCGTTCTTAAATTCTATTCTTTGAACCAGAGACTCATTATTATCTGCAGCATATACAAGATCAATACAGGCTTGATCAAGCGCTACGGGATCGGTCGACGCCAGAATACCGATGTCGTGTATATCCGGTTCAGCTGGGTGTCCGTTACAATCACAATCAATGCTGAGCCGATTCATAACATTAATATAGACGATATTTTTTCCGTTATTCATACTGTCAGATACAGCCTTACCTGCTTCCGCCATCGATTCCAGAAAATGATCCTGATTACCTCCCCACATACTGGTCTTGCTCCTACCGGCTGTATGAATCAGGCATTTACCCTCTTTAGAACCAAACCCTATGGAAATATTCTTAATCGCACCGCCAAAGCCAGCCATCTCATGGCCCTTAAAATGAGAAAGAACAAGATATGAATCATAATCAGCAAAATGGGATCCAACCAGATTCTCTTTCAGATGGGTCCCGCCCTCTACCACAAGACTCATTGATCCATCCGTATCCTGAATATCCACCTCTGCAATAGCAGTAAAGCCGTGATCTTCGGCAACCTGCAGGTGCATCGCAGTTCCGGACCTGGAACCGCCATAAGCCGTATTACATTCAACAATAGTACCCTCTACAGATTGAACCAGATCTTTGACCAATTCCGGTTTTAGGTAGTTACTAGCCGGTGGCTCACCTGTACTAAGCTTCACCCCTACTTTTCCTTCCGGCGTCCAGCCTAATGCATTATAGGCAGCCATCAAACTCTCCGTACTGATATCCGTTGTTATATATACTTTTGGTATTTCTGCCTTAACTTCGCTTTTTGTCTCCTTTTGAGCTGGAGAGGTAGCTTCCTGCTTTGGAGTAATTGTCGGTATTGGGGTAATTGTCGGTTCTACTTTAATCTCTTCCGGACCTCTGTCTACCGCATCTGCATCATTTTCACTCTTTTGCTTATTATCACTATCAAGTATATTACTACTTTCTTGTGTGTTGCTGTCTTCCTTTGTGCTATTACTTTCTTGTGTCTTACCACATGCCACGAGGGTTAAAACCATCATAATGCATAGAAATAAGCCTATCACCTTTTTCAACATCTTATTGCTCTCCCATCCCTTTAAATACTTTTATATTTGCTTCAGAGTAAGTAATGACTTTTAGCAATCACACGGAATATACTATAAATATTTGTAAAATCATGTGATATGCTATATATTATATCATTTACCTAAATTTGGCAATAGTTTATATTTAACGCTGGACGGGCCGGATTATAGATCGAATAACGCTCCATTTCCGAAAAACGGTTTATATAATTTCCAGGTGTCAAATTGCTGAAGAAAATGATTGAAATGGCTATATTTAAGAAGGAACTCTTATGAGCCGATTGACTTATATCGACTCTGACCAAATCTAAAAAATGCAAAACAGGGAATCAGAAAAAGTAATGATATTACCGGGAAAAACATGAAAAGTATATTCTTTTCTCTGTCTAACAAATATAAAAGTGGGTAATATTGAAACAAAGCCAATGGAATTACAAATGTAAGTAATTTTAAAACACCACTTCCATATACAGAGAATGGATATCGACCAAATTGACGTGCACCATAGGTAAGAATATTCATAAAATCCAAACTCTCGACTGTGAAGAAAGAACATGCTGCTTTCAATAGAAATAATCCAAAAAACAAAGCACCACCACATGTTATCATCAGGCTGAGAGTTATAATCTTATCCAAAGTCCACGCGATACCACTGATAGGAATTGCATAGCATAAAACGATAACAGCTTGTATCAGTAGACCAACCCGTGTAAAGTCCATATTGGGCAATAGAATTTGTAATATGATATTTCTTGGTCTTACGAGAGCACGGTCAAATTCGCCATTACCCAGTAATCGAGGGAAAACAGCCAGTCCACCCCCAAACAATTCACCCAGCGAAAACGCTGTCATTACAACCGCAAAACAGATTAGCACTTGCTGGTACGTAAAGTTATCTACAGCATTAACCTTTGAAAAAATAAAATATAAACCAAAGAAAAATGTAAAAGCCGTGATGAACTGCCCCAGAGTTGTTAAAAAGAAGGATAACCTGTATTGCATCTGGCTTTTCAGATTCAATAGTATATAATTAAAATACAACATCGTTTTAGCCCCCCTGAACAGCTACTTTTTTAAGTGAGTAACTCATACTATGCTTTCCTATTGCAATTAACACGGTGAGCCAAAATATTTGAAAGGCAATGCCCTTCAAGGCATCCACACCTACAATATTACCACTGAATATAAGAAGCGGCATATTCTGCATTGCCGCAAAGGGAAGCAATTTAACTACAGCAAGTACCTCCTCAGGAAAAAACGGCAATGGAATGATACCCCCGGATAAAAATGTAGTAAAAGCTGTCACTATGATTTTTATTCCTCTTTGTGACATCATATAGAACAACGATATATACATAAGCATAGCAAACGCAACAACCACACCCAAAGCCAGCAATGTTGACAATATAAACAGGAAAAACTGTATCACCGATTGTGGCAAGGATAATCTGTACGGTTTCGGCATCATAAGGGATATAAGAAGTGCAGGCAGGCAGTTTAGTATCGTAAATGCCAAGCGGTTAGCGGCTGACTGACAAAACCAACGACCATACAAATCCACTGGTCGGACGAGTTCATAGGCAATGGTACCATTTCCGATGGACGAGGTAATCTCTTCGTCTGAAAACACCACAGAGAATAGCACAATTAAAGTCTGTTGTAGCCATATGTATGAAACAGTTTGCGATAACTCCATCGAAAAAGCTGTACTACTGGTACGGTAAAGCATTAAGTACGCTAATATCTCCAAAAACCCCCACGCAAACCTTGTAATAATCGCTCCAAGAACTACAGTGCGGTATTGTAAGCTATTAATAAATCGTATTCGAAACATTGACAGGTACATTTTCATATTAACCTCCATTGTCTTCTTGTTCCTGAATAAGTAGCCTGTTTATCTCATCCACAAATATGCGGACATCCCTAAAACCGGACTTACTCATTCTGAATTTCAGCTTACCATGACAAACTGTCTTCTGCTTACTCCCTAACCGGTATTTAGTCTTTGCCAGACAATTACTATAACAACCAACACAATCCAACAGACTATAAAACATGAAATCTGCAAAATCCGGCGATATACGGGCAAGCGCCTTCAGGGTATCCTCCATTCGATCTACCTTTCTATGCCAGGTCTCAGGCTTCCCATTTGTGATAAGGTACCATTGTAGTGAATGGTCAAACATATCATTGCTTAAGTATATGGCATAAGAAATTCCATACCCAGAAGCAACATAAGTAATTTTGTTTCCGTTTTTCTCGATTTGTCGCTTGAATTTCAAGGGCTTAAGTGATATTAGGTAATCATTAATATCAACTATTTCCCTATGTATTTCCTCCGGTAGAAGTGAAATACATTTCTTAAAGTCAGGCTTTTCACCTTGAGCAATCACATTATTATTGGTAAGTGGCGCCGGGAGCTCCTTTCCCGAAGGAATAATACCACAGGTATCCTCATACTCCGTGATAGTGAATTCTTCGATCCATAGATCTACCAGTTTGTCACAGGCTATTTTCACTTCAAAGCCCTTCTCATTCATCTCCTGGAATACCGGCGATTTCATGTATCTCTCTTTCTTTGAATAATATCGTTCTTCACCGTCTATCAGAATCTGCATTTCTTTCTTATCATATAGCAAAGAAATGTCCGTATATTGATTCATATCCATGTGATTATGATACAGCATCGTCTTTCTTGCCGGAACCACTATATCATCCAACCGTCTGTTATCTGACCATAAAGTACCGAAATTAACATGTCCATTCCCAAATAATAGGTATAATCCAGGCGCATTAATTTTCACTCTCATGTCGATTCGCAAAGGTAATTTATATCGATCCGGCAGATATATATATGAGTTTATCGAAAGATGCTCTGCGTCAAACCGTTCGGAGGGTATGGAATGGTTCGTCTTCATATAAAGTGCATTATCCTTATATTCGCAGGTAACCTGCCCTTTGGGGATAAAATGAGTCAATTCTATGTTATGTAAAATCATTCTATTACCTCCATTCGCATCAACTTCTCTTTTGGCTTATACATATGATTTGGAAATCAGCACCTCTACCGATTTACTAATTATTATGTCCTCAGAATCCAACGGTCAATGAAAGCTTTCTCTATATAATTTGCTTCTAGGTACTTAAGTAGGATATCTCTTAGGAACTCCTTTTTATAAATCTCATTCTTATTGCTTGCTAATGTTCTATATCCAGTTCCTCTTTGAAGGTAATCCGAGGAGGCTACCGTATACCATTTGTCAGCAATCAATTTTTCACCATTAATAGATACGTTATAAATAGTTCTGCCATTATGTTCAATCACTGCATTAGACACATGCAATCTGCCTAAATATTTACCTCGAAAACCTGCACCCTTACCATCCGCGTAGCAAAAATCAGTATCCAATGATTTTTGCAGAGCTTCCCACAAATCCTTTCCTTTTATCTCAAAGCGAGCGGGATTTAGAGGTGAGGGGCATAGCTCTATCATCTTTTTCCTTGATACATTGCCTTTTCTAATTCCTCCTTGCATTACACCGCTATTAATAATTCCCATATCACATTCAAAGATATCCCTTAAAGCATCTGCAAGCAGATTAGTCATTGGGTTCTCTTCAACTACATCATGCCATAGATCTCTTTCGATTCGGCAAATCGGTTCGCTTAATTTATCGATCGCTTTCACTTTGTTTTTCTTTATAATATCTAGAATTTCACTGGATTCCTCACACGGATGGACATCGATATTGCTTCCTTCCAGCAATTCAACTGTTCCATTGTTTATCTCTACTACAAGCCTTCCTAAATGCTCACCATAGGCACCGGAAGTAAAAATAATTATTCCATTTTCTATTGCCGGTTTCTCCATCAAAATGTGAAAATGACCACCAATTATTATATTAAGACCATTAATTTTTGCTGCTATCTCCTGATCCTTGTCCATCCCAAGATGGGATAGCAAGATACATAAATCATAGTCATCTTTATTTGTATTTATTTCATCTTGAATTGCCTCCAGATAATCTCTATTAGAAAATCCAAACATTTCTGTAAAAGCCCCTAAATCAGGAGCTGCAGCCAAAATAAGAATTCTCAAGCCGCCTTTATATATAATTACGCTTTTTCTCACATTTTCTATGGAAGTATGATCTAGATTGAGTAAGTTACTGCTAAGCAAAGGAACCTTGGTGTTTGCAGCCATGTATTTTAAGATATCTATCCCCGGAAATGTTTCATTATTACCGATAGCCAAGGCATCGTATCCTGCATATTCCAATAACTCCATAGCAGCTAATCCGCTTGTTCCTTGTAGTTCAAGCCTTTTAAAATCGGCAAAATCACCAGCATCGAGTACAATTGTACTATTATCCTTAAGCTCCTTTATTTGAGTAACTATCTTAGAAAAATTCTCATAATTACTATGGATATCATTGGTATGTAATATAGTTAATCTCATTTTCCCTCACTCTCTTTGTTATGGATTTATAGGTTTTATTGATCGATATATGCCATTCTATTATTCGATTTTAACCGTTTACTATTTGAGAAGTTTGTCTTGACGTAGCTCTGTACTAGTTGTAAATGCTGCTTGATTGCGGTACTTATTAATTGTCTCATCGCACCATATATGAGCTTCAATATATCGTTCCGGACCAAATTTACCATCATCATTCCAATCCTGTGGCAATCCATACTTTTCAATAACTTTTAATATTTCATGGTAAGTATAAAGCTTTTTTCGATATTCCTTTCCATCATTAATTATCGGACTAAATGTCGGCATTGAATCACCGTAAGTAAATGAAATAGTCTTTATGTCAAATTCCTCAATAGGAATTTTTATAAAGGTACTGTTTTCATACCAAGTACTTAACCATGGACTGTGTCCAATCACCATATAATGTGGTGAGATCCTATTTATAACGCCCCCTTTTTTGGCGAATTCTGACCGGATTATATTCTCGCAATTGTGCCTATACTCCACATATTTATCATGTCTTTGTGCACACTGGGAATTTGGTTTTGTTTCTTTTATTGTACTAAGAATAGCTTTTGCTTCATCAGTCGGCAAGTCTGACAAGTTGACAAAGGGTCCAACTGTTTTATCAAAATAATGATACAAGTAAATAACAATCACCACCAATTATATAAGTTTTCTACTTCTCATTATATACTAAGTGTATTACTTCGTATATTCTCTATTCGGAATGCAAATTCTTTCAGAATGTCTTCTGATAGAAGCGTGCATATTCAAATGGCTCAAATCCGATTTTAATATAATACATATATGCTTCTTCATCCGGATCCACAAATGCTTTTTTACACCCCAACTTCTGTAGGATTTTTAAAGAATTGAAAACTACGGCTTTACCTAGTCCTATATTACGATATTTATCAAGAGTTACCATTGGTTCGAGATATGCTGTCTGTGTCGTTTCATCATACCAAAAGCCGCAAAAGGAGGCATAATCCCCGTTCTTATCCAATACGACGCTACAAATATCTCGATTATAGTTTAACCAAGCATGCTTGATTGATAACTTCACTTCATCGTCAATTTTAGGAATGTCACCTTCATAATCAAAGCCTAACCAACAGAGCTTGCTTAATTGATCAAAATCATATACCTCTGAAAGCGGGTGAATACGGAAGCCTTCCTCAAGTGTGACCGGATCTTTCTCTTTTTGAAGATTATATTGAAGAGTGCCGGTATCAACGGAAAGCGGTTCATATCCCTCTTTTCGTAGAATTTGGTCAAAATAATCTTCTTTATCAAGAACCACCATAAAAATAGATTTCTGATTTTCTTGATTTATAGATAGGTTAGCTTCAACATACCGGGTGACATCATATAACGTTTCTTCCGTTGAACATCGATTGTCAATCACTGCCTCTCCCAGCCATGGACTCATTGGACGTACAGCACAAACCACTTGTCCCCTTTCTTTCCACAGCTTGAATTTATCAGACTGAAACTCCTCTAAACAGGGTGCATTACGTAACCATTCCCAGATTACCCTTGAATGATTGTTACTGCAATCTCGATTCATTTGAATATAAAAATCACTTAATTCTTTTTCTTCCCTGTAGTGACACTTCGGTATCAGTTTCAGCTTCAGCTTCAGCGTATGAAAATTTGTATTACAGGCAGCTTTCAAGTAATCGGCTCTGACTTCAAGCTCAGCCATAATTTTATTGGCAGTAAGATAAGCCTTGTCATATTGTTCTCTCGTAATTTCATTATCTCTTAGGGCTTGCGCTAATTCGTCCTCATCAAGCAAAAACCACTTGCCATCGGGTAGCACAACGATATCTAACATCAGGTCGCAAAACCATGATTCACCATTATCCAAAATGGTATTAGTATCTGTAATATCATAATAATACTGAACGATTTCTCCTAACTCATTATACATTACTGTTATCCAGTAATTCTGATTCTCCGGACCAATCTGCAGCCAATAATAACCCTTATCAATAATCTTTACCGGTATGTTATCATAGACCTTTGTAGCCGGCTTATCTACCTCATTTATCTTAATCAGTCCTGCTGCTCCTTTAAAGAACTGATCGTCAATCATCATATATGTATAGTCTTTATCTATAACCCGTGGCCAATGTGATCGGGACATACCTCTTATTGTTAAACTCATAATAACCCTCCTAATTAACTCTCATTTGAAATATTCATTATACTTCTACATTGGCTGTATCAATACTGCCCTGTTGCGATGATAGCCAATTAACCTTAGCCTCACTCTAATCCCAAATAATGAGTGCCTTGAAAAGTCAGCTTTCCTGTATCATGTTCTACAAGTAATTCAAACTCAGAATAGGTGACTCTTTATTTCTGTTCCATCGTTTTGCTCCTTGTATTGAGTGTGCTATACAGTAGCGAACTTATTTATCAGTCCGAATAAATTTAATAAGAGAGTATCACATTATTAAGACGCTTTACGTCTTCTGGTTTAATTTTTAATGTAACTAATTCATCTCCTGTTCCACCATATATATAATCATGTTTCAGTAGACTATCATCAAAAATACAGGTCAAATCATGTCCAATTAACGGAATTGCGCCTACGTTATACCCTATTAGTTTTTCGACCTTTCTTCTGTCGGCCATTTTTAGTTTAGAAAAGCAAAACTGTCGTTTCATTGCTTCAAAATCCAATCTACCTCGATTTATTGATATGATACATGCCAATAGCCCATTTTCATTTTGAAGAATAAATGTAGGCGCTGATTTTTCAATATCATAATATCTTTTCGCATCTTGAGCCGCATGAATAGGTCTATCCTGCTTTATTAGTTGAAAATTTGCTTGAGCTTCAGATAAATACTGTTCCAGGTCTCTCACTGTATACATGATACCTCCACTAATAAGTAAATAAAATCCCTGTTTGTTTTCACATTTAATTAATAATCTGCACTATTAACATCTTACTTATATTCTCACTTTCGAATATTTTAACATATTCCCTCAAATTATTCCACCAATTTCCATTCCGCGAATTGCTATCTTTTTATCAATCACATATGTCAACCCCCACATAAAAAGATAGCCAGTACCTCAAGTGATACCGACTACCTTAATTCAGCTCATATATTATATTAAACTCTCACTGTCCTTACCTTAACCTGTAACGAGTTACCTCAATTCCTTGCTTTTCAATGATGCACTATGCAAAAGTCGTTGTCTCTTCTCGAATATTTATTTTCTGCACAGGCAAAATGGATGCCTTTCGGGATCAAGCATTGTCACATAATGCTCCTCGCCAAATTGCGCAACAGCCTTGGACGCCCCGAGACGGATTGCTTCTTCTATCGCTAAAGGTAAATCATCCACCTGAAAGTTGAAATGCATTTGCTTCTGTTGCTTACCCTGTTCTTCTGGCCAAACGGGTGGATGATATGGTATATCATCTAGCTCTGCAAACAAAAGTATCATGCCATTATAAGCTTTAAGCGCCAAACAATCAAAAGCTATCGTCTTTTCCCATCCGGTGAGCTCGGCATAAAACTCTCGGGCACGATATGCATTAGCACAGTCAATCGTTAAATCGCCGATGATAATATTTTGAATCATTATGATGCTCCTTCCCTTAAATAAAAAATTTATGAATTTAATTATTCCATTGCCCGGGAAATTTCAACCTATGTAATCGAGGAAACTGCTTATCAAACGCTTCCACTTCTTCTGCTTGAAGAGTTTCAAAGACTTCCGATTCGTAGAATTTTCCTTTTATATCTTTCATACCTTCTTTGATCAATTCAATACCCATGAAGGCATCGAAGTTCCTACCATCTGCGGTGGCTATATGAAAGTTATCACAGGTCTTAAATCCAATTCTCGGATAATAGTCCGGATCACCAAGTATCACAATTCCCTTATACCCTTTATCTGCTGCTATTGGCATTGTTTCTCGCAGTAATAGCTCTCCGATGCCGCAGCCCTGCCATTTTGGATCCACACATAGAGGCCCAAAGGTTAGTATCTCATGTATAACTGCATCATCTATAATGCGAGCCTTGGAATACATGATATATCCTATTACAGCCCCGTCCTTCACCGCAATTCTACTCAGATCGGGAAGATAGTCCTTACTCTGAAGCATTTTATGAACCAGATAATGCTCGTCACATCCGGGCTTATGTTTATTCCAAAATGCATTTCGCGTCATCCGCTCTATATCGTACCAATCATCCTCGGTTTCCATCCGGATTTCTATCTCTCCGCGACTTAATCTCTTCTTTTCTTCCGGAAACCATCCAAGCTCTATTCTGACTTCCTTACGCTGTAAATCATTGTTTTTATAGCAGCAGGTATCCAGACCGATTAATTGAAATCCCTCATGTAGATAAAAATCGATTGCATTTACATTACAGGACTGGGTCTCAAGAATAATCGCCCGTCTGCGTTCATGTCTTACCTGTTCCTTGGCAATCTCCATAAGCGAATGACCAATTCCCATCTTTTGATATGGTTCGGCTACCCAAAGCTCTGTGACTCTTAATCGATTAGACCAAGGTTCCGGATCGGTTTCAATCACAGCAACTAATTCATCCTCAACTAATACTCCCCAAGCAAAAGCCTTCTCTCGGTAATCTTCATATAATTTGTCTGGGAAATTATTTTCTTCCGGTGAATGAGTGACCGGCTGAGCAAAGTCTTTCTTCTCAATCTCTACAGAATATCCATTTTTATTTCTATTCACCGCAACGTCATAATATTGCTCAGTAGTATACTTAATCGGAATGATGGTTCCCTTCCATTTTTCTTTCGGTAAATGAATAATTTCAAATTCCATAATCCTATCCTCCTATTATTCCACCGGTGTTGATTACCATCGGTTCATTGAACTACTCGTAAAATAACACAAATATAATGAGATAGGTATATTTTCAAATACGCTGCCCCTATAAAGTGTTTCTATAATAATTTCATTTCAAACTTATCTGTATTTCCCATATTCACCTCTCCAGTCTAACTATAAACCAGTTTTTTCTTCCCATAACGTACGTTTTTGCTCGGTTCGGAGTACATTGATTCCGCCATCGAGTACGCTATCATATCCGTTTCTTAACTCTTCGAATGACGGTACAGCGTAGATATGAGGAATGACACCGATATTAATAAATTCCTTACCATCCGGGTAGGTACACCAACGTGTACAGATTCTACCTTCGCCTCCACCGGGAAGGTCAAACACAAGTGGTTGCCCGGTGGAACCGCAGCTAGGTGTTCCTACAATAGTTGCCCGTCCAACGGCATCCAAACAGATTAGCATATCCTCTGCCGCCGAGGCCGTACCCTCATTTTCCAACACAACAAGAGGAGCGGTAAGTGTGAAGGGACATTCATTAATCTTCTTTTTATCCGTGCCGTATACAAAATATTGACGTTTGCAAATATCATACAGCTTTTTGGACCACTCGTTGCTTTGGTCAATGCTATCAAGCTCATGATACATGCCCCACGCCTTATAAGAACCTATATGTACCATCTCTCGATCGGTTGAATATGTAAATTCTCCATCAATAAATGCCTGGACTACACAATCGGCATTATCAGAGTTTCCGCCACTGTTATTGCGGATATCGATGATATAACCTTTACAATTCTTGATTTTGGGCATATTATCATAGAATTCACGCCCCAAATCATCTTCCATGAAGGTTGGGATTGAAATAACAGCAATATTGTCGTCGGTTATTGAAATTGTGTGTGTCTTAGAAGAGAATATCTTTGTCAGACTTTCTTTCGACTTCATATTGATATTCTGTTTCCAATTGATATCTCTATCCATGGCTTTGATGCGGTACAAACCGCTTAATGTCTGTAGTGTTAGCTCTTTTCGGTACTCCACAATAGGAAGAAGAGTATTTACCTCCCGTAAGGCACTATCTTCTTTTTCATGCCAGCAATATGGGTAGATGCTTTTAGCGATATATTCCGTAATCGGTATCCCATTTATAGTTACAATTTCATCATACAGCGGTATATTTAGGGAAATATCAGAATTTACAATACACCATTTGGTTCCAATCAATCCAATTCTCATAGGCAGTTGCCCTGCTTCCATATATAATTCTTTTGGAAACCAGACGGCGGTATGACCGTCACGAAGTAGTGAAATAAAGCGACATAGTTCAAGATAATACTCGCGTATCGTATCCGCTGCAATTATCTTTGGCAGCGCTTCCTTGTATGCCCTATCCCAGTCAAGATCGCCGAGATGCTTCCAGAAAGGAAAATTGTATTCAGCCTCTTTCCAGATTAATGATAGTCCCCAAATTCTTTCATCCAATGTAAGCTTCATTCTTACCCCCTATCTTCATAAAGAGATGGATTCGCACTAATCATAACAAGCTGACAGATATCCTAGTTTGCTTCATATCCACATACGAGCTAGACTAATTTAACGTTGTATCAAAATACCCTTCATGTACTGCGTTTCATTATGAGTTTGATACACGATTTTCTTTTCTTCTTCTGTACATCCAATTAGTATTTTAATCTCTGAATCTCTTTTCTTTAAATCAACAATACACATAATTGCATCTATTTGTCTGTTGTTTTCTGTTCCGACCCACACGTCTATTCCACCACCATCCATCGATGTGGTATTTCTTAAATATCCATAATCAACTCTGTATATGAGGTCCGGATAGTTTGGATGTGCAGTACCTTTTGCCCTATCAATCACAATATCAGAATTTCTAACTAACTCGTCCAAGGCATTCCAAAACTCATCATTAATGTTATCCATTTCTTTTCCTCTCCTACTCCGTATTTGCTTAAACCCTATTGCTACCTGTAACTTCTTCCCATTCCTCACGACAAATGGCATACACCTTTGTTATTATGTTTACCGGATCTTCATATTCATCAACAAAATGCATTCCATTCTTCATGGCGACACGTGCAGAAGCTTCATTTGTATATTTCATATACGAATATACCTTGGTAAAATTCAATATTTCAAAGGCATATTTTATACATGCTGCAGCTGCTTCTGTCGCATACCCTTGCTTTTGATACTTTTTATTGATGTGATATCCAATTTCAGGCTCCAAATTACCATGAATATTCTGCATTGTAATTCCGCAATCTCCGATCAGTTGACCGTTTTCCTTCAATTCAACAGCCCACAAACCGTAACCATCTTTGACGTAACGCTTTATATTATTCCGAATCCAATGTCTTGTTTCTTCAACATCAAATGGATGAGGATTAAGAAATCCCTTTCTGTTGACTTATCCAAAAAGTCATTGTTTTGCAGAAGCCAAATAATATAAACCATATATGGTCTCAATAATATTTCATTACTTTTTCTGTTCTCTTTTTCCCAAATATCTTCATATAGAGTACCATCTATGAAACCTTTTGAAAGATTATCAGCAACTATTTCTTTCTTTTTCTGTACCAATGGATGCCTGGGATCAAATAAAGATAGATTTGCGGCAACTATCGTCCTAAATGCAACTTGAAACCCATAATGATGTTCATTAACATCCAACCATTCCTCTTGGCCTTGTATATACCTTTCCATAAGTTGAATCGCTTTATCAATTATATCATCATTTTTTTCCAACGATAATTCGCGAGCACGTCTGAGAGCAGATTCTGTAGTAGAAAATTTAAGTTTTAATTGAGATTTTGTATCTTGTGTATGAAATCTGCCCCATGAGCCGTTTTCCCATTGTTCAGCCGCAAGTTGTTTATACCATTTCGTTTCTTTTAACTTGTTAATTTCAGATACACTTGATGAATTATGCATTATTTCTTTATTTAATATATATCTTGGAACAGGATCAGATATATTCTCATTCAAATAATCAATAATATCTTGTAGATATTCTAACAACTTAACAGCCCCCCTCTTACGCTTAATATAAATAGCATGACTTTCGCATTGTCTTGATAATGACCACTTATCAAGCATAATAAAAGTATATAATTTCTTACAAATTGGGGTTTGTCGGTGAGTTATTCCTCAAGGATATTCAAATAGTAGCTGTTAATTAGACCAAGAATCTCCTTCACAGGCAGTGTCGCATTTATCTCCAGTACTGGGCAAGAGAGCGAATATGCTTGCTGTTTTATATCCTCTGCAGAACGTGATGCAACCATATCATAGAATTGTTTTTGAGATTCATACATATCTCCTCCCTCTAAAACCCTATTCCCAAAACGAGTTATTTCACGTTGTTTTATTCGTTCTAATCTCACTTGAAGCGGAGCATAAAGAAGAACCGCCAGCTTATACGTAGAATTAATCTCGTAACCCCAATTACACCCAACAGATGAGAATACATAGTTGCGATAAATTTTTATATCGTCAAGCATTAATTGCTTAACCTCTTCGAGAGTACGGCTTTTAGAATAAGGTATGTCAGAATCGAGAAAATAATAGTCTTCTACATCCATACGTTTATAGTTTAATAAGCCTGCAAGTTCGCGACTAATAGTTGATTTACCACTCCCGTTCAGCCCTATTATAATAATTCCATTTAACATAATAAAAGCCTCCCCAGAATTATACAAAATTAAGTTTACCTATGTACAGACTTTATATCATAAACATAATCGGATGTTTTAGCAGCTCAATAAATTAGAATTTAACGAATTTTAATTATGCATATTCGAAGCGTAAACGGATAATCTCATTCTTAATCAGATTAATCAATTCTTTTCTTTGTTCTTCATCTGGTCTTGTCGTTTCATCAAACAATTCACCGTTTGACAATTGATATACAGAACTTATTATAGGCGTATCACCTTTACGTCTCGGATATAAATGCCATTCAATAACCTCATTCTTAACAAATTATAAATATAATGAAGCATCCACTTGGCTTAATTCTTATATCAACTAACAATTAATTCGTTATAAATTTCTTCGATAGATTTATTATTCATTAACGCATTCGAGAAATAACCTGATTTATGTAAACTCTTACCTAACTCAACGCCATCTTGGCAGTATTCACTCCAATTCGTTAGGAGCTCATTCATTCTAGGGTGCTTTCTTATACATTCAAAAGCAGTATGTATACAAATTTGGAATTTTTCTAAATTAGGCTCGCTGTTTATCTGAATGTTTTTGTTTGCAATATAATCAATTTTATTATTTAGAATTGTTGCACCCGCATATCCATCACGAGCAGCATATTTTACATTTCTTATTCCCATCATTACCATTGTACCGAAACACATAGGACAAGGCTCCATTGTTGTATAAAGAGTATAACTTCTAATATTTTTATGTTCTTTTTCTTTTAATAATGCCATCGCTGTCATTTCAGCATGTGCCATATATGTACCTGCTAAAGGATTTTTACTTTTCTCATCAAAAATTTGATTTCTTCCTCTTGAAATTATATTGTCTTTTTCATCGACAATTACTGAACCTATGGGAATTGTATTATTCTTAAATGATTCCCATGCCATTATAAAAGCTTCTTGCCAGCTGTAACTTAAATCGATCCACATTTTATATCCTCCAAATTTGTCCTTAGTACTTTAAAATCATCCGTATCTAAATTGAATATTCAACAATACACAATTTCTAAAGTAAGTGAGCAACTCAACAACACATTATGCTAATTCGGAAAGTAAACTACATTATGTAATATCAAGCTGTTCTAACACTGAATGAAAAGCAAGGTCATCCAACATAGGCTTAGTTAACAATTCTTCTAGTTGCTCACGTGTTGCCCATAAAAAGTTTTTATGCTCATCAGAAAGAACAACCATGTCAGTATCAGCATAACAAAGATAAGTTAATCCAACTATTTGCCGTTGTGGGCTTACTAATCTGGAAATAGCATATATAAGCTTATCAATTCGAACTGTCAAGCCGACCTCTTCTTTTACTTCACGAGAAAGACCATCCAGCAAATCTTCTCCAAACTTCAAACCACCTCCTGCAAATTCCCAATCGTTTTCGCCAACTCCACAATAATTTGAACGTTGAATTATTAATGCTCGTTTGTTATATAAAATCAGTGCCTTTGTCGCAACCCATATTTCTGCCATACTTGTCTCCTTCTTATTATATAAACATGTCCAATTCACAATTGTAAACGATTGCATAGATGATCCATCTGCATAATAAACATCATGGGAAGTTTGGCTATTTCACAATTGTTAAAGATTGCGAATAGATTGCAATTTGATAGATATGAATTTAGAATTCATTCAGTTTGTTTTGTAAATCATCTGATAACCTTCCTACATGTATTCCATCAACAAAAGAATGATGAACTTGTACCGAGAAAGGCAGAAGCACTTTACCATCTCTTTCAAAGAATTTACCCCAGACAAATATAGGTGTTGCATTGTCTTTTTTCCCAGCATTTGTATGAGAAATATGAGTATATGATACCCAAGGCATTGGCGAAAATTGAAAGACATTGTTTCCTAATGGACCAGTAAAATATTCTTCCTGCTTTCTTGCAGTTTCATAAGCTAAGGAAACATATCCTTCCAAAGTGTCTTTTAACTCGACATTTACTACTTTAAACAGTTCCGTTTCTTGATTCATATATGTGAATGCGGTATCAATCTTATTATATAGAACCACCTTTCCATCTAAAAAACGATATCTAAATTCCTCAATATTATTTGCACACTTAGATACGACATAGATTAGGGACATTGTAAAAGAGTATTTCTTTTCTTTTACCATTTTCAAGAAATTCGAAATATCTAATTCAAAAGTCACACAATATTGTGGCTCTATACTATTTCTGAACACTTGACAATGTATGGCTCTCTTCCAATTTTTCTCATCGATCACCTTAAATTCATTTACCATATGTTAACCCTCTTCCTCAATAAGATACTCAAGTTTTATTTGGTTTACAATTGTAAACTATTGTGATGCCATACTATCTCTTTAATGATCTATCTGATAATAAATACGGGAAATTACAGCCTCCTACAAAATGAAATTTGGCCGCTACCTATTGGCTCATTCAGCTGTTATCTAACTTAAGCAAGGCTTCCTCTATGCTCGGTAAAAAATAGATACTATTTCCGTTATTGCTTTCATATATAAAGTCCTTAAGCGGTTTGCTTGTGTATTTTGAATAGTCTCCGACAATAGCGATTTTTTTACGATAGTTTATAAACTTCTGCAATATTTCACCTGCAATTCCGGTACTTAAAACAAAGAATTCATCGGTCACACATGATTTGTATATTATAAGTTTATCACAATCCGTTTCGTATTGTGCAGATGCAATCATATCTAGTGTGGATTGAGTATCTTTGATAACAATCTCATCAGTAATAATCAGTGCAATATCATTTTTTTTACCTAATATTTTGTACTCCATGTTGTTCTCCTTTTTTTATACATAATCCACAGCTTAATACCGGTCGATAAATTCATATACGCCTATATACTAGGCAAGTTTCACTGTGAGTCTTCGATTTTTTCACACGTTCCGCCACGATCAGTAAAGTAGTCTTCGATCTGGGCTTAAAATACAATCCCTTTCTTGTTTGTTACCTCAGCATAGACGGAAAAAATTTGTTTGCCATCAACATTTTCTAAGGAAAAACTTATACCATTCTTAGAAGCCGTATAACGCTCAAAATGTTTAGAACTATCTTGGGAAAGTTCATATCCCATTTCACTAAATATCCTTTCAAACTCATCATAGGATGAATTAACAGTTAATCCGTATACAGTAACTTTCGGGTCGTTGAAATCAATCGAAGTTATATAATGACCACCATCTGCATAGTCTGGCCATGCGGAAATCGTATATATTACGTAATATACAGGATCAACTATATATCCATCTTCATCCAATGCAGGCATATAACCGGTACCGTAGTATTGTGTGGCACCCATACATCCAAGGATTTCATAGTAATCAGAAAAATCTATATCTGCAACATCCTGCGTAATCCAGAATTCAAGAGTTGTGTCCTCTGGCAGGTCGATAGTTGTTTCTTTACCAGAGCACGACAAAAAATTAACGAGAAGCATTGTTAAAGCAAGGATAAGAGCGATTTGTTTCATGTATTTATCTCCATTAAATTCTTTTTGTCAATGTGTTACAAAGAAATCTATGGTTCGCAATTATAACAATAGCGAGCTACTCCTTTATTTCTCCTTTTCACCAAATTTATATTACGCTGTATGCTAATGATTTTGTAGCAAAATTATCTCTAAGAATTGTAATCTGTCACTAAATCAGCTTTGTCGGATGATAAACCTCTTTACAGACAGGACATATGTACTCCACATTTTGTTTTTTATACTTATAACGTGAACACAACTTATCCTTGCCGCAATTTGGGCATATTACCTCCTGCATTTTTATTAATCGAATTGCAGTCTCACGCGTGAGATATGTATTTGAAGCCATAGCGATTACCTCGTCATATTTATAATTTAACTGTTTTCTGCCAAATTTTAGTTCACCATTATACCAACTACGTACTCTAATACTAAACCATTCTCAGCCTTATCGCAATAAATTCCCTCCCCAATCCAAAAGTCCGTGGAACACTGTTGGGGCTGCGAGGGAATTATATCTCCGATATAAATAGTTCATCACAAAATGCAGGGCAACCATGACAACCATATTGATCAGATTAATTTGCATACCGTTTACAGGCATCTGAAAAGGCAGATGCATTGTATAAAACATAAAGCCTGTCACTGTAACTGCTAGATTGTCATGTTTGATTAAGCCATACATCCTCGTCTGAATATAGCCTCTTAAAATGACTTCTTCTGTCAAAGAAATAATAATAAAATAATAAAATATGTTATATAACGCTTGATTGGCCGATATGATTTTACCTCCTGCAAGGATACTCGGTAGGACATTCATAAAAAATGAGAAGATAATACCAAGAACCACACCGGTAATTGATGCCTTACCTATGTTTTTCAGGGTAAATCCTATTGAGGCCAGCTTCTGCTTGCGCACCAATACCAATATGATACAAGCAACAATCAGTAATAGGTTTATGGGAATCCCTAAATATAGCTGCTTCTGAATATACAGAACCCCCATAAAGTAATAAATGACCATTAATACTACATACATCGCGACCGCTAATAATCCATCTATCTTAGTATAATGTGAAAGCATCTCTTTATAGGTTTCATTCGGTGAAAAGAATTTTTTTATCATTGTAACATTACCCTCCAAATATAATTAGTCTCTCGTTCCTAATTGATATCAATTGCTAAGCTATATTTATTATTTATCACATACATCTTCCTGATTAACAGAATAGGGAGTTCATTTTACGTAACAATTTTGAAAGATTGCGAATCAAATCATATTTACAACTTGAAATTTATTTTTCTTCTTCAAGACTACTATTTCTTTAAAATCAAATGATGAAAAAATGCTATATCTTGAAATTCTTTAATCCGAGCAACTCTCAATTCAACCTCTACCATTTTCTCTTGCCAACCCACATCTCTATGAATATCTTGGTCTTGTTGCAAATCCCAAAATGTTCTAATTCCATATGTATCACATACTTTAAATTCCTTACACCAATCTGTCAAATCAGAATCCTCATAATAATGAATTGCACCATAATTAGACGCTGTACCATCCTTACCATCCAACAGCATATGAGCTTTTTCAAAATCATTTAACAGAACCACCATCTGCATAACTCGTCCTTGCCTGTTATGCTTAATAATTGAAAGCATCCCACCTGATTTCAATAGCCGATAGAATTCATTAACAATTTCTTCTCGACGATCAGCATATTCCAAAACATTATGACAAAGAATAATGTCAAAAGTTTCATTTTCCAGTTTCCTTAAAATATTAATACTCCCTACAAGCTGTTGGTAGTCATAATCGCAGTATCTATCTATTACTGTTTCTTCTGACGGTTCAATAGCAACTACCTCATTATCCTGTGCAAAATAATTTGCAGTAAATCCAGTACCACTACCAAAATCTAATATCTTTTTACCTTTTATATTGCCCAATTGCGTAAGTACAATTTTTTTAAGAAGCGCTTCCCATGGTTGTAGCTTATCTATATTATCTATTGCCATATTCATCATCTCCTCAAAAATTAATTTGTCATTGAATTAATGTAAAATGGTTTGTTCACAATCTATAACTAAAGCGTCTCCTCCAACTTTTGAATCATTTAGAAAACGTTGGAATATCGCGAAGTAATCTCTCAAACGATTCTATTGTTTTAAACGTTCAATAATAAGCTTGGTAAGATAGTAGGAATTCCCAGCTCCAAATACCACGATAATATCGCCCGATCTGGCTTTTGAAGAAATTTCATCTGCAAGTTCATTAAAATCTTCAATATAAGAAGCTTTGCCGGTATCAACTTTACTGATCAAGAAATTCATATCGATAGGATCAATATTTTTATTGATTTCTCTCCCTATATATGTTTTTGTTACGATGGCTTCATCTGCTTTGTTTAATGCTGCAATGAAATGCATTGAAAATAATTTTAATCTTGATATTTGATGCGGTTCGACTATAGCAAATATTTTTTTATCCGGGTAAGTAGTTCTAAATGTATCCAGAACTGCAGCTATGGCAGTAGGATGATGACCATAATCATCGAACACTTTTATCCCATTTACCTCATCAACTAATTCTGTTCTTCTTCCAATCCCTTTGTAATTTTGAAAAACACCTTTCAGGGTCTCTAAATCTACCCCTAATTCCAAAGCAGCCCCAAGTACTCCTAGTGAATTTGAAACATTATGCGCTCCCAAAAGGCCAAGCTGAAAGCTTTCTTTAAAGTTTGGCCCATAAACCTCAAACTTTACACCAGCTTCTGTAAAGTTAGTGATTTTACCCTTATACTCGGCGTAGAAAGGAAAATTAAATTTATGATTTAAGTAATATCCAATTACCCTAACGTTCTTTTCTTTGAGCCAATCTTTCATTTCTAATAATACTTCCCGAATACCGTCACTTTCTTCATTTATAACAAGAGTTCCGGAATACTTTATGTTTTTAATAAATTTTATGAAGGCCCCTTTAAATTCGTTGAAATCTTTGAAACATTCAGGATGATCCATCTCAATATTATTGATAATTATTAAGGATGCAGCATAGTTTAAAAAATTGTAATTGAACTCATCTGCCTCACAGACAAAGTAATTGGATTCCGATATTCTAAAACCGCCTCCCCAGGGCTTGTAAATCGTTCCGGCTTCTACGATAGGATCTAATCCGCCAGTTTCTAATGCTAATCCGGTAAGGACTGTAGTAGTTGATTTTCCGTGCGTACCTGCTACTGCAATAACAAATTTTTCTTTCTGAAGGTATTTACCCATGAATTCCTGCCAGGTCATTAATATATTCCTTTTTCGCCCTTCAATAATCTCTGGATGGTCAGGGTTTATATCAAAAACAGCTGGTGTAACTGCCAAAATATCTACACCCTCCAAATGTTCGCAATCATGACCTATCTTAATATCAATACCGCTGTCACGTAATGCATCACTATAATAACTTGTTTCATTACAATCACATCCGGTCACGATATATCCTGATTTTTCTGCAATTACAGCTATAGGCGCCATACCGCTTCCACCTATTCCCATGAAATGTACATGAAGCTTTCTATCCATACCTATACTCCTTTAAAATTTTCCTGACAATCCAACTCTCTATTATGCATTATACCAATTACAAATGTTATAAAATTAATTATCCATCTTAATAAACATAAACCAATGGGAAGTTAGATTATATCGCGATTTGTAAATATTGTAACGCTGTTTATAAGGTGAACCAACTTAACTAAGTATTATGCTTATACTATTCGTTGTTATTTCAACTCTTTCCTCATGACAACATTTTTCTCTTGAACAGCAACTTTAACAAATCCAGCCTTCTCATACAGCCGGAGGGGACCTTTGCAATCCCATTCAAATCGCTCGTCGTACACAACGGGAAAACCTTCGACGGCAGTATAGCCTTCGGCTCTCGCATCATCAATCACACGATCTAAAAGCGCAGTGGCAATTCCTTTCCCTCGATATTCGGGAGCAATCTCAAAACACACCACGGCCTTTTCTAGCTTTTTCGCCGGTGCATAAAAACGCTCACCGGTACACGACTCGATGGGGAAGTTCGCTTTATCGTTCGTGTTGCACCAGCCAATAGCAACGCCGTCATCAAAGGCCAGGTATCCCCGCAGCACACCCGAATCAATCTGTTGCTCAGCAACTTTTCGTGACACGCGACCTATGTCAGCTCCGTTTACATTGTCGAACTCAGCTCTTTGCTGTTCCTTGGTCATTTGATAGAACTGACAATAACACCGATAGGGGGAATTATCTGTGAACGCCCGATTTTCGAAAAACTCAAAGTAATCGACGGAAAGCTCTGGTGTGAGTGGTTTGATAGTTATAAACATGTTTATCCTCCTTAATCATAGCGACCATTCAAAGTCAACTGTACGACTTGATTTATTACTTCTTCTGATATATCTATGCCAACTACAGAAAACCCCATGTCAGGAAGTGCAAATGCCTCTCTTCCCATTCCGCAACCAAAGCTTAATGTCTAATCCGTTAGCTATTATGTTCAGCTAAACATAATGGTTATTTAAATTAATGAGAAGAAAGATTAAAATATTAATCTTACTATAATCCACATCTCCGAAT
Organism: Bacillota bacterium; assembly: GCA_023411215.1. Lineage (GTDB taxonomy): Bacteria > Bacillota > Clostridia > Lachnospirales > Lachnospiraceae > Mobilitalea. The sequence continues at coordinate 3,283 of JAEYOY010000084.1, read as the reverse complement.
TATTTCAGCACCACACGGTTTTTTAGCTTTCATATAACTATCTATATCCTCTGGATAATACCTTGCAGCAAGTAGCTTTACCAACAGCTTTGGACTTTGTGGCTTCTTTGTGCATAATTTGACCATCATTTTCCCTTAACGTAATTAAGTACAAGTCAATGGGGAGTATTGAATTGATATAATCAATATCTCCCGGTTTTATAACAGGTAAATAGATTTCTTCATCCTGTCGTGGCTCGGCTGCAATACATCGATGTAGTTTACATTTTGTAACAGAATCAAAATTATCTCTACAACTTGGAATTTATCAAATTTAATACGCAATTGCGAGGTTATATTCATTAAAACTCTAAGAGTTTTAATAAGTCATTAATTCGTTCGGTACAGTCTGCTTTTCTGTATTCATCTTTTCGCCATGAATCAGAAAGAGGAAAATATATGCCATCTTTAGCTTTATTTCCAAAATCCCATTGGCCATTTTTATCCTTGTTTTCTTTCAACCAGTCCACAACAAATTGCAGTTTAGATTTATTTTTTTGATATCCTGCTAGCAATTCTATCGCGGCGAGATATCTGCTGGTTTGTTTAGATGCAAATAATTCAGGTAAATCGGTAAGTAATCCTTCATAGATATAACTAATGCCATTCCTGTACTTTAATATGTAATCACAAATAGCTGCCTCGGTTTTCCCATCAAAGCAGTCAGCTGTAAGTGCTAATTGATAAAATACAACGAAATTTGCTAAACAGCCGGCTTTAGGATTCAAATTTTTCTCGATAATGGCTTCATAAGCTGCTACATACTTTTCATGTTCATATTTACCGCTTACAAAAGCTCTGCTGATTATATTTCCCCATTTATGTGCTACTGGAAGTGCAGTTTTGTTGTCTTTATCAAATATACGTATCCATGTTGAAAGCATTAAATCACCATAGGTTTTTGAGTCATGCTTCTTTTCAAAAAAAACAGTCGGTTCAGGGTTTTGAAGACAGGTTTCCATGTATTGTATGGCTCTCTTAATTGGTGTATCAACTTTTGTAAATCCTAATATTTTAAGCCGCCTCAACGCTTGTTCAGTAGTAATAGGCTGCTCCTTTATTGGCTGACTTAGAGTATGAAAACATCCCCATGAACCATCAGGCTGTTGCATAGATACAATTTTTTCTGCCCATATCCCACTTTTATACTTCATGAACCATTTATCCTCCCAAGCAATATAATTAAACCGCAGTTAAAAAAGTGCACAACAACTTCAATTTAATCACTATATTACTTACGTCTTTACTTCACAATAGTCACCAACAGCGAAACTGTTAATCGTTAAAACCCATAGGCTTAATAAACATAAACCAATGGGAAGTTAGTTTGCATCGCAATAGAAATAATGCGCCGTAAGGATTTTAGTAAGATATTGTTTTAAATAATACGGCATTTAGTAAGTTATTGGAGTGGCTTGCATAGAAAAATCGGGTACAAAAGAGTATTTGCTTTTTTGGTTCAATGGCTTTTTATCTCATAAATTCTTTGAAGAGTGTCGAGATTTCTCACTCTTTCGTCAGAAGATTGGGCAAGTCTATAACCATCAACAAGCCTGTATCCGAAGTGCGTAATTATGCGTTCTGTTATATACATATCGGAGATATTTGATATGTTTGTGTATTGAGCAAAACCATTTCGGTAGGCAGGTACGCACTTGTGATAATAATCCACCATGTTTTCAATGTCTGCACTGTCCAAGAGCAAGTTCACAATATCTTCACCCATATATCCCCATCCTGTGCTGTCCCAATCAATGTAGGTTACTACATCGTCTGTGACAAAAACGTTCCATACAAAAGGGTCTCTGTGGCATAGTACAATGGGCAGTTTTTCGACTTGGTTCCATATTTCATTCACGTTATTATCCGTTTCGATAAGCATCTCGCATAAATGCTTTGGGATTTCGCAGTTAGCGGAGCGTATGTAATCGTATACACCGTTCAGCGATTTAAAGTATAAGTACCCGTTTTTGAAAGAATCTGTTTTGCTTAAGTTGGTAAATCTTTTCAATTGGACAGGTTGATTTGCGTACAACTCGCCTTGAAACCTACCAAGCTCGGTGGCAATTCGTTCATACATTTCACCAGTTAAATTTAAAGCGGTTACACCATCTACATATTCCATCCATAATCTTGTTTCGGAATTGTTGATTTCTGCATGATAACATATTGGACGGTGGATAGAGCTGGTAAATAAATTTTCTAAGTTTGATATATAAAGATCATATTCTCTACTCCATGAATTAGGGTCACCGTGTCGATTCCATTTCTTTTGTACCTTTAAGACCATTTTATATGGCTTTTTTTCGTTCATGTTTGTTTCGGCTGTACCGATTATAAGAAATACTTCACCCACCGAGCCGGCTTGCATTTCCTTTAGCTGATAATCAGCATTAATAATTGTTTTGGATAACATTGTGCTTAAAGCTTGTTTTAGTGATTCGAGAATGATCTCCATTTATTAATACCTCTTTCTTTAGTATTGGGACATGCCAGTTAATTAAGAAACCGTATTATAATCAATACACATATGGCAATCACCTTCTTTTCCTACAATTAACGGATATCCTTTAATACACATTTGAAAATAATTGCGTATCATATTATCATCTAATAAAAGAGTCTTCTTAATATTCATAATGGGAAGTTCAGCTGCACTACAACTTGGAACTTGTCTCACATCCACGTATTTAAAGTTAAAAGTCACACATCAGCTCCCATTTAACTCCAAAGCGATCCCTTACAGCACCGATTACTACCATATAAGGTGGTCTTTCGAGCGGTTTTATTACTTCTCCACCCTCGCTAAGTACAGCAAAAGCCTTCTCAACCTCTTCTTCTGTATCAAAACCAATAATATGATTCACTTGTTTTGTAAGTTCCACTTCTGCTTCATCTGAAAGATCACTCATCCTTACCTCTTGTTCACCAAACATAATTTCAGAATGATAAACAAGTGCTTCCTTTGCCACATCTGGCGATTCCCAGCCGTTTTTCACAGCATCGGAATAATGTAATAAACTTCTTACTGTGCAGCCAAAAGCTCGCTTATATTCCTCCAGTGCTTCCTCTGTCTCTCCTGAAAAACATAATTTCTGAATAAATTTCATATGTCTACTCCTTCCTATTATGTCAAGCCTTAAATCATTGATTTTTAAGACTTTTCTTTATATAGTTACCTCTATAAACAGAGCTAAAAGTGTAGAACAGTCATTATATCTTGTACTGAATAGCTAAAAATAGG
>JAEYOY010000006.1 GCA_023411215.1 Bacillota bacterium | reverse complement strand
TCCTCTCGATAATGACTTCTTGATTATCCCTTAGGTAGGCACCAATCTCATCAACGGTTATTCCGTCAATTCCCGGTGCTCCCTTGTTTGCCTTTACCCTTTTATAAGCTCTGTTTAGATTGTCCTTAAACAGTATCTTCTCCAAGAGTTCCGGCGGTGCACTGTCCTTTTCTTTCCATATCGAGCGGAATGACCTACGCACTTCCGCATACCCTTCATGTTCCGCACTATCTCTTTGCGGACAGTCTCTGTTATCAGAGTTTTCTACCTTCATCAGCCATTTCTCCTTTCTCGGTCATACTTGGGACTCCTACTGATTCGGTCCTTCACCTTTTGGTTACTACGACCTCTGCTGACTTCTGCATGTTCAGTATTACCTTGCGATAATAGTTACTCCTTTCAGAGCACATCATGCAGATCTCCCCGGGTACTCGCACGTTCCTTCTCTCCATCCATCTGCCATATTTACCATAAGCGGTTCCGTGTAGTTATTGGGCTTCGACTTGTACAGCAGCCTTACCCCCGATTATAGCCTGATATGATTTCTGTGCGTCAGACCAGAGATTTGCCATCCGGCTTCCTTCAGATTCGTAGTCACCCACGACACCCTTGCCATTGGCTATGTCCTTCCTACTACCAGGCGGACTCGGGACTTACACCCGTTGAAACGTGCGCCCGCCGAGCGCACTATAAAAAAGGTGCTGTCACAATATCAAATTTGATCTGCGACAGCACCTTTTTATCGTTTTATGTTCCAAGCAATTCGGTTCGGCTTTCACACACTCAATGCTTGTATATATACGCTAAATTCCAATGGCTTATTCAGCTTAACCAGAAATTCCGGATGAATGGGAGCACCCCAGGAATCATCCCCTGCTACGCCGCTTTTTGCCATAGATACATTGACAACAGTCTTGGATACCGGCGGAAGCTCGTTCATATGACCTGCATTTTCAAGTTCATGAGAGCTGTAGGGCAGCATCGAACCTTCAAAGGGTGTATCCGAAAATATTTTAATACCGATTCCTTCATCATTGATAAGCTCAATCCAGCGGAGGTCCGTCCGGTTTCCTGTTTCCTGTGGATTTAAGTAAGGCTCAACCATATCGGATACCATGTGACTATAGATTCCGAGCCGACCGCCGGCTTTTCTGTCGACGTAGGTTTCCCCGGGACCTCTGCCATAATAACGGATTTTATCAAATTCCGGTAGAAGACTGAAGGTAAAGCCAAACTGTGGAATTGATGCAATTTCATCGTCAGCATCCATTCTCAGCGTTATTTTGCATACATCATTACCCAAGAATTGATAGCACATAGTACACCCCTTCCCTTCCAGGATTGGGAAAGCATATTCGGCTGTAATGGATGCCTCGTTTTCATTCAATGTCATGCTTCTTCCTCTGGTATAGAGGGAAACAGCTTTCCATACCGCCCAATTAAACAGGGATAAGTTACCACTATCATTGTCTGTAGGAGCTCGCCAAAAGTCCGGTCTAATCGATGTTTTTAGTATTTCTTTTCCGTTTATATTAAGGGAATTTAAGGTGTTCGTTACCTTCCAGAACATTGCCCTTAAGCTTTTGCTTCTTACAGATAGATTTACATCTCCTTCTACCATTTGCACCGCTGCCTCTTCCAATTCCAAAGACGAATGTTTGACTATTCCTTGCCCAAAGGCAATTTCATGACCTTTTTCCGCCCATGGCAGAGCTTCTTTTAATACAAAGGATACATCCAAAACGTATTCGCCCTTGTCGCCGTCGATCTTAACCGGCAGCGGTATATAAGCCTGGCTAAGGGGTGGGATATCCACTGACAAGCTTCCATTTTGAATCTCTTCGCCGTTCTTTAATACCCTGTAATGCAGCATAAAAGCATTGGTATTGGTAAACAGAAATTTATTTTTTATCAGCGCACCTTTTTTGTCACAGTGTATTTGCAGGTCTTGATATACAAATTTAACCTCCTGCATTTTGGAGCTTACACTCCTGTCGGCAAACAGTAGTCCGTCCCCACAGAAATAACTATCATTGGGACGGTCGCCAAAATCTCCGCCCACGGCTAGATAGGTTCGTCCACAAGAATCTGTTTGTTCAATCGCTTGATCGATGAAATCCCAAATAAAGCCACCTTGGTACATTGGATAGGTATCTTCTATATCAATATACTTTTTTATCCCTCCATTGGAGTTACCCATGGCATGGGAATATTCACAGGAAATAATAGGTTTTTCTGGTTGGCTTTCCAGGTATTCAATGATTTCCTCCGGCTTTGAATACATTCTGCTTTCCACATCACTGGTGTTGTTGAACCTCCGGTCATGAAACACTCCTTCGTAATGAACCAGTCGATGCTTATCCCTGTTTCTGTAGTACTGTGCCAATTCATACAGGATTCGTCCCCCTGCCGCTTCGTTACCCACAGACCACATTAAAATGGAGGGATGGTTCTTATCTCTTTCCACCATGGACATCCCCCTGTCCAAAACAGCGCCCAGCCAACGCTCGTTATCGCCTGGGATTGTATGTTCCGTAATCTGGGGCTTTCCCATAATCATCCACGTACCATGGGTTTCCAGATTAGCTTCGTCTATCATATAAATGCCGTATCGGTCACATAATTCATAGAAATAGGATTGGTTTGGATAATGAGAGGTTCTAACCGCATTGATGTTATTTTGCTTCATCAGTAGTACATCTCTGAGCATATCATCTTTGGAAATTGCACGGCCGGACTTGCAACTAAATTCATGCCGGTTTACCCCGTGAAAGACAATGCGTTTTTTATTTAAATGCATAATACCATTGATCATTTCAAAGCGTCTGAAGCCGATGAAGCTTCTTCCCCGCTCAATGACATCCCCTGACAAGGTGCATATTCTATATACCAACGTGTACAAATAAGGTGTTTCAGCACTCCAAAGGTTCACCTCTTGAACTGCCCTAGTAAAGGTAACTCTCTGTGCAGCCGGTGCCCTAAAAGTATCTACAGTAATTCCTCCAGCATCCAACAAGGATACCTGTACCTCGGCTCCGGTATACTCCCGGCCTTCAAGGTGAAAATCCACCTCCAGCAGTCCCTCCCGCAGATCCTCACTGACACTTGGTCTTACATCGATGTCCCTCGCATGTACGATCGGTAGAGCATATAGGGCTACCTCCCTGAATATTCCGGAGAATCGCCAGAAATCCTGATCTTCCAGCCAGCTACCACTGCTAAATCGTACAACAGCCACGCACAGGCGATTTTCACCCGGCTTCATATAATCTGTCACATCATATTCAGAAGGAGTAAAGGTATCTTCGCTATAGCCTACAAAAATACCATTCATCCAAACATACATCGCGCTTTCCACACCTTCAAAGCGCAAAATCATACTTTTACTTTCAAAATTAGCAGGCAGCTGAAAGTATTTTACATATGACCCAACCGGGTTAAATTCTGTAGGAATTTGAGGTGGGACCAACTTCTCATGCCCATCCCACGGATACATCGTGTTCGTGTATTGGGGTATACCATAGCCTTGCAGCTGTATATGGGAAGGAACCTCTATACTGTTCCAGCCTTTATCGCAAAATTCCTCCTGCCAAAAGCTCCAATCTGTTTTCTGTAAGTTTTCAGCATACTGGAATTTCCAGCTTCCATTCAAACAGTATTTTATTTCCTCATGATCCGAGAAAAAAAAGTGGTCTGAATGCGCGGAAAGGCGATTTACATGAAAGATCTCCGGATTAGTTAGCCAATCCAAGCTGTATTGCTTTATACTGCTCATTTTATCTACTCCATTCTATTTTTATCCCTTCACAGATCCAATCATTCCTTGTACAAATTGTTTTTGGAAAGCAAAGAAAATAATTACAATCGGCAATGTGGATATGACGATCGCTGTCATAATCACTCCATACTGCGGTACATAGGCAGACGACAGGTAGGAAATCAAGAGCGTCGTCGTCTTTTTATCATTCGTTTGTAGTACGATTAGGGGCCACATATAAGCGTTCCAGCTGGTCATGAAAGAATATATGGCAGCGGCAAAAAATGTACTCTTCATGGAGGGTACAAAAATGTTCAAGAATATGCGGAATTCACCCGCTCCATCCACACGCGCTGCTTGAATGACTTCATAGGGATATGTTAAAAAGCTTTGTCGGAAGAAAAAAATAATAAATACCGAAGTAACACTCGTAATTATCAGAGCAAAGTGCGTATTCAGCAAATTGAACATAACGATGATTTGAAACAAAGGAATCATCAATGCTGCAAAGGGGACCATCATCGTTAGCATGGTTAATGCATACATTCTTTGCGTAATTCTGGATTTATACATTACGAATCCATAGGCTGCCATGGAGCAAATCAATAGACACAATACAACCGTAAACCCTGTAACCTTTATGGAATTGAGTAACACTTGTGCCATATTATATTCCGTAAACAATGTGGTTATATTGGATACAAACATGGTGCCAAAGGTCATTTTGCCTTTAACAATATCTACAGCACTGTTTGTCATTCCGGTAGTCATCCAGTAAAAGGGAAAGATAGAAAAGAAGGATGCCACTATCAAAATCAGATACATAAATAATCTGGGAACACTAATTTTGCGTCTCATTTTTACACCCTCCTTTTTGCAAGTTTACCTTGATTTCTAAATTTTCTTGCTTCTTTTTCATCATCAGTAGCCCCTACACGGAATTGAACAAGGGTTAATAAACCGATTAGCAGAACAATTACATAGGCAACAGTTGCACCATATCCAAAGTTTGGCACATATTTGAAGCAAATATTATAGATATAAACACTCAAAGTCAAAAGCGAATTGCCAGGACCTACTGTTGCAGCCGTTACACCACCTTGGGAAAGGTTAATCGGTTCATCAAATAATTGAAGAGTACCGATGGTAGACATAATCGTAGTAAACAAAATCATCGGTTTAAGAAGCGGTAGCGTAATTTTAAAAAAGGTGTTTATTTTTGATGAACCGTCAATAGATGCTGATTCATAGATATCCTCGGAAATATTTTGCATACCGGATAGATAGAAAACCATATTGTATCCTGTCCAGCGCCAGATCATAGCGATGATTAAAACTGCTTTGGCCGTCATAGGGCTTGCCATCCATTCAATCGGTTCAGCAATAAAATGAAGCTTCATAAGTGTACTGTTCAAGAGACCCGTATAGGAGAACAGCATTTTAAACAAAATCGTATATGTAATTAAAGACGTTACCGCCGGCAAAAATAGAGCCGTTCTAAAAAATCCACGGAATTTCACACTTTTGTCATTGAGAATCGTCGCTAATATCAATGCAAGGAAAAGCATAATTGGGACTTGAATCAGCAAAATCACAAAGGTATTTTTTAAAGCTGTCCAAAACAGAGGGTCCTCTACTATCCGTTTATAATTGGTAAACCAAACAAATTTTGTTACACCCAGCTTCGTTGACGTCAAGGATAAATAAAACGAATATAAAACTGGGTAAAACATAAACAATGCGAGCAAGATCATTGCGGTAGCAATGAATATTAATCCATATTTCTGTAGTTTTCTTTCCATTAAGATCCCCCGTTCATAAATGGGGGCTGTTGCATAAATAAGCTAGTGGTACAGGAATGGACATCATGCATCCCATACTGGATAATCTCAATAATGAGATTATCCAGTTCGCGAGCGCGTTCGCATATATACAAGCAAGCTTGCATATGCTCACTTTGCTTTCGCGCAAATACACTGTTTGACGGACAGATTGTTGTTTTGTATGACAGAAGTAAGCATTTTATGTTTGATAATGGCATACAAAGCAATAAGATGTCAGGCAACCTGTGTGTGAGGGATGCATGTTGTTCGATCCTATAATAAAAACATACGTTATGCGACAGCCCCTTTATGGCTATTTCATTATTGAATTTGACCCAGCAATTGAGCTTCTGCATCCTTCAAGGCATCATCAACTGATTTAGAACCAGAGAGATATGCTTCAAGATTAGACATTATTGCGGAATCTGCTTCGTAAGTGTACAGACCATAATTGATTGATGGAATTTCATTCATCCATTTACCCATATCCGCAAATACCGCTTGTCCGCCAAAGAATGCGTCAGGTGCTGAATATGCAGAGCCACTGAGTGCCGGTAAATAAGATGCAACTGCACCGTTGTTAGTCAAAATAGTCTGATAGAAATCAACGTCACCGCCAAATATTTCATTCATGAACTCGATTGCAACGTCCTTGCTTTTCGCTGCTTCAAGAATATACCAGCTGGAGCCACCTAAATTGGAAGCATTTTTTGATTCAGAGTAATTTAATCTAGGTACCGGAGCACAAGCCCATTTACCGGATTGATCTTCTGCAGCTTTAACAGAACCAGCAATCCAGCAGCCGGAAATTACCGCGGAAGCATCACCATTGTTAAATGCGCTTACCCACTCATTCCAACCTGCGGTAGGGATAATGATGTCGGCATCGAGAATTTTCTTGTAGGATTCCATTGCTTCCTTTAACGCTTCATTATTAGCAATCGTTACATTACCTTCTGCATCAAAGTACCATTTTCCGGATGAGTTAAGCATAACTCTCATCAATCCGCCGTCTGCCTTATCAAAGGATACAAGAGCTTTTCCTGTTTTCGCTTTTACTTCCTTACCAATTTCCAGAAGACGTTCCCAGGTAATATTGTTCATGTCTTCGGCCTTAAATCCAGCTTCACCCAGGATGTCGCTTCTATAGAAGAAGCCGGTAACACCGCTATCGAAGGGAATACCGTATATCTTGGAATCGACTGTCATCAGCTCAACCTTATATGGAGCAAAATCATTGTAGTTTAACTTACCTGTAAGATCTGCAAAAGAACCGGGATAGGATTGAAGATATTTCTGAGCGTTGTAATCCTCAATCAAAACGATGTCCGGCAATCCTTCGGTCAATTTGGAAGCGAGTGTTACGTGTAATTTCTGTTCAACGTCAGCCTTTGCCATCTCTACAATTTCAAACTCCACATTGTCATGTTTTGCTTGGTAACGGGCTGCCGCTTCATTCATGATGGCGATGTTAAAATTCGGATCCCATGCCCAGACTGTAATTTTCTGTTTTTCTGTAGAGCCAGCTTGTTCCTTAACTTCTGGCTTCTGTGTTGCCGCCGGTGTACTTTCCGTTTTCGTATCTGGCGTAGAAGGCGCGCAGGCAGCAAAGCTACTTACACATAATGCAACAGCAAGAATTAATGATAAAAACTTTTTCATAAAATAAATCCCCCTTTATTTAGTTGTTTTGTACAAAAATATTATACAACAGAGTATTATATTGGTCAATATATTTTACTAAACTTTTATTATATTTTTTTACTTTTATTTATCTATTATTTACTTGTTTTTTACTAACATTAATATGAATTGATTATTCACTCTATTTATGGTATAATGTCGCTGATTATTATCACCAATGAGTGTGAGGTGCACAAATGGCTACTCTTTCGCAGATTGCAAGAACGACTGGTCTTTCTGTGGCAACGGTTTCCCGAGTTCTAAATCATGATGAGACGTTAAGTGTGTCCGATGAAACCAAATTCAAAATATTTGAAGCTGCAGAAAAACTTGATTATAAAACAATAAAAGCCAGAAAGGCCGAGAGCGAGCGATCCAAAAGGCCTTCTATCCTGATTCTAGACTGGTATTCTGAGTATGAAATGTTAAACGACCCCTACTATCTATATTTGATGATGACGCTGGAAAAACACTGCGCCCTTGCAAATATGAATACCATTCGTGTGGTTAATGTAGATGGCGAGTATAAGCAAACCGTGGATGTAGAAATTGATGGAATGCTTGCCATCGGTAGATTTGCTCACGACCAGATGAGCCTTTTAGAGAATTTTAGTAAAAACATAATTTTCCTGGACTCATCTCCACAGGAATCTACCTACAGTTCTGTGACCCCTAACTACACACTCGGTGTTACGTTAGCTGTGGAGCATTTTCTATCGCTGGGACATAGAGAAATCGGTTTTGTAGGCGGCGTTGTTCTAGGCTATGACCGGGAAGTCATAGTTGACCATCGAAAAAGAGAGCTCATTCAACTTCTGGAAAAGCATGGTATATACAACAGCCAATACTTTTTTGAAGGTGCAAGAATTTCCTATGAAGAAGGCTATAAAACGATAAAAAAAGCCATCCAGAATAACGAAAAGTTACCCACCGCTTTGTTTGTCGCCAACGATACAATGGCAAGCGGTGTCATACGTGCCTTGGATGAGAATAAAATCAAGGTACCAAACGATATTAGTATCATTGGCTTTAACAATATTGCCTCAACTCAGTTTACGAAGCCCCCGCTGACAACCATTGATATTCCCATAAGCTTTATGGCAGACTGCGCGATCGAGGTCCTACAGCAGACCATTGCTAACGACTCCTTGCTTCCCCGTAAAATTGTTGTACCCTGCAGCTTGGTCAGCCGAGAATCGTGCGCTCCTCCCAAGAAAGCATAAACCGAAAGAAACACGCTACACGAGTTTCATCGGTTCGCGTACGGGCATATAAGATGATTTGATAAATTAATACACTTGTCATGAATACTTTAAGCCAACACTGAATCCTCTGGATTTGTTGCTGGCTTATTTTTGTGAGATATAATAAATTTACTTGCACTTACCTGCATCCATTTTTACAAAAAAAATACGAAGACCCATGCTACGCACGGATTCTTCGTATTTATAATTCTTTGTATTAATTCAGGCCTGTATAAATCGATTAAAACGCTGTTCTGCCTCATACTGTGTCTTCTCTTCATCGATGGTTACTAATTTACCTTGCTGTACTACAATTTGACCATTAATCACAGTATAATCAACAGCGCCTTTTAATCCTACCGTGGCTAAAACTGATTTTGGATCCACCATGGCACCGACTAATTCCAATCTTTTTGTATTTACTAGGAAGAAGTCCGCTGCCTTCCCTATCTCTAAGGATCCGATGTCATCTCTACCTAATATTTTGGCACCGCCAAGGGTTGCAAGCTTCAGCATTTCATAACCGGTAGGCGCTTTATTACCATACTGTAATCGGTGCAGGAGATAACCCGTTCTCATCTCCTCCAGCAGGTTAGAGCCATCATTACTTGCACTTCCATCAACGGCAAGTCCAACAGGAATACCCAGCCGCAGCATATCAGGAATTCGTGCAACACCGGAGGATAGCTTCATGTTTGAAATCGGACAATGCGCTACTCCCGTTTGCGTTTTGGCAAGTCGGTTTAGTTCTTCATCATTAAAATGGATTCCATGAGCGAACCATACATCATTACCAATCCAACCCAAGCTTTCCATGTATTCCAGCGGTCTCATACCATAGGTATCTAGGGTGAACTTCTCTTCATCCTTGGTTTCTGCAAGGTGTGTATGAAGACGAACCCCAAGGCTACGTGCCAGAGCTGCGGATTCTCTCATCAAATCAGCTGTTACACTAAAAGGAGAGCAGGGTGCTAACGCGACCTGACGCATGGAACCAGGATTGGGGTCATGATATTTTTTCACCAGTCTTTCGGAATCCCTCAAGATAGCATCTGTTGTCTGGACCACGGAATCCGGAGGCAAGCCGCCGTCTTTTTTGCTTAGCGACATACTTCCTCTGGATACATGCATACGGATACCAAGCTCCTCTGCCGCCATAAACTGGGTCTCAATCATCTCACTTCTACCTTCAGGAAATACGTAATGATGATCAAAACAGGTGGTACATCCATTTTTCATCAATTCACCCATTCCAACGAGAGAAGTTGAATGAATCACCTCTTCATCAATATTTTTCCATAATTCATAAAGGGTTATAAGCCATGGGAAAAGCTCCATGGCTTGAACTTTAGGAAGATTACGGGTAAAGATCTGATATAAATGATGGTGTGTATTCACCAATCCCGGATACATGGACATATTGGTTCCGTCAAGTATTGTATCTGCGTTCCATTCCTTCTTGCTAATATCGATAATAATACCATTCTCTATGTACATATTTACATTTTCCAGTACCTGATCCTGCTGATCACAGGTAACTAAATAACGTACATTTTTAATCAATATAGAATTATTCATCATAACCTCCATAATACCGCAGTGCGGCATCGAAAAAACAATCTTCTAGTTAGCTTCCAATTCCTTCTTTATCATTTCCCTCATGGCTTCAATGCCTACAAGAATTGCTCTGTCCTCCCACTCACGAGGATAATCTTTATCCTCATTGGAGTAGCTCTTATCGTTTGTTACACTTATCATAACGAAGGCCTTTCAGAGAGTGGCGAAAACCTTATGGTTGACAAAATAGTTCATTCAGAACTAAGTAGACAATTCGCATCCTTGCACAGTATGTTCCTACATATATTCCCTTTCAATCTCCTTGACCCGTCTATATAGAAATTCGTTAGCCGGTACGTATATCTTATACTTTTTAGCCATCTCGATCACAGTACCTGCAAACATTTCCACTTCTGACGGTTTTCGATTAATGCGGTCCTGCCCCATGGAAGGCGTACCTTCCGGATTAAGCTTCCCTATAATATCAATATACTGATTTAAATCGGCCTCAGATAGTTTGATTCCTTCCGCATTCGCAACAGCAATCACCTCACGCATGGCAGCAATCATGGTACGATTGGGTTCTCCAAAGATCAGCACTCCGGCATAATTGGTATCAAAAACCATGCAAGTCTGATTAACCCCAACATTCAGCATGAACTTACTCCATAAGCGATGCAGGATATCCTCCTCCACCACATAGGGTAATTCTATCTTATCAAAGAAGGAAATTACACAATTCAATTTGTCCTTTTGTATTTCATCCACAATGCCAAGACGTAATTCCCCCATTTGGGTAAATTGCAGCTTATTATCAAACTTCATTGCATCCATACCTTGAGCTACCGTATAGATGACTTTGTCCATACCATAATGAGTTCCAATTACTTTCTCACTAGATATTCCATTCAGTACGGATAAGATTATGGTATCCGGCCCAATACAGCTCTTCATGGAAATAAGAGCTTCTTCCAACCCTGTGTACTTAACAGCAACGATAAGCAGATCAGCCGGTTCCGCTTCACTATCCTTTGTTAACTTAAACTTAATCTCTTCCTCATTGCAATAAAACACCTGTTTATCATACTTCTTAAGACGGGTATCTTCCATTATAAAGTCAACTGCTTCTATCCCCAAATGCTTAACGATATGCGAACCATACAGCAATCCTAATGCTCCCATCCCAATAATACTTACTTTTGTTATTTCCCTTGTGCTCATAGTTCCTCCCGGCTACTATCATTCGGTTTCTGTGGTATCTACTTGTTAGTATAATTTCAAATTATTTTAACAATATTCTTCTAACCAGTTCCAAAGCATCTCTTCAGACCTATCATTGTAAACCACATTATAATATTATCACTATTGTACGGTAATTTCTATTATATTCGTTATTTGCATACTATTTTACGAAACCAATAATCCCTACAATTTTATAAGCACTCAAATAAGCTACATGGCCTACTAATTTCATCTCTTGACTTTTCAAAAGGATGCGATTATAATTAATTTATTCAGAAGCTCTGAGATGAAGAGAAAAGCGACTGCCTTTATTGGGTGTCGCTTTTTTTTCGTTAAAAACATAATTTTAGGAGGATGTAAGTATGGCAGGTAAGTCAAATGTTGTTGATTGGACAACGATTACTAATTTTGTAACTGATACGTTTATGAAATATGGTATTCCCGAAGAGGATGCTAAAATCTGTGCAGATGTGTTGTTGGAGTCTGATAAACGCGGAATTGAATCCCATGGTGTTAACCGCTTTAAACCAATTTATCTGGACAGAATTAAGGCAGGAATACAGAATCCTGTGACTCAATTTGAGATAATCAGAGAAACCCCTACCACTGCTGTTGTCGACGGTCATGACGGAATGGGTCAGGTAATTGGCTATAAGGCTATGAAAATGGCGATTGAAAAGGCGAAGAAATATGGTATGGGTATGGTTACAGCACGTAACTCCACACATTACGGAATTGCAGGTTATTATGCGACTATGGCAGTCGATGCCGGTTGCATTGGTATCACAGGAACCAATGCAAGACCTTCCATCGCGCCTACCTTTGGCGTTGAGAATATGCTGGGAACCAATCCTTTAACCTTTGGTATGCCTACGGATGAAGAATTCCCCTTTGTTCTTGACTGTGCTACCTCCATTACACAGAGAGGACGGATTGAATATTATGCACGCGTCGGCAAGTCTACTCCGGCCGGAATGGTAATCGGACGGGATGGTGAAGCTAAGACGGATTCGGTACAGATATTAACTGACTTAAATACTGGAAATGCAGCACTTGCACCTCTGGGTGGCATAGGGGAAGAGTTGGGTGGATATAAGGGCTACGGCTATGCAACTGTGGTTGAAATACTTTCAGCTGCCCTGCAGCAGGGAAATTTCTTACGTGCACTGTCAGGTATCGGTGAGAACGGAGAAAAGCTTCCTTTCCATCTTGGTCATTTCTTTATTGCTATTGATACCGAAGCCTTTATGGGACTGGAGGCTTTCAAAAAGACTTGCGGAGATATTCTGCGTGAGCTTCGTGGATCACATAAAGCACCTGGACAGGAGCATATCTTCACTGCCGGAGAAAAAGAATATCTGGTATGGCAGGAGCGTAAGAACAGTGGAGTACCGATTAATGATGCCGTACAGAAGGAACTCATACAGATTCGTGATGAACTTGGATTAACACAATACAGATTCCCGTTTGAATAGGAGAAGGCATATGGATATCAGACAGCAGTCATTACAGAAGCATTATGAATGGAAGGGAAAAATCGAAGTGATTTCCCGAGCACCAATTAATTCGAGAGAAGATCTTTCTCTTGCTTATACACCCGGTGTTGCGGAGCCATGTCTTGAAATTCAAAAGGATTATAACAAATCCTTTGAACTGACCCGCAGGAGTAACCTGGTTGCAGTAATCACGGACGGTACCGCTGTCCTTGGCCTGGGTGATATTGGACCAGAGGCTGGCATGCCGGTTATGGAGGGAAAGGCTGCACTGTTCAAGGAATTTGCAGGAGTGGATGCATTCCCAGTATGCATTCGTTCTAAGGATGTGGATGAGCTGGTCCGTACTATTTATCTGATTTCCGGAAGTTTTGGAGGAATCAACCTGGAGGATATTTCAGCACCCCGCTGCTTTGAAGTAGAGCGAAGGCTCAAAGACATATGCGATATTCCGGTATTCCACGATGATCAGCATGGTACTGCGATTGTTGTGGCTGCAGCCTTGATTAATGCCCTAAAGATTGTAAAAAAAGACATTGAAACTGTCAAGGTTGTTCTGAACGGTGCCGGTTCTGCAGGCATCGCTATCGCTCAGCATCTATTAAATCTGGGCCTGAAGAACCTGACACTGGTAGATCGTTTTGGTATCATTTGTGAAGGAATGGAAGAATTGAATTCTGCTCAGGCAGAACTGGCAAAGGTGACAAATCGTTCCCATCAGAAGGGTATCTTGGCAGATGCAATGAAGGACGCGAATGTATTCATCGGCGTCTCTGCTCCTAATATTGTCAGTGCGGAGATGGTTCGATCTATGGCACCGGATTCCATCGTATTTGCCATGGCTAATCCGACACCGGAGATAATGCCTGATGTTGCTAAGGCTGCAGGCGCAAGAGTAGTAGGAACCGGTCGATCTGATTTTGCTAATCAGATCAATAATGTGCTTGCTTTCCCCGGCATTTTCCGCGGTGCCTTGGACTGTCGCGCAAAAACAATTAATGAAGAGATGAAGGTTGCTGCTTCCTATGCAATTGCAGGATTGGTTGCAGAGGAGGAATTAAGCGAAGAATGCATCATTCCAAATCCTTTGGATAAGAGAATAGCTCAGGTGGTAGCTGAAGCAGTCATAAAAGAAGCCCGTACAACCGGTGTAGCCCGGATTTAATAAAGTTGAGTAGGAGGGAGTTAATCACTCCCTCCTCTCACAGCACCGTGTATACGTTCGGTACACGGTGCCTGCAATAGTTCATATGCACAGACTGATATGCATTGGCTAAATCATAGAATCCACTGTGTATCAGTCTTTCTTTTGTTAATGATCTTGACCACAGTTCAAATCTGAAGTCTTCCTGAAGAAACCTGTTTAAGTGTTAAGCATTAGTTGATAACAGATAAATCAACCAAAAGTACGTTTTGATGCTTAATATAATTGCATTGGCCTATCAACCGTGTTAGTGTTATATTTTTCACCGTTTGCAGCAGGAACAGTGTAGGTTCTTCCGCCACTCGTAAATTCCTTAAAGAAATAATAAGGGAAATGCGCATCATTGACCAAGAAAAATCTATACTGTATTCTGTCTTCCGCATCAATATCATCACTATCACAATCAACATGATACCAGTCTCCCTCAAGCTTAACCAAATTCCACATATGAGATCCTCCGGCAATCCCATTGATCTTAATCGTATGTATATCACATAACCCCGCTAGCAGCTTAAATGACTCTGCATAGCCTGTACAAACACATTTGTTCAGTATCAACGCTCCATAAGGATCCTGATCATTCGGGCTACTACCATAGGTTACCGTCCTACAGATATAATCATGGATAGCCTTCAGCTTATCATAATCAGTCATACCGGGGGAGATTATTTCCTCCAGTATCTGCTTGGTCTTATAGTATAGCTCAAGCTCCTTCTCATTCAATACGGAAAGATCAGACACATTATTTTTAATCGCATAGGCAACAGTCTCAGAATCCACCACCGGATTCGTCCCCCAAAACTTAGCGAAATTACACAGCAGATTAAAATTAATAGTTAGTACCGGACTTGAAATGTCACCGCTGACACCTATCATCTTTAAGGTACAACTCTGTTCCAGATAAATTGTTGATCTAAATCTTGTAGAATTCTCAGTGGGCGTAGTGCCATCAACGGTATAATAAAATTTCTCCCAGATATCCCAATTCTCTGTTGGAAGATAAAGGATCGGCCCATCATAAATTGTCACTGAGCAGTCCTCGTCTATGATAAAACGCTCTGAAGTCCTAAGTGTAGGCTTACGAGTCGCTGCAAGATAATCATAATCTATCGATGGAGTCTGGTTATCTGAAATCATTGTATCC
>JAEYOY010000063.1 GCA_023411215.1 Bacillota bacterium | reverse complement strand
GGGATAACAGGCTTATCACGTCCAAGAGTTCACATCGACGACGTGGTTTGGCACCTCGATGTCGGCTCATCGCATCCTGGGGCTGAAGTCGGTCCCAAGGGTTTGGCTGTTCGCCAATTAAAGCGGTACGCGAGCTGGGTTCAGAACGTCGTGAGACAGTTCGGTCCCTATCCGTCGTGGGCGCAGGATGCTTGAGAGGAGCTGACCTTAGTACGAGAGGACCGGGTTTGACAGACCTCTAGTGTTCCGGTTGTCGCACCAGCGGCATCGCCGGGTAGCTATGTCTGGACGGGATAACCGCTGAAAGCATCTAAGCGGGAAGCCCCCCTCGAGATAAGGCATCCCTGAGCCTTCGGGCTCCTGAAGACCCCACGTAGACTACGTGGTTGATAGGCGGGCGGTGGAAGCGCGGCAACGCGTGGAGCCAACCCGTACTAATCGGTCGTGAGGCTTGACCACCTATATTTACGACTCTCGTCGGCTCCACCGACGAGGGCCGGTCGCGACGCGAGCAATCGCGACGCGCCGGGAACTGGTCAAGTCGACGCTACGATTGCCACAATCCCAGACGAGCCCAGCATGGGCCGTCGAGCTCGCACAATCACTGGACGTCAGATGGCGTCCACTCGCTCGTGCTTCGAACGTTTTTCCCGGCGGCAATTCCGAGGAGGCCACACCCGTTCCCATCCCGAACACGGAAGTTAAGCTCCTCCGGGCCGATGGTACTGCAGGGGCAACTCTGTGGGAGAGTAGGACGCTGCCGGGGCTTTGAAGGGCCGACTGTGAACCAGTCGGCCCTTCCCCTTTTGTGCGCCCAGCATGGGCCTCGACTCGGAGGTGCAAGTCCTCCCGGAACCTGGCCACAGGGACCGAAGGGAACCGCAAGGACCTGAGCGCGAGCGAGGGTCTGAAGGAAGCGGGGAACGAAGCCGCGGGTCAACGGACAGGAACCCGATATGAGGCAACGACGTCCAGGGCGAGCGAGCAAATGATCGCGAAGCTCTCGTGGCCAACGGATGGTCGCTGTAGATCGGGTGACCGCGCGGGGAAGGCCGATGTCCTTACCTGGGGAGAGCTCGCCTTGCGCCTGAAAGGGCGACGCTGGTGAAGCGGAGCGAGCAGTCAGCAGAGGCCGTAGTAGCGGAACCGAAGCCGGCCAGGGTGGGGACACCCGACGAGGCTGGAAGTCTTTGGCGAGGCGAAGGGCCGAACGACAGGGAGGACGCCACTACCGCGAGCCTCGAAGCGGGAGCGCGCCAGAAGCCCACGAGCGTGGGGCGGCCGCCGACGGCAGGGGTGAAGCCCCGAACCAACGGCGATCGTGGCGAACCCGCGATGGCGGCGAGCGGCCCAGGGCGCCCAGGGACGACGCACCTCATGGAGGAGGTGGTCGAGCGCGCCAACCTCACGGCGGCGCTCAAGCGCGTGAAGCAGAACCGGGGCGGACCCGGGATCGACGGGATGAAGGTGGAGGATCTGCCGGCGTACCTGCGCGAGGTGTGGCCGCGGGTCCGCGAGCAACTACTCGCGGGTACGTACCAGCCGAGCGCGGTGCGGCGCACGCAGATCCCCAAGAACACCGGAGGGATGCGCGAGCTCGGCATCCCGACGGTGGTCGACCGCTTCATCCAGCAAGCGATCTTGCAGGTGCTGCAACCACGGTTCGATCCGACGTTCTCCGAGCACAGCCACGGCTTCCGACCCGGACGCCGCGCGCACGATGCCATCGTCGCGGCGCAGCGGTACGTCCAGGAAGGTCGCCGCTGGGTCGTGGACCTCGACCTGGAACGGTTCTTCGACCGGGTCAACCACGACGTGCTCATGGAGAGGCTGTCGAGGCGGATCGCGGACAAGCGCCTGCTCCTGGTGATTCGTCGCTACCTGGAGGCCGGCATCATGGCCGACGGCGTGGTGACGGAACGCCACGAAGGGACGCCGCAGGGCGGGCCGCTCTCGCCGCTGCTGGCGAACGTGCTCCTCGACGAGGTCGACCGCGAGCTGGAACGACGAGGCCACGCCTTCGTCCGCTATGCCGACGACTGCAATGTGTATGTGCGGTCGCGGCGGGCGGGCGAGCGGGTCATGGCGGCACTGCGGCGGATGTACGCCGCGCTCCGGCTGCGGGTGAACGAGGCGAAGAGCGCGGTCGCGCTGGCGGTGACCCGGAAGATCCTTGGCTATCGGTTCTGGTGGCAAGGCCGCGCGGTCAAGCGCGCGGTCGCCCCCACCGCGATCGCCGCGATGAAGGCACGGGTCCGAGAGCTGACCAACCGCAATCGCGGTGCGGCACTCCCGAGCGTCGTTGCCGACCTCGCGTCGTACCTGCGGGGTTGGAAGCAATACTTCCACCTGGCCGACACGCCCAAGATCTTCGCCACCCTCGAGGGGTGGATCCGACGGCGACTACGCATGCTCCGACTCAAGCAATGGAAGCGAGGGTCGACGGCATGGGCAGCGCTGACCGCGATGGGAGTCACCGGCGGCGCGCGCCGGCACGCGGCTCGAGGATGCCGGTCGTGGTGGCACACCGCCGCGAGCCCGGGCATGCAGTTCGCCATGCCGGATGCTGTCTTCGACGAGCTGGGCCTACCGAGGCTGAGGCGCTGACCTCAACCTGTCGAACCGCCGGATGCGGACCCGCATGTCCGGTGGTGTGGGAGGGGACCCGGCGGGATCACCGCCGGCCCCTATCCCGATCGGCCTCGAAGAGGTTCACAAGGTATTCGCAGAAATCGCTCGGATCGACGAAACTCCGCGTTCACGATGGTGATAGGACCTGCATGATGATCGAGCGGTTTCGTGTCTTCAGCGCGCTCACGGTCGCCGCCTCCGCCGTCGTGGGACTCGCCGGCTGCAAGTTCGATCCACCAGCCGACGTGCCGTGGCCGGACGGGCCGCCGACCGATCCGGACGCGACCGAAGCGGACGCGACGACGTGCACCGCGACGACCTGCGAGGGTGACGTCCTTCGTG
>JAEYOY010000041.1 GCA_023411215.1 Bacillota bacterium | reverse complement strand
GAATCACAGCAAACGAATTGTTAATCGATTAATGGATGTCGGTATTCTTGGGCCAAAGACCATAGCTGCTCATTGTATCTATGTCAATGGTCAGGAAATGGAGCTGCTTAAGGAGACGGATACGATGGTAGTACATAATCCAGAATCCAATATGGGTAACGCCTGTGGATGTCCTCCTACCATGGAGATCTTCCACCGCGGAGTTCTAACCGGACTCGGAACGGACGGATATACAAATGATATGTTTGAATCCTATAAAGTAGCAAATATATTACACAAGCATCATTTATGCGATGCAACAGCAGCCTGGGGTGAGGTTCCCGCAATGTTGTTTGAGGGCAATGCGAAGATAGCAAATCGCTATTTTGATACACCACTTGGTGTACTGAAGGAAGGCTACGCAGCCGATGTAATCGTAGCAGATTATGATCCGCTAACACCACTTACTGCTGATAATATCAACGGTCATATGTTGTTTGGAATGAATGGTAGTAAGGTGGTAACCACCATGATTAATGGTAAGGTTCTGATGAAGGATAGAGAGCTTCTTTATATAGATGAAGCAAAGGCAATGGCGGATTGCAGACAGCAGGCTCAGTTGCTGGCAAGAAGCATTAATGGATAGGAGGATATAAAAATGGGAGATAGGATGACACCAATACCGTTTCATAATCTTATGGAATGGATTTTAGAAGAGAAGAAGGAGACTGGGAAGGTATTCGGAGTTCGCAGACCTTTTGTAAAAGAGAAGAAACAGGCGCTGCATATCTTCGGAGAAAAGCTGGAGATGCCTTACGGCCCGGCAGCCGGTCCGAATACGCAGCTTGCACAGAATATTGTTGCAGCCTATTATACTGGAAATCGTTTCTTTGAGCTAAAGACCGTTCAGATACTGGACGGTGAGGATCTTCCGGTTAGTAAGCCCTGTATTCTTGCAGATGATGAAGGCTATAATTGTGAATGGTCCACAGAGCTTCGGGTACCGGAGGCGCTGGAGGAATACATTAAAGCATGGTTTGCCCTTAAGGTAATCGCGAGGGAGTTTGAGTTAGGTGATAGCGATGGTTTTATTTTCAACATGAGTGTTGGCTATGACCTGAAGGGAATTCAGTCCGAGAAGATTGATACCTTTATCAACCAGATGATGGATGGGCGAAAAGCACCAATCTGGCAGGAATGCATCGATTATCTGCTATCTAATTTGGATAAGTTTAATAAGGTGGACAAAGCCTTCATCGAAAGTATTTCTCCCAAGGTATGTACCTCTGTTACCGTATCTACCTTACATGGCTGCCCTCCCCAGGAGATTGAGAGCATTGCAACCTATCTCATCAAGGAGAAGCATCTGAATACCTTTGTAAAATGCAACCCTACTCTCCTCGGCTATGAGACCGCAAGAGATATCATGGATCGTATGGGCTATAATTATGTTGTGTTCGGTGACTTCCATTTCAAGGATGATCTACAGTTTGAGGATGCAGTTCCAATGCTTCAGAGGCTTCAGGAGAAGGCTGACGTAGCAGGTCTGGAGTTCGGTGTTAAGCTGACGAATACCTTCCCGGTCGATGTTACAAGAAATGAGCTACCGAGCGAGGAAATGTATATGTCCGGTCGTTCCTTAGCGGCACTTTCCTTATCAGTGGCATATAAGCTGTCCAAGGCGTTTGACGGAAAGCTTCGTATCTCCTATTCCGGAGGTGCTGATTACTTCAATATCGATAAAATATTCTCCCTTGGCATCTGGCCGATCACCATGGCAACCACTTATCTGAAGACCGGTGGATATCAGAGAGGTAATCAGATTGCCAAAAAGCTTGAAAAGTTAGAATATAAGGAGTTCAGAAGAATTAATGTAGAAGAACTTGGCGATTTTATTAAAGAGGTTATAACCGATAAGCACTATACTAAGGGAATTAAACCGCTTCCCTCTAGAAAGATTAATGCGAAGGTACCTTTAATTAATTGTTTTATTGCTCCCTGTAATAAGCAATGTCCAATCGAGCAGGATGTTCCTACCTATCTAAAGCATGTTAAGGATGGTGAATATCTACAGGCATTGAGGGTTATCACGGACAAGAACGCACTCCCCTTCATTACAGGAACAATCTGCAGCCATACCTGTATGAATAAATGTACCCGTAATTTCTATGAAGAATCCATTAAGATCCGTGATGCCAAATTAGTAGCTGCCAAGAAGGGTTATGATGAACTCATCAAGGAGCTGAAACCTTCTGAGCAATATAAGGGTAGGAAAGTGGCAGTTGTAGGTGCTGGTGCAGCCGGTATTGCCAGTGCATTCTTCTTAGCAAGAGAAGGTGCTGATGTTACTGTATTTGAGAAGAGAGGCGAGGCCGGCGGTATTGTAAGATATATCGTACCGGAATTCCGTATCCCGAGAGAGGATGTTGAGAAGGATGTCAGTCTAGCCAAGGCTATGGGTGCTAAGTTCGTATTCAACCATCCGGTTACCGATCTGAAGGAGCTGAGAGATGCCGGCTACGAGGATATTATATTAGCAATCGGTGCAACAAAGGGAATGCCTCTTGGAATTGACTGTGAGAAGGAAATTAATGCGATTGAATTCTTAGATACCTGTCGTAATCGTCCTGAATCTATTACACTTGGTAAGAATGTTGCTATCATCGGAGCGGGTAATACCGCAATGGATGCTGCCAGAGCAGCGAAGAGAATGCCTGGTGTGGAACACGTTTATATCGTTTACCGCCGTACTGTAAAATACATGCCTGCTGATGAGGAGGAGCTTGAGCTTGCACTTCACGATGGAGTGGAGCTTCTGGAACTTCTGGCACCGGTTAGCCATAAGAATGGTAAGCTGATCTGTCATAAGATGGTACTAGGCGAGATGGATGCTACAGGCAGACAGAAGCCGATAGAGACAGAGGAAGAGGTAATACTGGATATTGACACCGTAGTGGCTTCTCTGGGTGAGAAGGTGGATGACTCCTTCTATGAGTCCTTAGGTTTAAAGGTAAATAAGCGAGGTGTTGCAGAGTATAATCCCGATACTATGGAATCATCGGTTGCTCATGTCTATGTAACAGGAGACGGTGCAGGCGGTCCTGCAACGGTTGTAGAAGCCATCCGTGATGCTTCTAAGGCAGTTAATGCAATTCTTAACCTTAAGCCCAGAGCTTCCATCGATAACCCGCTTCGTGAGAATGAGATTTCAGCGAAGAAGGGTGTATTGGAAGCTGCAAAAGAGGCGGAGCAAGATGGAATACGCTGCTTAGAATGTAACAAGATCTGTGAAGCATGTACGGAAGTATGTCCAAATCGTGCCAATGTATCTATCTTTGTACACGGTGCAAAGCAGCCACAGATTCTTCATATAGACTATATGTGTAATGAATGCGGCAACTGTAAGAGCTTCTGCCCCTATGACAGTGCTCCATATAAAGAGAAATTTACATTATTCAGAACGATAGAGGACTTTGAGGATAGCGAGAATCAGGGCTTTGTACCTCTGAATATGGAAAAGGCACTCTTTAGAGTACGTCTTGGTGATAAGATTCAGGATGTAGACCTGAAGGATATATTCTGTGAACTACATGTTGAGATTAAGAATCTGATGTTAGCGGTTTATCATGATCACCGTTATCTGATGTTACAATAATCGTTAGACAGGAGTGATGAGGGCAATGAACCTATTAATTAAGGGTGGCACGGTTGTTACGGCTGAGAAAAGTTCCAAATTAGATGTAAGAATTAAGGGAGAAAGTATTGTTGAACTTGGAGAGAATTTACCATCTTTCGGAGAGAAGGTGATTGATGCAGACGGAAAATTAATTTTCCCCGGCTTCATCGACACTCATACACACTTTGACCTTGACGCAGGAGATTTTCACACGGCGGATGATTTTGAATCAGGATCTAAAGCTGCGATTGTAGGCGGAACGACCATGGTTCTGGATTTTGCAACGCAGAATAAGGGAGAGACTCTGAGAGAGGCTCTACAGAACTGGCATAATCTTGCCGAAGGTCGTTCCTCCTGTAATTACGGCTTTCATATGTCCATCAGTGACTGGAATGAGAATACAAGAAAAGAATTAAAGGATATGACAGCAGCTGGGGTAACCTCCTATAAGATCTATATGGCTTATGACAATCTTAAGGTAAATGCAGGTGTTATGTATGAGATATTAAGAGCGGTTAAGGAGGAGGGGGGAATCATCGGAGTTCACTGTGAGAACGGGGATCTGGTGAATACCCTAATCAGGGAGCAGAAAGCTCTTGGTAACCTTTCTCCGAAGGCGCATCCCTTATCACGCCCTGATGAGGTGGAAGCGGAGGCTGTTTATGAGCTGCTGACTGTAGCCAGATTGGCCGAGTCACCAGTCAATATTGTACACTTAAGTTCTAAGAAGGGCTATGAGGTGATTGAAGCGGCCAGAGCGAAGGGACAGAAGGTTTTTGTAGAGACTTGTCCCCAGTATCTTTTGATGGAGGATACCAAATACGACTTACCAGGCTTTGAAAGTGCTAAATATGTGCTTTCTCCACCGCTTCGTAAGAAAGAGGATATGGAATGCTTATGGAAGGCATGGAGTGAGAATGAGATTGATACCATCGGGACGGATCACTGCAGCTTCCATTTCAAGGGTCAGAAGGAGAGAGGTCTTAAGGACTTCTCCAGAATACCCAACGGAATTCCTGGTGTTGAACATCGTCCGGCATTAATGTATACCTACGGAGTCACAAAGAACCGAATTACTAACGAGCAGTTCTGTGCTGCGCTCTCCACAAAGCCAGCAAAGCAATACGGCATGTACCCGAAAAAGGGCGTAATCGCAGTGGGAAGTGACGCGGATTTGGTAATCTGGGATCCAAAATACCACGGAGTAATTACTGCGGCCGAACAGCTTCAGAAGGTTGATTATACGCCCTATGAAGGAATGGCAGTGGAGGGTCGTGCAGAAGCTGTTCTGTTACATGGAAAGCTTGTAGTGGATCAAGGAAAGGTTATCCTGGAGAAGGAAGGCCGCTATGTATTTAGAGGTACTTGCCAGGATCCCCGGTAAGGTTTAGAATAATAAATGTACGTTTGAAACATTGAATGGAGTGTCAAAAGCATACAATAGCTTTCATTCCTCAATTTGCGCATCTACACCTCAATTTTAACGTGATGCAGAATATAGTTCGATGAGCAACTGTATGAAGTCGTCACTACGTACTTCATCCAAGCGAGAGCGTGTTGTGAACGAATTATATTCTGTATCACGCAATCAAAATATGAAATTGTGCAAATTGATAATGCCATAATTGAAATTGGCTTTTGACACTCCAACCAAATATTTTAGAATAGAATTGGAGGATTTATCATGAAGAAAGAAATAATTAACGCAAAAAATGCACCGGCAGCAGTTGGTCCTTATGTACATGCAGTGAAGGTAGGCGATTTTCTTTATACCTCAGGTCAGTTGGGATTGGATCCGGAAACCGGTGCGATGCCGGAGGGTGTTGAAGCTCAGACTCATTTAAGCTTAAAGAACCTAGGTGCAATTCTTAATGAAGCAGGCTTATCTTATCAGGATGTTATTAAGACGACTGTATTTTTACAGGATATGAATGACTTTGGTACCGTAAATACGATTTATGCCGATTATTTTAAAGGTGAGGCACCTGCTCGTTCCTGTGTACAGGTGGCTAAATTACCCAAGGGTGGTCTGGTAGAGATCGAAGCGATTGCTGTTAAATCAAATTAATAAAAATTATATCAACGATTGAGGATGCTGTAAAACTTTTATTCATGACAATTGTTTGCGTAGGTGAATGTGAGCCTTGCAGCATCCTGTTCTTTAAAATCATACCGCTGTTAGGAAGGGGGTAATAAAAACGGAGGAAGAAACGAAGAAAAGGACAAGAAGGGTAACGAAAAAAGCCTCTGAGCAGGAAACAAATACGGAGCTGAATCTAGAAATCAGTAAGGAGCAGAATAAACGTATTATGAATGCTGCTCTGGACGTGGTAAACAAGCAGACCATCGCCGGAACAAGAATGCATCTGATTGCTGAGCGGGCGAAGATGGTTCAATCTAATGTTCATTATTATTATAAGACAAAGAATGAGCTGATGGGTGCTCTTCAGGAGTATATTTTTGAAGAGTGCTACGATGCCCGAAGAAAAGAGAAAAAGCATAGCAAGGATACTCTTGAAAGTCAACTGAACGTATTCATTAATCAGAAGAAGAGATTGATTTTAACAAAGCACAAATATGACTTTGCAGAAATTGATTTCTTGGTTCAGAGTAAAAGCAATGAAGAGATTCATGAGAAATTTGATGAATCCTATACTAAGTGGCGAAGGGAAATCAGGGAGGTCCTTGAGAAATATTGCCCCTGGCTGGATGATAAGAGTAAGGAGCTGCTTCCTTATACCCTGGTCTCACTTCTACAGGGCGCCACCATTCAACATTTGATTAACAAAGAGGAATTTGATATAGAAGGCTATTTTGAACAATGCAAGCAGATGATGCTCAGCCAGATTGAAAGTCTTAAGAAGGATTAATTAAGCTACAGCATAAGCTGTTAGTTTATAACACAGCAAGGACAGGAGGGGAATACAATAGACAGAGATAATCTGGGAATCATACTTCTGGCGGCGGGCAACAGTACCAGATACCATGGCATCAAGCTTCTGGATCTGATTGACGGTAAGAAGATGTACCTGCATATCCTTGAGCTACTGAAGGCGTTCCCCCTAAGCCCGAAGATTATTGTAACACAATATGATGAGATCGTAAGCTGCGCTTTGGAATATGGATTTGAAGCAATCCTCAATAATGAGCCAGAACTTGGAATCTCACATTCCATACATCTTGGGCTGAAAGCAGCACTGGAAAGAAATCCATCTTTGGATGGTGTGATGTTCGGTGTATGCGATCAGCCATATCTGAAGAGGACAACTCTCGAGAGACTGCTTCAGACTTTCTCTTCCACCGACAAAAACATAGCTGCTTTGGCATGGCAGGAAAGTATCGGTAACCCTTGTATCTTCGGAAGGAAATATTACGAAGAGTTATTTGAACTGACACTCGATGTAGGCGGCAAGAAGGTACTGAATCGCCATCCGGAGGATGTTGAACGGGTGATAGTTCAAGAGGAGAAGGAATTAATTGATATTGATATCAAGGACAAGGATTGTCATTAAATATAGATTATAAGGGATTGATAAAGAAGCGGTGATAGAAAGGAAGGTATCAGACATGTATTCGGTTATTATTAATGATAAGGTATATCAATCCGACAAGGATATGCCTTTAATGGACTTTCTTAGAGACGAGCTGAAAATCACCTCGGTAAAAGATGGGTGTAAGGAAGGCGCTTGTGGTACTTGTACAATCATTATTGATGGAAAGACGGTTCGATCCTGTATCCAGAAGCTGTCGAAGCTGGAGGGTAAGAAGATACAGACCATCGAAGGCTTTACCGAGAGGGAGAGAGAAGTATTTGGCTATGCCTTTGCCAGGACGGGTGCAGTGCAATGTGGTTTCTGCATCCCGGGAATGGTGGTATGCGGTAAATGCTTAATTGACCAAAATCCTGACCCAACAGCAGCTGAGGTTAAGAATGCCATCCGCAACAATATCTGTCGCTGCACCGGTTATACCAAAATTGAAGAAGCAATCCTTCTGGCGGCTAAAATGCTCCGTGAGGATACTCCGGTGCCTGAGACACAGCAGATCGTGAAGGTTGGTGAGAATGTTCCACGTGTCGATGCTCTTCCTAAGACTCTGGGTACGGCTATGTATACGAATGATTACTATTTTGATGGAATGCTTTATGGTAAAAATGTATTCAGCAAGTATGCCAGAGCTAAGGTTATCGCTATACATACCGATAAAGCGCTCGCTATGCCGGGTGTGGTTGCAGTATATACAGCAAAGGATATTCCCGGGAACCGTTACATAGGACATCTAGCAAAGGATTGGCCAGGTATGATTGCGGCAGGCGAGGAAACCAAGTGCTGTGGCGATACACTTGCAATGGTGGTAGCTGAGACGAAAGAGCAGGCACTCGAAGCCGTAAAAGCGGTGGAGGTGGAATACGAAGAGCTTTCTCCCATCAATAATCCGGCGGAGGCAGCAGCTCCTGATGCCCCTCTGGTGCATGGGGAGGGTTATATGCTTTTTGGTAAGATGGTGATACCGGAGAGTAACCTGTTCAGTCATCAGGAAGTAAAACGTGGAGACGCACTTGGAGCTTTGGAGCATTCTAAGTATATTGTTGAAGCAACCTTTTCTCTTCCTCCGACAGAGCATGCTTTTATGGAGCCGGAGACTGCTGTTGCTATGCCCGATGGAGATGGTGTATATGTAATCACTGGCGGTCAGGGTGTCTATGATGAGTATCATGAGATTAGTGCATACCTTGGTATTCCTCAGGAGAAGGTGCGTATCCAGAGTGCGACGGTAGGTGGCGGCTTTGGAGGTAAAGAGGATATGAGTGTTCAGCATCAGGCAGCACTCTGCGCTTATCTGACGAAGCGCCCGGTTAAGGTTTCCCTCAGCCGACAGGAAAGTATCAATTATCATCCGAAGCGTCATGCGATGGAGATCTATTGTAAGATCGGCTGTGATGAGAATGGTATTCTACAAGGCTTACAGGCTCGTCTCACCTCTGATACCGGGGCATATGGATCACTTGGAGGTCCGGTTCTTCAGAGAGCCTGCACTCACATCGGAGGACCTTATAATTATCAGAATGTGGATGTAGAAGGAAATGCTTATTATACGAATAATCCTCCTGCAGGAGCCTTCCGTGGCTTTGGTGTTACTCAATCCTGTGCGGTAGTTGAGCCACTCATTAATCTCTTAGCAGAGAAAGCGGGCATCTCAGGGTGGGAGATTCGGTATCGTAATGCGATCAGACCCGGACAATCATTACCTAACGGACAGATTGCCGACGAAGGGACTGCCATGGTAGAAACCCTGGAAGCGGTAAAGGAAGCTTTTGAGAGATATGAGGCAGATCCCAATTATTATGTAGGTATCGCCAGTGGAATGAAGAATTCCGGACTGGGTGTTGGTGTTCCTGATGTAGGTCGCTGTAACTTAAAGATTATCGACGGTAAGGTTCACATCCGTTCCTCAGCCGGTGCAATCGGTCAGGGAGTGCAGACCGTACTGTTGCAGATTGTCGGTGAGACAACGGGACTTCTCAGAGACAGTATGGTTGTAGAGCATCCGGATACCAAGTATACACCCAACTCCGGAACGACAACCGCCTCAAGACAGACCGTATTCGCAGGGGAAGCGGCACATGTTAGTGCAAAGGAATTAAAGGCTGATTTGGATAGGGGATTGACACTGAAGGAGCTTGAGGGTAAGGAATACATTGGAGAATATGATTTCAAATCCGATCCTATGGGATCACCGAAGGCAAATCCGGTGAGCCATGTTGCCTATGGCTACGGTACTCAGCTTTATATTCTAGATAAGGAAGGAAAGGTTGTAAAGATTGTAGCAGCACATGATGCAGGTCGTGTAATCAATCCGTTATCCTTAACAGGACAGATTGAAGGTGGGGCGGCGATGGCACTGGGCTATGGCTTAACTGAGGATTTCCCTCTTAAGAATGGGATACCGCAGGTTAAGCTGGGAACGCTTGGACTCTTTAAATCTACACAGATGCCGCCGATTGAGATGCATCTGGTTGAGAAGAATAATACGGATCTAGCTTATGGCGCAAAGGGCATCGGTGAAATAGTTGCTGTTATGGGGGCTCCCGCCTGCCAGAATGCATATTATAAAAAAGACGGTGTATTCCGGACTAAGCTTCCGCTGGAAAATACCTATTATCATAAATAATAGGTAACTATTTAGAACAGCAGAAATAGTAAGAGAATAGACGTGAAGGCTTGCATTCTAAGACCTATTTAGTTGCCTTTATTGTTAGAATGATTAGTATACCCGTAGATCTTAACGATATTTGGATTAATAAACCCATGGCCACTATTCGGATAAATTGAAGCTTTAGAAAAAACAAATTAAAATAAAAAGATGCCCTTTCTATGATAAACAGATGATTTCCTGCTTATGTTAGAAGGGGCATATTTTTATTCATGATGATAGAAATTTCGCGAAGCGTTCCTGTTATTGTTTGCATGTAAGCAAAATTTGCATTATGCGAGAAGTATAACCTTATAGCAGGCTTGCTTGTCGATATGCGGACTTCCTATTTCTCCTTAGAATCTTTTTCGTCTCGATTAGCCTGTATATTGGATTTGACGATAAATCGCTTCAGGAAATTGCCTTTCCCTCTTTGTTTGATATAAAAATATCCAAAGATAGAAAAAACCGCAGCTCCAATAAAATTAACAAATAGATCCAGCATCGTATCGATGAGCCCTAAGTCGATATAGGCCTTCCAGGGCTCTCCGTTAATAATCAGGCTTTCAACATTTACCTTTACCGGTACATTAACGCCCTTTTCGTTGAGAAGGACGGATTGGAAGGAGGTCAGATAGGTATCCTTTTGCATATCAAAACCAAGAAACTGATCCATAGAGAATTCGAATAGCTCCCATACTACTCCGATGGTCATGGAGAAGCAGAAAGCCACCAGAGCTACAAATACGGGAGATAAGGAGATAGCGAATTTATCATTCTTATTAAGGATATCTATGAGCGATAATCCGATCGCAGCGGCAAGAAATCCGTTCAGCGTATGCAGTGTGGTATCCCAATATGGGAAGATCAGATAATAAGAATTTATCTCGCCAAGTATCTCCGCGGAGAAGATAAACAGCAATATGATCACCTCCAAGGTGTCAGGGATATCGATATGGATTCTTTTCTCAATGAAGCTGGGTATCATAAATAAAATCAAGGTAAGGATACAAAGAAATATATTCTCATAATTTCTGCTTTGGATTTGATCCAGAATGACCACGACCACTAATAGTCGCAGTAAAAGATAAATGATGGATATTCCCTTGATACCCTTTCTGTTAACTGATAATTTTATCTTTTTCATATATACCTCCCTGCTGCGCTGGCAGCCCAGATTTTAAGAGTAAAGAGTACACACCTCACTTATGTACACCGTGGTGCGTCCTGCTGGTTGACGGAGTATTCCCTTTTGTATGCTCTAATTCCTCTATTGTATCATGAAAGAAAGGAAATTCAATCAAAACATAGGAATAAGTCCCTGTAATGTGGAAAATGTTTGAAAGTGTGGGATATTCCTGACTAATAATTGAGGTTAATTTTTACATTCATAGTGTTACAATATACATGAGAAGCAGATTAGTCCAGGGAATTCAGGATATTTATCAAGCTTGCTTGAATAAATATCTTGAATTTCATTCGCATATCAAGCTTGCTTGAAAGTATGCGATCGGAGCGGACGATCATGAACACAATATTCTTCATAATATAATGATACAATATGTCAAGAAGTTTTATTATATGATAAAAGGAATGTAAATTATTACAATAGAATATCGGTGGAGGAATATCATGAGTAAGAAGAGATTGTTCAATGATAATTGGGAATTCTCCAGGCAACCACTGGGGACGCAGCTAGCTTCATTGGAAGCGAAGGGCTGTAAATGGAATAAGGTAGATCTGCCACATGACTGGCTTATCTATAATACGGAAGATTTATACGAGACAGGAGAGGGCTGGTATATCAAGCGGTTTGATTTGAAGAAAAATATAGAAGAGCGTATCAGCATCTGTTTTGAGGGAATCTATATGAACTCTACGGTATTTATTAATAATGTAATGGTGGGTGAATGGAAGTACGGCTACTCCACCTTCGATTTTGATATAACCGATACGCTGCGACAGGGAGTAAATGAAATAAAGGTTCGTGTTGTGTACGAGGCACCGAATTCCAGATGGTATTCTGGGGCAGGTATTTACCGAAATGTATGGCTTAAGACCACTCCTCTACAGCATATGATTACCGATGGAATCTATCTGGCGACAAGGCAGGAGAGCGATCACTGGAGAGTACTCCTACAGACTGAGGCAATTAACGAGGCTGAGAAGCTTGCCATAGAGGGAAGCATACGCCATACAATCATGGACTATGAGGGTAAGGTTGTTGCATCCGCAGAGCAGGCAATTGAACTTAAAAATACGGTCAGCTACGATAAGCAGGAGCTTATCATTGACCAGGTAAATAGATGGGATATAGAAGATCCGTATCTGTATACTTTAAAGACAGAGCTTATTATCGATGGGAGGACTGTCGAAGAGGAGTTACAGTGTTTTGGCTTTCGAACCTTTCGTGTGGATCATAATACCGGCTTCTATCTCAATGACCGTCCAGTCAAGCTTCATGGTGCCTGTGAGCATCATGATCTGGGCTCTCTTGGTGCGGCCGTTAACCTGGTGGCGCTAAGAAGACAGCTGACGATGCTGATGGAGATGGGGATTAATGCGATACGTACCTCTCATAATATGCCTTCCCCCCAGTTGATGAAATTGGCGGATGAGATGGGTATCCTCATCGTATCGGAGGCCTTCGATATGTGGGAGCGATCGAAGACAAAATATGATTATGCCCGTTTCTTCCCGGAATGGCACGAGAAGGACGTGGCGAGTTGGATCAGAAGAGACAGAAATCATCCCAGCGTCATTATGTGGAGTATCGGTAATGAAATCTATGATACCCATGCGGATTCTCGCGGACTTGAAATAACCAGAGAGCTAAAGCGGTTGGTCTTGCTTCATGATCCACTGCATAATGGTTTGGACACCATCGGCTCTAATTATATGGCATGGGAAAATGCTCAGAAATGTGCTGAGGAGGTGACTGTAGCCGGCTATAATTACGGGGAGTGGTTGTACGAAGAGCATCACAAGAAATATCCTCATTGGGTAATCTATGGAAGCGAGACGGCATCTACTGTACAGAGCAGGGGCATCTATCATTTTCCTCTCGATAAAGTTGTAATAACCCATGAGGATGAGCAATGCTCCTCCTTAGATAACTGTACCACCAACTGGGGTGCAAAGAACGCACAGAAGAATATCATCGATGACAGGGATGCGAAATACAGTCTGGGACAATTTATCTGGACTGGCTTTGATTATATCGGAGAGCCGACGCCCTATGCGACAAAGAATTCATACTTCGGTCATATTGATACAGCAGGCTTTCGTAAGGATTCCGCTTATCTATATGAAGCAGAGTGGACGGATTATAGGACGAATCCTATGGTGCACTTGCTGCCATATTGGGATTTTAATGAGGGGCAGCTAATCGATATCAAGGTGTATTCCAACGCACCTAAGATAGAACTATTCTTTAATGACGAGACACTGGGCGCTTACGAGATTGATCATGAGAAGGGTAGGAAACTGAGCGGGGATTGGAGGCTGCCCTATAAGCCAGGAGTTCTAAGAGCTGTGGCTTATGATGAACAGGGTCAGGTGCTTGCAATGGATACCAGACAATCCTTCGGTGATGCAAAAAGGCTGGTATTAAAGCCGGATAAATATGAAATGAAGGCAGATGGTCTGGACCTCATTTTTGTGGAAATCTCGACTGTCGATGAGCAGGGAGTGGAGGTGGCGAACGCCAATAACCGGATAGAGGTCAGCGTAAGCGGTGCAGGCCGGCTTGTGGGGCTGGACAATGGAGACAGTACCGATTATGACCAGTATAAGGGAACAAGCAGAAAGTTATTTAGTGGTAAGCTCTTAGCAATCATAGCGGCGAAACAGGAGCCGGGAGACATTCAAGTGGAGGTAAGCTCGGTCGGGTTAACGAAGGCCCAGCTTACGATGATGGCATGCCCTTGTGAGAAGCTTATAGGGGTATCTGCCCTTATGGAGAATCAGAGGTCAAAGCCGAATGACGAGATACCAATTCGTAAAATTGAACTGATTAATCATGGTAGCTCCTCGCTTAATAAAGAAGTGCCTTCTGTGAGAATAACGGCAAGATTGTTACCGGCAGATGCCACCTATGGAGACATAGTATGGAAGGTAGTTACAGCCGGAGGAATTGAGACCAATATAGCACAGGTCGTAGCAAAGGACATGGAAGCGATAGTAACTGCCTTGGGAGACGGAGAGTTTCGATTACGTTGTTCGGCAAGTAACGGCAAGAGAAGTCCAGAGATAATATCTGAGTTGGAATTTAGTGTAACCGGAATGGGAGCAGCAACGGTAAATCCTTATGAATTCGTCTATGCGGGTCTGTATAATACATCCAACACGGAACTGAATGGTGGATTATTGAATGGTATATCAACCAAGGAATTTGTGGTGAGTCATATTGGTTTTCGCGGACTGGACTTCGGTGAGTATGGCTCGGATGAGGTTACGATTCCTATCTTCTTCAATGATAATGTTCCCCTTCCGATCGAGCTGTGGGAGGGAATGCCGACTGATCCCCAGGCAAAGCTGTTACTTGCGACAATTTACCAGGAACAACCGAATTGGGGCTATTATATTCCGAACACCTTTAAGCTTCCAAGACGTTTGAAGGGTATCACGACCTTCTGCATCGTGCTTAACCGTAGATTGAATCTTGGAGGCTTTGAATTCAAGAAACCGGTGAAGGCATATGAGCAGCTCTCAGCATTGGAGAATAATAATATCTATGGAGATACCTTCCGCAAAACAGAGGAAGGGATCGAGCATATCGGTAACAACGTTACTATTGTCTTTGAAGACATGGATTTCGGTGATGAGGGCTTTCGTAAGTTGATCATCTGCGGTCGTTCCCATGTCGAGAAGAATACGATCCATGTGCGTTTTCAAAAAGCATCTTCCCATTGGAAGAACCATGAAGTTAGCCCATTGGAGCAAACTCCTAATTCTTCCAATGTAACGAGCAGTATCGAAGATGCAGTATGGGGTGTTGATGTGAATCAGATTGCTGAATTTGAATATTCCCAAAGTTATGTAGAGAAGGAATTTGACTTGACCTCAGTGCAAGGTAAGCAACAGGTGAATTTTATCTTCTTACCGGGAAGTGACTTTGACTTTTGCTGGTTTCGCTTCATAAAATAGAACTTCATTATAGATTATTTCCACGAGAGCTATCGGTTCATAGTAAGGCACCATGCAATTTCGGATGCCAGACATCCATGTAAATGTATGCAAAGATAAGGACACCATAAATAGGTGTCCATCTTTTACAAACATTTTTACTTGTCCGTCTAGCATTACGAAATTGCATGGTGTATTACCATGAACCGATAGCCCTTCGCGGTTATACGTATTCAAATAAGAATATCATAAATTTGAATTATAATTTAATCATTCTATTTTACTACGCTCTGCGTGGGACTGTTACCGTAAGCTTGCACCGGGTTTGGAGATGTTTTTCAGCGCGTCCTCTGCACTTTCTTGGCAGGCGGGCTCCAAAGAGATATCACCCAGGGCAACGATGCCGATCAGACTGTTGTTTTCCACGACAGGGAGACGGCGAATCTGACGGTCACTCATAATTCTAGCAGCGTCATTAACATCCGTTTCCGGGCTGGCGAAAACTACGTCATTTGTCATAACATCACCGACTCTTTTATGAGCTACATCATCACCGGATGCTACAGAACGGATTGCTATATCACGATCCGTGATAATACCAATCAGTTTATCCTGGGTACATACCGGAAGGGATCCACAGTTATACTGTTTCATCAGCTGAGCTGCATGCTCGAGGGAATCGTCAGATCTTAAACTAGCAATGTCTTGCGTCATGATTTCTCTTACCTTCAAAATTAATCACCTCCAAGAATAGAGTACCCTCAGAGGAGTATCTTTACTCTTGATTATTAGAGGATAAATCTGTTTATCATGTAGTCAGTCATCATCCTCTTCGCACTGCTTGCAGTGCATGGAATAAGGATTATTTCTGCAATCAAATTTATTGATGGGCTCCGGTCCCCTGACGATAATGCGCTCAATTCTAACAACTCCGTTGTCGTCCACTGCGATTCTCCAGTCTACCATGAGGATTTTCCCGTGAAGGATTTCTATTCCGGTTATACCTCGGGTATGGATACAGCAGCCGGTATTAAAGTAGGGAAGCTCATCATTTTTCGGATATTTCGGACGGTGAGTATGGCCACAGATCAGCATCATCTTATGCTTGGCGATCCACTTTTTATAAGTACGTTCTACCTTGTGTCGTTTGTAGAGATTCCGGGCCGGGCTAGATGGGTTTTCAAAGCCAACTACATGCATAAAGCGCCAGAAATAGCGCATCAATATCATCGATACAAACCATAATTGATCATTCATGAAGTCCCCTTGATGACCATGGACAACAAGAATCTCCTGTTCAGTATTCTTTTGCTTCAGTACAAGGGCTTCATATGGTTCAAGGTTCCTGAACAGCTCTACCCTCTCCTGGTTGTATTCATCATAAAAGGTATAAAAATTCTCAGAAACAAAGCGTTTTGATTTCAGGTAGATATTATGGTTGCCATAAAGTATTGTCAATCGATGGTCATCAAAGAATTTCTTGAGCGCAAGGAAGACATCCGTATGAGCTAAGCGGATGTGCTTGAAGGTAGGGTATTCCCAGAGCTCGTCTCCATCACCAACCTCCACACATTCATACCCTTGCTTATAGTAATAATTCAGAGCGTGCAGGTAGATATTCTGGTTGCGTGTGAATTCATCCGATACGCTGTCATCACCCCGGTGTATATCACTGAAAAAGATATATTTTGAGTTTTCATCAAAATACTTGACCTTCGCGTTCTTATAAGCCTGGGTCAGTCGGTTGTCGGTACGCATTTTTATCACCCCCATATTGAAGATATAACAGATAGTAATCCTATCTTAAAATTCTACCATCGAAATACTTGAAATATGTATCCAGCCGTTCGTCTATCAACTTAGATTAGGAATGGGAAGTCTACATAATTACTGAGTATATTCTGGCATATATCAAGATATTCAAGTATTACAGATATCGATATCTGATGAAGTCGGAAAGAATAGGATTGCCGCAATATATAGATTAGTTTTTGAGTGATCCGTTTTCTTTATGTCCATGGTGAAATAATATTTTTTGGATAAAATGTGATATTTTGTATAATAAAGTGGACTGAAAATCCTGCAAGTTTGTATGTTCTAATATTAGAGGTTATCCGATCGCGAAATGTGCGATTTATCGTTGAAATAAATTACCTTAAAATCCTTTTATTGGGACTATGTGTATTGCAAATCTCGAAGGGCATGTTATAATCAAAGTATTCCTATATATTAATCTGGATCGATTTCCTTTCGCCAACCGCTTTAATCTATCGGAACGTAGCTTATTGTTAAGTTAATTATTTCATTTATGGTCAAGGAGGAAGTTGGTATGGCAGATAAGGTAATCGCATGTAAGGATTGTAAGGCGGAATTTGTATTTACCGAAAGTGAGCAGGCTTTTTATAGGGAGAAAGGTTTTGATAATGAGCCGGTAAGATGCCCTGATTGCAGAAGAGCAAGAAAAGCAGAGAAGAACAATGGTTATGGAGGTAGAGAT
This sequence comes from Bacillota bacterium, assembly GCA_023411215.1. Taxonomy (GTDB): domain Bacteria; phylum Bacillota; class Clostridia; order Lachnospirales; family Lachnospiraceae; genus Mobilitalea. The sequence continues at coordinate 93,120 of JAEYOY010000041.1, read as the reverse complement.
AACCGCGGTGGACAGGGTAACAGAGGCAGAAGATAGTAATTAAGACAGTTTAAACCGGGAAGTAGTAGACTTTTGTCTGCTGCTTCTCTTTTTTATACGTTTTATAGAATTCTTAAGGTTTCGTTAAGGTCTTTGGTTTATATTGTCATTACAGGAAACCAGTGGTAGAATATGGCTAAGTTACATGAAATGTATAAATAAGGAAGGTCCTGTTTATAATGAGATAGTACCGGAAAAGGATGAGCTATGAAAATTAAAAGGAAAATTCTCTATAGAATAATGATAGACATATCCTTCCTCATAGTCATCAGTCTGTTCTTAATTATATGGCAGCTAACGGATGTCGTAGGTTTGGAAGAACAATTGGAGAAAGCGTTAACAAATAAGGAAAGATTAATTGATTATGCTGTAGATGAAGGAAATGTCTATGCCTTCGTAAGTACAACAGAGGATAGTAGTTATGGTGATCTCCTACTGGTGTTTAATCACGATAAGAACGGAGAATGGAAGCGTTCCTATGAGAATGATTTTTCCGGTCTCAAGCCATGGAGGATAAGGCTGGCAGATATCGACGGCGATGGAGAGAAGGAGCTTATTACCTCAGTCAGGAAAACCACATTTTATGATAAAGAAGAGAAGAATAGGCTTTTCATATTTAACTATAGGGATGGAAAACTGGTAAAGAAATGGACCGGATCCGATATTGCTGGAAGCTGGGAGGATTTTATCACCGGTGAATTGGTGAATACAAAAGGTGAGGAGCTTATATTTATCTCAAAGACAAAAGAAGGAAAGGAAAGGTTATTAATCTATCATTGGTTTGATTTTGGCTTTCTTATGCTGGCACAGAGCGCAGATTATCAAGATATTATTGATGTGGCAATTGTCAAGGAGAATCGGATCCGCATAACCTATAACGACGGACAGAAGAAAACGCAACGCTTCATGTTGAAGAATGGCTCGGTAATGAAGGTTAATTAGACGAGGAATGGAGGAAATTATGAAACGAATTTGTACAGTCATTTTATGTTTATGCCTTATATTAACTGGTTGTAAAGGCAATAAGGATAAGGTAAACGAGAATATAGCAAATAATACGAATCAAACACAGGAGAATAATACGGGAAAGGTGACTCCGGCACCGACACCGATGGAGGAAGATGCCACGCAGGAAGGCTTTCTCCATCTGGATTCCGAATGGACCTCGGTGGAGACGGTAAAGCCTGAGAAAGCAGCTTATACAAGACCTTCCTTTGAAGCCAAGGTAGCCAACTACAAAATTGCTAAGGATTTATCCAATGTCGAGAACATAAAACAATTTAGTGGATTTACCAAGGATCAGATTAAGAAGCTGGTGAACAATGGATTTGTGGTTCTGCCTTCGCAGACGACGAAGATGTACTATACTTATGACAGTAATGAATACACCGGTATCCCGAACTTTATTACGGCTGATTCGGTACTTCATCTTTATCACCAGTTTTATGATAAATCATTAATTAATGTCGAGTCGGAATACCTTTATGATGATCTTGAGCTTATGACGAATCAGATGTTAAATAAGTCCCTGCTGTTATTGAATACCTTAGAGGATGAGCAGCTAAAGGAGCTTCAGAAGAAGAATGTTATATATTATCTGACGGCTAGAATGCTGATGCTTAAGAGTACTGAGGTTCCGGTCACTGTTGATGAAGGGCTGCTTGCGGTCGCAAAAAAGGAGTATGAGCTTTGTAATAAAGCGGAGGGTATCGCTACCTCTCCTTTACTGAATAAAGATATCGATTATAGCCAGTTCACAGTGCGTGGTCATTATACAAGGACAGAGGAGCTGGGGCGATTTTTCCGCACAATGATGTGGTTTGGGACTGTACCCTATGCTTTTTACAGCAACAACGAATACCAGTATGAGAATGTGCTTCAAGCACTCCTAATCAGCTATATGACCTTTGCGAAGTCAGAACAGACCAGTGATGCCGAACTCTGGACCAATATCTATCTGCCGACCTCTCAGTATGTAGGCGTATCTGATGATATTGATGTATTTACGATGAATCAGCTTCGGAAGAAGGTTTATGGTGAGAAGGAGGATCCGAATCTGTTCAACGATGATGAGTATTATTCGAAGCTGGAGACTGCAGTGAGAGAACTACCGGAGCCTCAGATCGGGGGTAAGATCACCCTGTCCTCCATCGATACGCAGAAGCAGTTCCGTTTCATGGGACAGCGCTATATCCTGGATAGTGATATTCTTCAGGATCTTATTACTCCAATCCTTCGACCGCTTCCCAGCGGGCTTGATGTTATGGGTGTTTTGGGCAGCAATCTAGCTGAGCAGCTTCAGTTTGAAGTATATAAGCCACAGGACAAATGGGAGGAGTATACCAAACATTATAAAGAATGGAAGGAGAAGGTGGCAAGCTTTACCCCCGAATACTGGTCAACCAATCTATATACCGGTTGGCTTTGGACACTCAAGGATGCTTTAAATGAATACGATGCCGGTTCAGGAATGCCCTTCTTCATGACGACTCAGGCATGGCGGAATAAAGCTCTTAATACCGCGCTAGGAAGCTATACGGAATTGAAGCATGATACAGTTCTTTACGGTAAGCAGGCAATGGCAGAGATGGGAGGACCTGTTGAGTTTGCGGATTATCATTATGTGGAGCCTCAGGTAGAGCTATATACAAAGCTGCTTTACCTAACGGATTACACATTATCGAGCTTAAAGCAACGCGGTATGCAAAATGAGAACCTGATAAACGGAGCAAATCAATACAAGGAGCTGTTACAGCTCTTAATCGACTGTTCTATTAAGGAATTAAGGAATGATCCGCTAACAGAGGAGGAGAATGATCGTCTTCTTCGCTATGGTGGAAGCATGGAGAATATCTCGAATGCCTTCTTAAAGGGGATTGTTGATGAGGATTACCCAAATATTGAGATTAGCGATATGCTGGTATCCGATGTGAGCTCCGCGGACGGTCATTATCTCTCGCTGGGAACTGGGTTTTATGATCAAATCTATGTGGTAACTCCTATGAACGGTAAGCTGTATCTTAGCAGAGGTAGTATTTATTCTCATTATGAATTTGTCAGTACAGATCGACTGACGGATGAAGAGTGGTGGGAGCTTAACGGTATTCGGATCGTTCATGAGGAATATGCCGACTATCCGGAAATCACTGAGCCCTCCAAGCAGCTGCCTCGTCAGCCGGAATGGATAAATACCTTTAAATCCGGTGCAAATAATGTTAAAATAACTCCATTAGAAGTCAATTGGGAAAACCTGAACGAATAATAGTCTACGGATAAGAACAGCCTGGAGGATTTGATGAAACAGATTACATTGGGATCAACTAAAATTACGGTCAATAAGAATGGCTTCGGGGCCTTACCAATCCAGAGGGTTGGTAAGGAGGAAGCTATTACAATATTAAAGAAGGCTTATGATAATGGGATTAATTTCTACGACACGGCCAGATTTTACACGGATAGTGAGGAGAAGCTAGGAGATGCTTTTGGAGAGGTTCGAAGCAGTATCTATCTTGCATCAAAGACGATGACAATGAAAGTGGAAGAATTCTGGCAGCAGCTGCATACGACCTTAACGATGCTGAAGACAGATTACCTGGATATCTATCAGTTCCATAATCCAAGCTTTTGTCCTAAGCCAGAGGATGGAACAGGCTTATATGAAGCCATGCTGGAAGCAAAGGAAAAGGGATTGATTCGTCACATCGGAATTACGAATCATCGTCTACCGATTGCGATCGAGGCTGCAGAAACAGGTCTTTATGAAACGATACAGTTTCCCTTCAGTTATTTGACAACAGAGAAGGAGCTTAAGCTGGTAGAGTTGTGTAAGGAGAAAAATATCGGCTTTATCGCTATGAAGGCTTTGTCGGGCGGACTAATTTCCAATTCTGCTGCGGCATATGCATTTCTTGATCAATTTGATCATGTACTTCCAATCTGGGGTATCCAGAGGGAAAAAGAGCTGGACGAATTCATAAGCTATATAGAACAGCCACCGATCCTAGATCAGAAATTGCAGGAGGTAATTAATAAGGATCGCAACGAGCTAGCCAAGGATTTCTGCAGAGGTTGTGGCTATTGTCTTCCATGTCCTGCCGGGATTGATATACCGACCTGCGCCAGAATGGCCCTGATGCTTCGCAGAGCTCCGGTATCCGCCTATGTGAATGATTCCTGGAAAAAGAAAATGAAGCGGATCGAGGATTGTATTCACTGTGATAATTGTAAGAATCACTGTCCCTATGAACTGGACACTCCTACCTTACTCAGTGAGAACTGGGTTGATTATCAGAATTTCTTAGGATAAGTATATAGAAGAACATTCATACACGATGGAAAAATGATACAAAGTATGGTTAAAGGAGTGCTTATGTATAATTACAAATTAACCCTTCAGTACGATGGGGGTAGATATAAGGGATGGCAGCGGCTGGGTCAGGGAGAAGCAACCATACAGGATAAGCTGGAGCAGGTTCTTACACAACTTACGAAGCAATCTATAGAGATTATCGGTTGCAGTAGGACGGATGCAGGTGTTCATGCGCTGGCTCAGGTTGCTAATTTTAAGACGAATCACTTTTTTTCCTCCAAGGAAGTCATGAATTACTTGAATCGTTATCTGCCCCGGGACATCACTGTGATAGAAGTTGATCAGGTGGAAGAACAGTTTCATGCAAGATATCATGCAAAAGATAAGACCTATCTGTATCGGATATGGAATAAGGAGTACTCTAATCCGTTTATGCGAAAATACAGTATGCATGTGAATGAAGCCCTTGATCTTAAGGAAATGCGGTTGGCAAGTAGCTATATGCTAGGGACTCATGATTTTACTGCCTTTTCGAATGCCAAATCGAAGAAAAAGTCTATGATTAGAACCATCTATTCCATCGAATTTGAGGAAAATGATGGCTTTATCAATATACGGATCAGGGGAGATGGCTTCCTCTACAATATGGTTCGGTGGATGGTAGGAACTCTGATTGCTGTAGGGCTTGGAAGAGTGAAAAGTGAGGAGCTACCGGAAATATTTGATGCGAAGCAGAGAAATCGAACCGGGGATCTGGCTGATGCCGCCGGTCTCTACCTGGAGAAGGTAACTTATTAGGATTTTGAATACATGATTAATGAAAAGCTTACGAAGCTGATATTTTTGAATAGATGATTAATAAATGTCTGTGAAGCTGGCATTTATAATACATGATTAATAAAGGTCTGCGAAGCGGACATTTATTAATATACTCGCTACGCTTTTTACATATCGAACATGGGGGATAAAGAATATGGTTACATTGACCAAACAGCAAGCAAGATATTTCATGCTTCGTAAACATGGTTTGATTGGGGAGCATCGTTTCCTGGGGAAGGAAGGAATACTTGAATATATCCGACAGGTCGGCGGGATTCAGTTTGATCCGATTGATGTCTGCGGTAAGAATGCGGAGCTGGTGCTTCAATCAAGAATTCTGGGCTTTACCAAGCAGATGCTATATGAACAGTTATATGAAGATCGTAAACTGATTGATTATTTTGATAAGTGTCTGTGTATCCTACCGGTAGAGGATTGGCCTTACCTAGAACGAATTCGAAAGGGTTATCGGGAATGGGGTAAAGGACGGGACGAGGTGGATCGTATTGCTCCTGAGATAAAGGAGATAATTCGGAGGCAGGGCCCGGTAAGCTCCAAGGATATCGGTTTTCAGGAAAAGGTGGATTGGTACTGGAGCAGCTCCAAGCTATCCAGAGTAGCTTTGGAGAGTCTGTATTTTCGTGGGGATTTGGTAATTCATCATAAAAAGGGCACGAATAAATATTATGCTTTGGCCGAGGATCATCTTCCGAAGGAGCTTCTGGAGGCAGAAGAACCTTATCTTAGAGAGCTGGATCATCTGAAGTGGAGAATTCGTCGAAGAATCGCTGCCGTAGGACTTCTATGGAATAAACCCTCGGATGCCTGGATCAATATCTGGAACCTAAAAGCGAAAGAGCGACAGGAGGCCTTTCGTGAGCTATTGGAGGAGGGAAAGATATTTCCGGTTACAATCGAAGGTTGTAAGGATACCTTCTACTATGTTAGTGAAGATCAATGGCTGATACAGGAGATTATGTATTCTGAATATAAGAGTCGTACAGAGCTGTTAGCACCTCTCGACTGTATCCTGTGGGATCGGAAGCTGATTAAGGAACTCTTTGATTTTGATTATAAATGGGAAATATATACTCCGGAGGCGGACCGTAAGTACGGTTATTATGTCCTCCCGGTACTCATGGGTGATCGTTTGGTCGCCAGAGTTGAGGTAGTAGCATTAAGCAAGATTAAGTCCCTTACCATTAAGAATATCTGGCTGGAGCCGGGGATCCGGCCTAGCAAAAAGCTTTATAGTGAGTTGGATCGATGCTTTAAGCGTTTTATGAAGTTTCATGGCTGTAAGGAAATAGTTTATGAGACGGCAGCAGTTAGGGATGCTGATTAAGAGGAGAGGCTGGGGATTATTCGGCTTAATCAATTGACAACATAATCAATGAGCGATTCGTAAGTATTGAAGATAGAAAGGTTGTGAATTAGCAATGATGATAGCGACAGCTAAGCTAACACTTCATATACCTTGGTCACATTCACTGAAGGAAAAACGGATGATGGTGAAGAGTCTCAGCACAAAAGTAAGAAATAAATTTAATGTGTCGGTTGCCGAGGTAGAGGAGCAGGACATCCATCAGCTCGCAGTCCTGGGCTTTGCTGCAATTGCCGGAGACCGAGCCCAGGCAGACAGTATAATCGATCATGTACTTGATTATATTGAGGAGAATACAGAGGGTGAGGTTGTTGGCGTAGAGAGAGAGATTCTATGATAAAGTATACATCATTACCGTTCAGCTCATGATACCGCGAGGTACAATTCATATGCTGCGGCCCAGGAAGCACGAAGGATAACAGATAGGAGAGGATAGGAATGGAAATATCTGTACGCGTATATAAGAAGGAGGATATATACTCCATGATGGAGATATGGAACCTGGTAGTTGAGGAGTCCAATGCCTTCCCTCAGACGGAGAAGCTGACCCTGGATGAGGCGGAACACTTTTTCTCGGTACAGACCCTCACAGCAGTAGCGGTTCTTGGAGATGAGGTGGTGGGTCTGTATATTCTGCATCCCAATAATATTGGGCGATGCGGACATATCGCCAATGCCTCCTATGCGATTCGGGGCGGTTTTCGAGGGCAGAAGATCGGTGAGAAGCTGGTTCGTCATAGTCTGGTAAAGGCGAAGGAGTATGGCTTTCGATTGATGCAGTTTAATGCAGTAGTCAGTATCAATCAAACAGCGATCCATCTGTATGAAAAAATTGGCTTTACCAGGCTTGGAGTTATACCGAAGGGGTTTCTGTTGGGGGATGGAAGCTATTCGGATATTATTTTATATTTTATAGAGCTTTAATTCATGATAATAATGGGTTTTCTTTCGGTTGCTTGAGCTTCCTTTACCTCTTCTTGTATGACATGATTTGACAAAAAAATTCGTTTGTGACGAATTTTGTGAGGAGAATTTGTTTGACTTTGTATCAAATTGAGGATACAATAATTGTAATACTTGACTAAAATCAAACAAAAGGAGGTGGGTATCATGGGAGATAAGAATCCAAAAAAAGCCCCGAAGAAGAAAGGTGGCGCAACGCCTGCAGCAAGTTCAACAAAGAAGAAATAATCGAGTAAAATTCCCTCTGATCATAATGGAAGAGGGAATTTTTACGTAATAAAGATAAAAAGAATGCCAATATTATCTTTGCGTTATAAGTTGTATATGGAATAAGCAGTAATTTAAAACAAATTCGAAGGGAGAAGAATTATGTCAGTTTTAGAACTTGTAGAGAGAAGGTATTCTGTACGTGGATATCAGAGCAGAGAGGTCGAAAAGGACAAGCTCATGCAGATACTTGAAGCGGGGAGGCTGGCTCCTTCCGCGGTGAACTTCCAACCGGTACATCTCTATGTCTTTGAGAAGAAAGAGGATCAGGAGAAGTTATTTGAGGTATATGGGCGCGAATGGTTCAAGGAGGCACCGATAATCATTGCTATCTGCGGCAATCATGCTAAGAGCTGGAAGAGAAAGGATGGTAAGGACCATTGTGATATTGATGCAGCGATTGTTGTCGATCATATGACATTGGCTGCCACTGAGTTGGGCCTTGGTACTTGTTGGATCTGTGCCTTTGATGCGAAGCGATGCCATGAGCTTCTGGCATTGCCGGAGAACATGGAGGTAATTACATTATTAACCATAGGTTATGAAAGTGTGGAACCGCCGACGCAGAAGAAACGTATAACGATGGAAGAGTTCGTTACCTTTGGGTTTCAATAATTGTCAAGAAGAAAGCCCGACTCAGTAGGTTGAGACGGGCTTTCAGTTCTTTTCGGACATGTAATATTTACTAGTAGAGCTGATTTGTCACTGCAGGAACAAAATAATTAAATATGCAATATCTTCTCCGCTCTCGGTGCACGCAGCATATTTGCCTCAGGCATATTTCCCAGAAGAGGTTGTAGATAATATTTGAAAGCGTCAGTCACATTATTACCATTTGTATTAATGAAGTTTTCAGGCATAAGCTTTGTCTTACCTGCTACATTATGAAGACCGGTCATCTTATACGCTACAGAATAATTACCGGTACGGTTAATTACGATGGAGCCGTCGATGTTATGCCAAATAGCAAATTGGGCAGCCTTCTCGCCAACCTCTCTTGCCTCATGCTGGTCGATCTCGGAGGAGCACCCCATGAAGGAACGCTGCAGATAGCCGAGGGTGTCGGAGCGCACGCGGGTGATCCCGAGCTTGCTCTTAATCTCTTGCGTTAGGAGATCACCTAAGGCACCGGTTCCGGATAGCTGAGCATTACCATGAGCATCGGTTCCGCTCTTGAACAGCTTAGTTACGATTGGTACGCCGTTCTCATCCTGAACTCCTTCGGATACGGCAACGATGCAACGGCCGTATTTATCATAGATATCTTTGACATCCTTAATGAAATTATCAATAATAAAATGTCGTTCCGGTAAATAAATCAAATGAGGACCATCATCGGGATACTTCTGTGCGATAGAGGAGGCAGCAGTTAGGAAACCTGCATGACGTCCCATGACAACACCGATATGTACGCCCGGAAGTGCCCTATTATCCAAGTTCAAACCAATGAAGGCCTGTGCTACAAATTTCGCTGCGGAAGGATAACCGGGTGTGTGGTCGTTCATCATTAAATCATTGTCAATGGTCTTAGGAATATGAATTGCTCTAAACTCATATCCGGAGGATTCAGCCTGCTCATTTACGATACGAACGGTGTCAGCTGAGTCATTTCCTCCGATATAGAAGAAATATCTTACACCATGAGCTTGAAATACCTTGAATATCTCTTTGCAATAAGCATTGTCCGGTTTATCTCTGGTAGAAAACAATGCGGAGGAAGGAGTGATTGCTACCTGCTCCAAATTGTGGGTCGTTTCCTGTGTAAGATCAAGAAAGTCCTCATTAATTATCCCCGAAACTCCGTTAACAGCCCCATACACCTTAGTTATCTGTGGAAATTTTCTAGATTCCAGCACGGCCCCAACTAAGGATTGATTAATCACTGCGGTGGGCCCTCCACCCTGTGCTACAACTACTTTACCCTCAAGTACCATACAATCACTTCACTCCTTTACTTTTCGTTAAATGTAGAATAAGATTGGTCAAAACATAAGCAAAATACGTTAAGATTAGTGTACTAAGCTGCTTGTCTTATTCTTAGCAATCTTGCTTTACGCTTCTTGCTATGAACGTATGCGATAGTAAATTCTGTGGCCGGTTGTAATACCGAACAAGTTCCTCGTAGGTGATATTTTTGCAGTTCTTACCAAACATTGTACCACAATTTAACAATAAGTAAACATAAAACAGATATTGTATGCAATTATTTACACAATAAACTATTAATAGATATATTCACTTTGCTAAATACATTCCGGCTATAGCATTATCTGACATAAGTTATTAACAAAAGTCAAGAAAATTATTAAATACCTATAATAGACAGTATTTTATTGATAATTAGGGACAGGAATCATATAATTTACATATTATAATGATAGGAGATCGTAGAATGGGTGAAGTAGATAAACGTGGTAAGCTTAATGAAGAACCCTTCTCTTACAAGGTATCTAAGGATAAAAAAGTCTTTATTTACTGGCATGGAAGGTTGGTTATGACATTGAAGGAAAAAGATAGCAGCAAATTTTTGGAAAGAATAGAGTATGTAGAGCTTAAGGAAGCCCAATTAATCATGGCGAAGGTAACCGGTAATTTCAAGCATGGAAATGAAAAGACTTGAGAACATGGGTTGTGCAAAAGGTACAGTATAATTAAAGGAAAGAACAGCATGCTATCCTTTCCTTCTACTACAACTCGTGATTTGAAACAGCCCTATAATCAAACCGTATAGCAATTTATTCTAATTCTTTATTTATATCCTTGCACTCATCAGATTACTTGATGTGTATCGTTTTAACCCTTTATAAAAAAGGAAAAAAGCCAGTAAGCAGATACCAAGTGTAAAAGTGATAACCCCAAGCAACGCTGCTAAATCAAAGTTCAAAATAATATGCATGGGTTGATAAACAACAAAACCCACCGGAACAATTGTATAGAGGAGCAGGCGGACACCGTTCTTGAAGATGCTGTCCGGATAGGTTCCAAAGTTAACAATGATATTATTCAGGTTCTCTGAAAGTAAATCTGCTCGCACAATCCAGAAGGAGAAGCTACCGGTGATTACAGCAAAGGCAGCCATGATCAAACCACCAAGTAAGGTGAACAGGGTGAACAGCAGCAAATTACCGATACTGAATCGGAATAGGATAATAATTAGGTATCCATAAATCAGATCACCAATGGCTGAGGAATTCGTTGCAGAGGTAATAATGCTTAGTAGAACATTCTTAGGCTGAACCAGAAAGGAATCCAGCTTGCCTTGCAAAATCAGGGCGGGCAGGTGGAAGGCTCTATGGAACAGGATATGAGCAAAACCAAAGGTCGAGGCTGCCAGACCCCAGAGAACCATTACATCACGAAAAGCATAGCCGCCAATGTCTGACTTTAAATGGAATAGTAGCAGCCACTGAATCAGAAAGGTGGAATTATTCAGTATCATGAATAGAACATTGGTCAGGAAGGTCACACGATTTGTCATCTCCCTCATGATATTGTATTTTACGGAAAGTAGGACAACACGAAATTGATTTTTAGCCGCCGTTAACATTTAGTTTCTTCACTCCCCTCTGATAAATGAATAATAATATGCTTAGTGAGATTACGAAATAAATGAGCTGAGATAATATTACCTGCAGAGCCATGCCGGTACTGTAATCGATGATTAGCTTTGCCGGACCGTAGGTGACGACAAAGATCGGTGTAAGGCCGATGATGGGCTGCGCCCAGAGAGGAAATACCTCTACCGGGAACATGATACCAAGAACAATGATCATCTTATCATAGATCCAGTGGAAGGGAGTGGCATCCTCAATCCAGAAGGATAATACACTAATGGTCATCTTCAGGAAGGTATTAATAAACATTCCAAGAAGCAGAGCGAGCAGTATGGCGGGAAGCTGATATAGCCTTATACTAGGAAAAGAACCTAGGAAGAGGTAACCGATCACGAGACCAGCAGTCAGGAACATCACGGTTTTTATAGCAATTTCACCAAGGTGCTTCGCTATAATGTAGGCGATGTAGTGATAGGGTTTATTGATTCCGTAAGCAATGGATCCGCTTTTAATGTCATTACTGATTTGAAGGCTTAAGGTTGCATTCCTGGTGGAGAACCAGATAATTTCCGTCAGTATGACATACCAGATCATCTGCTCCTTGGAGTAGCCGTTAATCAGATTGGCTGTGTCAGCATAGATATATTCCCATAGATTCATGAATACGAAGAGAATCATGAAGAAGGTAACAAAACCCAATAATATATTTAACACATATTGAAGACTCTCAATCAGAGTGGCCTTCCATATAAATAGATATTTTCTCATACCATCAATACCTTTCTAAATATTTGTAATTGTGTGTGAGCAAAGTGAGCATAGTAATGTGTGTCTACATTCTATAGTTACATATAAGCAAGACTGGTTAGTATCAGACTATTACATCCTTTGCCGATTTTCCTTATAGATTTCTGTGATGATATTCTCCAGAGGAACATTGGAAATATTAATATCCAGGATATTGTCCGAGTCGATCAGCTTTAACGCATCCGCAATATTCTTCTTGGTTGTATCTACCTCCAGCTTCAGATTACTGCCCTTACTCTTAACTACAGTAATACCTTCCTCATCGGACATATCCATAGCCTCTCTTAGCTTTACCTCAACAATTTTCTTGTTCAGATAGTGGTATTTCAGATTCTCCATCGAATCATCCAATACGATACTGCCGTGATTAACAATGATTATTCTCTTGCACAATTTCTCGATGTCTCCAACATCATGACTGGTCAGGAATATGGTGGTTTTATATTCTTTATTCATCTTCTTGATCAGGGTACGGATGTTTTCTTTCACCACCGGATCAAGGCCGATGGTAGGTTCATCAAGAAATAGAATCTTGGGACGATGAATCAGGGAGGCTACAATCTCACAACGAATTCTCTGACCTAAGGAAAGATTTCTGACCGGTGTGTTAATGAACTCCTCTAATTCAAAGACCTTCTTTAATTCCTCAATTCTTAATTCTGCCTCCTCGTCCGTCAGGTCATAGATCGCTCCAAAGAATTTGAAGTTATCATAGGGTGTAAGGTGCATCCAAAGCTGCTCCTTCTGACCGAAGACAGTCCCGATCTGATAAGCAAGCTTTTTACGCTTCGCGGTCGGATTGATTCCCATAACCGTAGCCTTTCCTACCTCTGGATAGAGGATTCCGGTCAACATCTTGATGGTGGTGCTTTTTCCGGCACCGTTTGGACCGATGAAGGCAAGTATCTCTCCTTCCTCCACCCGAAAGCTGATGTTATCCACCGCAGGTATCGTCCGATACTTAGGTTTCATCATGGATTTTAGACTTCCCTTAAGTCCTTTGTCTTTCACCTTTACCCGAAAGGTTTTTGACAGTCCGTTTACTACAATTGCATCCATTTGTGTTCCTCCCTTTATATTGTGATATATTAAAAGCTAGTGAGTATAGATTGAAAAATCATAAGATTATTCAATCGGTGAGCTTGCTTGTAAATATACGATCGGAGCAAAGATCAGCAGTCAATTGATTCATAGTTATAAAAAAACCACCTTGTATAATAGATTACTATCATGCAAGGCGGAGGTTTTTGGATTTATTTATAGGCCCATTCCGTATTTGCATAACTGAAGGAAACATGTCTGCCTGCAGCTATGCGAATATGCTACAAGCGTTAATGTCTAATGAGTTCTGAGCAAATAATGACGTACATGGGCATAAATTGTAACATGGGAAGAATCTCCTTTATTGGAATTTTTGCTAGTATAGCACATGGCTTTTTGAATTGCAAGAACAAAATGAATATAAAGTCAAATGAATTCAAAAATCCTGAATTCAAAAATCGCAAAATGAATTGTAAGAGACATTGTATAATGTAACATTATTAGATAAAATGCATGGATAATCAACATATTATTGCGCAATTTTGAAACCTGTTATAAAATTGTAAATAGGTTATAACGTATATGGGGGGTACTATGCTGGAAGTAAGAGAAGTGAAGACAAAGAAGGAGAAGCTTGTGTTTGCAACCTTTAACACAAAAATGTATCAGGAGGTTCCACAGGCCATACCGAAGTTAATCATCGATGAGCTGAATATATTTAATCCAAAGAAAAGCCCTGCTTATGAATACTGCAGGACCAAGCAGTTCTTAGCATATCAGGATGGGAAATGCGTCGGACGCATTGCAGGAATTATTAATAAGGCAGCGAATGAGAAATGGCACACGAAAAAAATACGGTTCTCAAGAGTAGATTTCATTGATGATGAGAAGGTTGCTGCAGCATTGTTTGAGGCTGTAGAGAACTGGGGGCGTGAGGAAGGATTAACGGAGATTCACGGACCGCTTGGATTTAATGATATGGATCAGGAGGGGATGCTGATCGAGGGCTTTGATGAAGAAGGAATGTTTCTCACGATCTACAATTATCCCTATTATAAAAAGCATATGGAAAGCTTGGGATTTGTTCGGGATACGGACTGGGTGGAATTTCAGGTAAAGATTCCGAAGGAACCGGATGAGCGGTTAGATAACCTTTCGGCTGCAGTACTTAGAAAATTTAAATTGAAATTAATCGAGCCTAAAAGCCGCAGGCAGATAAAACCCTTTATTACTAAGATATTTGACTTATATAATATTGCATACGAGAATCTGTATGGGACGGTTGAGCTGTCCTATAAGCAGATCATGAAATACTATGATGAATTTATTATGTTTATTAATCCGGAGTTCACTAAGCTGATTGTTGATGAGAATAATCAATTGGTCGGCTTTGGACTGGCTATACCTACTTTGAATAAAGCAGTAAGGAGGAGTGGCGGCAGATTGCTTCCCTTTGGCTGGTATCATCTTCTTCGGGCACCTTATGCAAAGAGTAAGGTTCTTGACCTATATATGATTGGTGTCCTGCCACATATGCAAAACAAGGGACTGACTGCTGTCCTAATGAATTCAATGGCAGCTTCCGCGAGAGAGAACGGCTTTGAGATTGCAGAGACAGGACCGGAATTGGAGAACAATCATCAGGTACAGGCTTTATGGAAGCATTATGATACGAGGCAGCATAAGCGCCGCCGTTGTTGGACTAAATCCATCGAATAGATAGAAAGAGAAGGAGCGTACGATGCAGATTGCCAGTTTGTTTGACGAGAAGAAAACGGTACTATCTTTTGAGGTGTTCCCACCAAAAAAGACCAGTTCCATCGAGACGATTTATAAAACTCTGGATGATTTGCAGGAACTGAAGCCGGATTTTATCAGTGTAACCTATGGCGCTGGAGGCAATGCCGGTGATACCTCTACCTGCGACATTGCGACAGTAATTAAGAACAAATATAATACGCCGCCGCTGGCTCATCTTACCTGTGTCAATTATGCGAAGGGGGAGATAGACAGGATCTTGGATCTCCTACAACAAAAAGGGATTGAGAATATCTTAGCCCTGCGTGGGGATATCAATCCGGATGTCACACCCAAGAATGAGTTTAACTATTCCAGTGAGCTGGTGGCATACATCAAGGATCGGGGGGGCTTCCATATATCCGGAGCCTGCTATCCCGAGGGGCATATTGATTCGGTCAGTCCGGTTGATGATATTCATAACCTGAAGAGAAAGGTAGATGCCGGTGCAGAGCATCTAATATCCCAGCTCTTCTTTGATAACAGCTATTTCTATTCCTTTATTGAAAAGGCAAGAATAGCGGGTATTACGATTCCTATTGAAGCGGGGATCATGCCTGTTGTGAATAAATCGCAGATTGAGCGCATGGTTACCTTGTGCGGCGCGAGCCTACCTGCTAAGTTCACAAAGATGATGCAACGCTTTGAACATTCACCGGAGGCGCTTCGAGATGCGGGGATCGCCTATGCAGTGGATCAGATCGTAGACTTAATCGCTCAGGGTGTGGATGGGATTCATCTGTATACCATGAACAATTCTCTCATTGCGAAGCGGATTTATAACAATATTGCTGGGCTAATAAGAGAATAGAATAGGAATAAAATTAAGAGGGTGATCCGTTGTAAAGAATATATTGCGAGGTAAGTGGCAAGACGTAGGATGGTATGATCTACGTCCTGCTATTTTTGTACATAAAATGCATATTGATTTGTTTTGATTTTGCCCCACTACCCACAGATGGAACATCTTAGAAGAAAGCTTCGTCTAATGAATGGGATAGGATACGGAATAATAGAAATAGGATTCCACCCAATACATACCATGAATATGAGAAATGGAGAAGTTTATGAGAAAGCTAATATTGTCGATTATCATGATATTACTTCTGGCAGCCTTTACCGGATGTAATAAGGATAAGAATATTGATAAGAATGGGGATGGTGATTTGTCTCCTACCACACCACCGATTGTGACGCTTACACCGGAGGTATCTCCCGGAGAAGAGGAGATCGAGGATTCTGTCGGTGAAGAGGAAGTATATACATTGGAGGATTTTTTTCCTTTGGAAGGGGATACCGAGTATGTATACGAGGGTACGGGCAATGAATATGCCTCCTACCGAAGACACATCGATTATATCGATGTGAAGAGCAAAAAGCTGCAAACCAGAACCAGCAATGGTGGTACAGAGACAGTAAGAGTAATTCAGATGCAGGACGGAGTACTTTCCGTAATCTATCTTGAGCATGAAAGCTATAGAAGAGTGAATTTCATGGAAAAGGAAGCTGGTGCTGAAGCAGAGATACTACTGATGGAGCCTCTGACAACAGGGACCAAATGGCAGTTGAGTGATGGAAGATGGCGGTCTATTACCAAAGAGAAGGTTCCTGTCACCACACCCTATGGGAGCTTTGAGGCTTTGGAGGTAACCACAGAGGGAGAGGATAATACAACGAAGGATTATTATGCAGCAGGTATTGGTCTGGTGCAATCCATATTCCGGTCTGAGGGGCTGGAGGTATCCTCTACATTAAGTGAAGTGAAGAGGAATGCGGCCTTAGCACAGCCCTTTACGTTATACTATCCGGATGCAGATGAGAAGATCTACACCAAACAATCAGAGCTAACCATGGCAACCGGAGAAGAGTTACAGTCCGCAATGGAAAAAGCAATGAAAGCAGTGCCTCCAAAGGATACCTTCCTGCCGCTAATCAGTACGAATACGAGGATAAACAGCTTGGCTTTGTTGGAGGATGGTAGCCTTCACGTAGATTTTAGTCAAGAATTTGTAACGGAAATGAATGCCGGTGCCGGCTACGAGCTTCTAATTCTTCAAAGTGTAACCAATACTCTCGGTAACTATTTTGGAACCTCTAAGGTGATGATTACTCTGGAGGGTAAGCCCTATGAATCCGGTCATGTGCAGATGAATGAGGGGGATACCTTGGAGGTTAGGATGGAAAATGTGGTTCAATAAATCCAATATTTAAAATGAGAATGAGACTGGTATAATCCGGTATAGATTATTTAGGAAGAAATAAACGAAACAGGCTCTTTCTATTGATGGAAGACTCTTTGGTAATAAGATATTCGAACCAAGAGGTTGATCAATAGAAACAGCCTGTTTTGCAATAAGAACGTGTATTATTTTATTATTTTGATTTGGATTTTGAGTAAACATCGAAGGCAACTGCAGCGAGGAGTACGAAGCCCTTGATCGCTTGCTGCCAGTCAATACTAATTCCCATAATGGACATACCATTGTTCAGGACGCCCATCAAGAGACCACCTACCATGGCTCCGACAACGGTACCGACACCACCGGAGGTAGAAGCACCGCCGATGAAGCAGGCAGCAATGGCATCCATCTCGAAGTTAGTACCGGATTTCGGTGTAGCCGAATTTAATCTGCCGGTGAAGATAACACCTGCCAAGGCAGCAAGAAGACCCATGTTAGCATATACCCAGAACATAACCTTCTTTGTATTGACACCGGATAACTGAGCAGCCTTCATATTACCGCCATAAGCATAGATGTGTCGGCCGGGAATTGTCTTCATGGTGATAAAGGAGTAGATTAGTACCAGCACGATAACGATTACCAATACCATCGGAATACCCTTGTAAGAAGCGAGGGAATAGGTAAATGCGTTGATAACTAACAGAATACCAAGTACCTGCGGTACAAAGACCTTAAGAGAGCTTATTTCAAAACCGTACTTTTTCTTGTTCTTTCTGTCATTCAGCTCTTTTAATACATATAGGATCGATGCTATGATTCCCATTGCAATTGCAAGGATGTTAAGGTTACCAATTTTTCCTATTTCAGGTAGGAAGCCGGAGGCCATGAAGGTATATCCGGCAGGAAGGGGAGCAAGACTGGTTCCCTGAAGAACAACCAGCGTCAGTCCACGGAATATTAACATGCCGGCTAGTGTAGCAATGAAGGCGGGGACTCCCACATAAGCGATCCAGAAGCCCTGCCAGCAGCCAATCAAAAAGCCTAGGAGCAGAGATACTACGATGGTGGGGAAGACCGGAATATCCATTTTAAGCATCATAGTCGCAGAGATTGCACCGACAAAACCAGCTACAGAGCCTACGGACAGATCGACATTACCACCGGTTAGAATACATAGGAGCATACCGACGGCAAGTATTAATATGTAAGCATTTTGCGAGATTAAGTTGGATATGTTCAGTGGCTTTAATAAAACACCTCTCGTTAATAACTGAAAGAGTACGATTACGATTACCAAGGCAATTACCATTACATACTGGCGGATATTGCCTTTCAAAAAAGAGTTTTTCTTATTCATTGTATCCCTCCTGATTGCTTTGCATTATGCAATGCATTATATTTTCCTGTGAGGCTTCTTCCGCGTTTAGCTCTCCGACAATTCGGCCTTCATTCATGACATAGACTCTGTCACACATACCCAGGATTTCAGGTAATTCGGATGAAATCATTATAATAGTCTTACCTGCAGCTGTCAAATCATTGATAACAGAGTAGATTTCATACTTAGCACCTACGTCAATTCCTCTGGTCGGCTCATCAAGAATTAGCACATCCGGATCAGAGAAGATCCACTTGCTGAATACAACCTTCTGCTGATTACCACCGGATAGATTACCGGTTCGTTGAAGAATGCTGGGGGATTTAATTCTCAGCTTCTCACGGAAGTCTTCGGCAGCTTTGATTTCCTTGTTATCATCAATGACAATGCCTTTGCTTATTTTTCCGAAAGCAGTGAGGCTGATATTTCGCTTAATGTTATCGATTAGGATCAGACCGGCATTCTTCCTATCCTCTGTAGTGTAGGCGATACCGTGTCGAATTGCATCCTTTACATTCTTAATTTGAATTTCCTTGCCATCCTTAATAATGGTACCTTCGATCTTCTTACCAAAGGATCTTCCGAATACACTCATGGCGAACTCGGTACGTCCGGCCCCCATTAGACCGGCAATACCCACTATTTCTCCCTTGCGAGTATTAATATTAATATTCTTTAGTACAAGCTTGGATTCATCCTTTGTATCATAAGCGCTCCAATTTTTCACCTCAAAGCAAACCTCTCCGATCTGATGGGAACGTTTGGGGAAGCGATCAACCAATTCCCGTCCTACCATGCCTTTGATTATTCTGGACTCGGAGATATCATCCACACCCATAACCAAAGTCTCTATGGTCTTACCGTCACGAAGAATGGTAATAGCATCGGCGACCTTGGTAACTTCATTCAGTTTATGAGATATTATGATGCTGGTTATACCTTGTTTCTTTAATCCCAGTAATAGCTCAAGCAAATGCTTGGAATCTTCATCGTTTAAAGCGGCTGTCGGTTCATCCAGAATAAGGATTTTTACATCCTTGGCCAAAGCCTTAATGATCTCCACCAATTGCTGCTTGCCCATTCCAAGATCGATAATTCTTGTATCTAAACTCTCGTTAAGACCAACCTTCTTCATCATTTCCTTGGTTTTAACCCGTGTCTTATCCCAGCTGATTACAGGCCCAAAATTGGTCTGTTCATTACCTAAAAATACATTTTCTGCTACGGAGAGCTGTGGAATTAGAGCCAATTCCTGATGGATAATGGCAATTCCCTTGGCCTCGCTTTCTTTTATGTTCTTAAATGCACATACCTGTCCATCGATAACGATATCACCCTCGTAGGACCCGTGAGGATATACACCACTGAGAACGTTCATCAGGGTCGATTTCCCGGCTCCGTTCTCACCCACCAAAGCGTGGATTTGTTGGGGCTTAACTTTTAGATTTACGTTATCAAGAGCTTTTACACCAGGAAACGTTTTTGTGATATTACGCATTTCCAATGCATACTGTTCCATCTTTTCACTCCTTCAGCTATAGTACTGCTTTCTGCTTTAATACCAAAATGTCGGTTAGTGCCATAAACTAACCGACATTTTGGCTATCAAATTTTGCTAAGAATTATTTGATGTCTTCCGGCTTCAGATATCCGGAGTCCATAACTAATTCCTGATAGTTTTCTGATGTGATGATGAATGGCTCAAGCAGGTAAGAAGGAACTACCTTGACATTATTATTATATGTCTCGGTATCGTTAATCTCTGGCTCTTTGCCTGTAAGAACAGCGTCTACCATGTTTGCGGCAACCCCAGCAAGTAAGCGGGTATCCTTAAGGATGGTGGAATATTGGTCGCCTGAGATAATTAGCTTAACGGAAGCTGCTTCTGCATCCTGACCAGTAACAACCGGAAGATCCTTACCGGTGAGACCAAATGCGGTTAAAGCAGATAAGATACCTCTGGATAAACCGTCATAGGGGGATAATACACCGTGAAGAGTCTTGCCATCCGTATAGTTTGCTGCAAGAACAGCATCCATTCGCGCCTGTGCAACAGCACCGTCCCAACGAAGGGTTCCAACCTCTTCCTGTGTAACCTGACCGGAAGGAATGGAGATGGTACCTGCATCGATTAAAGGCTGAAGGATATCCATAGCACCCTGGAAGAAATAGAAAGAGTTCGTATCATCGGGAGATCCTGCAAACAACTCGATATTGTAAGGGCCATCGCCTTTCAGTTTCTTTAAGCCATCAACCAGTGATTCGGCCTGAAGCTGACCAACACGTCTGTTATCGAAGGTTGCATAATAGGAAATAGCATCCGTATTAACAAGAAGACGATCGTAGGAGATAACCTTTACACCACCTGCAGCTGCTGCATCAAGAGTATCGGAAAGTGTGGAACCGTCGATCGGAGCGATAACCAAAACCTTTGCTCCCTTGGTAATCATATTCTCAATCTGAGATTTCTGAGTCGGGATATCATCCTCTGCATACTGAAGATCTACAGTGTAGCCTCTTGCTTCAAGAATTTCCTTCATTGCAGCACCGTCCTTGATCCAACGCTCACTGGACTGGGTCGGCATAGCAATACCGATATAGTTGCCTGCGCCGGTCTGTTCAGCAGCGGGAGCTTCTGTAGCAGCAGGTTCAGTAGTCTCTGTGGTTTCTGCAGCCTTAGTGGGTTCTGTGGTTGCAGTAGGTTCTGCTTTCTTGCTGCTGCATCCGAGCAGAAGAGTTGCAGTCATGGTAAGAAGTAATACAAGTGATAATACCTTTTTAAAACCTGTTAAATTTCTTTTCATAAAAGCCTCCTTAATCTTCCTTTTTTATATATGTTTTACTATAGATGAACTATAGTTTGACACCAAAACAAATCGTAAAAATCGACTAACTTATATATTATTTTAGTTTCGAATATGTTCGTTTCGTATTTCGTTTGTGTTTGTATGAAAAAATAATATCATCCTATATGATAGATGTCAACAATAATTTGTTGAAATATAAAAATATATTATGCATCTTTCACAAACAGTCTAATTTAGTAGTTTTTATTCATTTTATAAAAAGCGGGGTTTGTTTTTCGTTTATGTTCGTTTTGATCTTGGGAGATTTTCGTTATTGTTTTTTTGTGTGGAATCGTGTATGATATTCATAGAAATACCCTAAATATGGTAGTTCAAGAATTTGATATTAATTAAAGATGGGACAAGAATATGTTTGCTATAGAACGAATACGCATCATAAAAAACTACCTGATTAAAGACCATAAAGTATCTGTCGCAAAGCTGAGTGAGCTTCTCAATGTTACGGAGGTTACAGTACGCCGTGATCTGGAGAAGCTTGAAAATGAAGGCTTTTTAAAGCGCACTCATGGAGGCGCTGTTTTGATGGACTATGTAGATGAATCGGTGTGGGAAGAAAATGAAGAAATAAAAAATATTCTATTATATCAGGAGATTGCAGATACCGCATTTCATCTTGTGAATGACGGAGATGCGATTATGCTCACCAGCGGACCGGTGAATTCTTACATTGCGAAAGCCCTGTCCGGTCGCAATAATCTTACCATAGTAACCAATGATCTTTCCGTTGCCTCTTCCTTCGCCCACTCTACAAGTAACAATCTGATTCTACTGGGTGGTGACTTGGAGGAGAGTGCTGTTTACGGGCAGATGACAATTGATAATCTTAGGAATTTTTCATTTAACCATATTTTTGTTGAGATCGACGGGCTGAGTGAGACAGTTGGCATAACGGTATCCAGTACGAAGAAAGCCACGTTGATTCAACATTCAGTCAAACTTGCGGAAGCCGTTACGGTAGTATGTCTCTCTAAGTTCTTTGGGTCGAAATCCCTCTACCGGGTCGGAAACTTGAATATTGCCAACCGAATTCTTACTGATTCTAATCTGGAGGATAGGCACAAAAAGTATATATATGATAATAATATTCCCCTTTTTACTTCAATCGATGTGTATGAAAATTAGCATTATCAGGAGGTTCCCAAGTGAGCAATCCATTGCTTGAGCTTAAGAATATCAACTTTGAAATCTCGAATTTCAAGATGAATGATATTAATATTTCGCTATACCCCGGTGAAGTGCATATGATTATGGGAGAGAACGGCTCCGGTAAAAGTATACTGATGGAGATGATCAGTGGTATGATACAGCCGGATTCCGGAGAGATTTATTTTGAAGGGCAACTGGTCAAACCAAAAAGTCTTTCTTTTTATTCTTCCAATGAACTCATATTCATCCAGCAGCATACGACACTGCTGGATAATTTAAGTATTGCTGAGAATCTGTATTTTCACAATTTGCCCTATAAGAATAAGGTTATTCGGACCATTGATTTTGAAAAGCTGAACAGTCAATTTCAGAGATTAATTGATGAATTACAGCTGCCAATTTTATCAACGGATACGGTAGGGACGTTAGGGCTGGCACAACGACAGATGATTGAATTTTGCAAGGCTTATATCTCAGAGGCGAAGGTGGTTCTTCTGGATGAGCCCTCCGCTGCCCTGAACCCCAGCGAGAGAGAGCTTCTCTATCATATTGTCAAACGGATTAAGGAGAGAGGGGCCGGCGTCTTCTATATCACGCATCGTATTGATGATACGATGACCATCGGTGACCGTATCTCTATCATAAAGGATGGAACATTAGTCGGTACGAAGCTCGTCAGCGAGTCAACGGAGGATGAGATTCTACATATGCTGGTTGGCACCAAATACAAGGAGCGGTACCCGAAGATGAATCTGAAGAAGGGAAAGGTGCTCTTTACTGTCTCGGGATTAGGCTTTGAGGATAAACTCAGGGATATTAACTTTCAATTGAGAGAGGGAGAGATATTAGGAATAACCGGTCTCGCCGGCTCCGGAAGAACGCTTCTTGCCAAATGTCTCTTCGGTGCAGTCAGATACGAAGGACAGATCAGCATGAATGGAAAGCCAATTCAGCTTAAAAATCCGGGTATGGCAATCCGTAACCATATCGCATTGCTGCCGGAAAACCGATATGAGGATTCTATCTTTCAGGAACTGGATACTAATGAGAATGTAGCATTTCCATCCCTGCATCGTTTCACGAAAAATCATGTAATCAATTCCTATTTCATGAAGCAAACAGCAGTGGACTATATCACAAAGATTAATATCCCGCTGTTGCGGAGTAAAAGTATATTAGCCTATAGTGAGGGAAGCCTACAGAAGGCAATCTTTGCAAAATGGTTGATGAACCGGGCAAAGGTGTTTATTCTGGACGAACCGACAAGGGGAATTGATCTAGCCAGTAAGATTGATATCTATAATTTTTTGAATGATATGGCTAAAAAAAAGGCATGTATCATCTATATCTCCTCGGATATTGATGAGATTATGGGCATCTGCGACCGAGTTGCTGTATTATCAGATAAGACCCTGGTCTGCGATCTGCCGACGAATCAAACGACAGTAGAGGAAATTACTGCAATCCAGGTACGAAGTACGGCTAACCAGAGATTGCGAAGAGAGTCATAAAGAGAGATATAAAGAGAAATATAAAGAGAATAAGGTATAATATATAGTTAAGATATAGTTAGTTAATAAGATAATATAAATTGAGTAATAAATAATAAGACTCTCCTTTCGACCAGCTATGGAAAGCTGTCCTGAGGAGAGTCTTTTGTACAAGACACTTGAAAGCTCTTATTGTAATATATCCTCTATCCTTGGTGCTTCTTTGGACAACCAATACTGAGAGCCGTCTGTTAGGCGGCAGAGAAGGCCGATATTAACCAGCTCTCTTCGAAGTAGCCATTTGTCCTGAAAGGTATGATTGGCTTCAATTATATCGTTGATTTGTTTCTCGGTATAGATAATATCCGGTTCAAATTTGGTTGCAAGATAGTATAAGGATATCATTTTATTCCGTCTTTTGGCTGGGAACAGGGTTAGCCTTCCCTCCTGATCCTGAAATTTACTTATTTCTAAAAATAGCTCCGTCCTATTCATATGATTAACCATGCCTTTCTTCTTATTTCACCCAGTAATCATGACAATCCTTTGAGCGGTTCATAAATCCATATTCGATCAGATATCTACGGAGAGTAGGGTAGTCATCATAGATATCCTTCAGTATCTGGTTTACTTGCTTCTCGGGATAGATTTTACCTCTTTCAAACTGCTCAACAATTCTTTGGAGAATTACAATCTTCTTTTTCTCTTTAGCGGGAAAGACCTTCAGCTTTAGTGGAGTCAAGCTTGAAAATACAGTTGTAATTATCTTTTCTTGTTCCTCCTTAGTGGTGATATAGCGGTCGTCTACCATCTTAGCCCCTTCATGAATGGGAATCAGACAGTCCTTGTCATTCGGGGTTGTCTCCTGTGCCAGCTCATATAGTGCCAGAAATAACTTGGCCTGCTTTGCCTTCTCACGGAAACTGAATTTATGATGCCTTACGGTAGAGGCTGAGATGCCCAGTTTTCCGGCAATCGTCTGATCAGACAGACCAAGCTGTAATAATTCTAATAACTCCTTCTGCTTATCCGTTATCGTATTGTATTTACTGTCTGTATCAAGCAATTGATGAAAGACACCGCCATGGTCCTGCTTTATATGATGCTCAATTGCTTTCGATGCATCGAAGTATCGCTCACCGTATCGAAAAATCTCACCTGTCTCAAATACATTATTGCAGAGTAGACAATGATAGGTTTTTGTCTCTTCATGATAGCAATAGCCATGTTTTATATCCTCAATAGGGTACTCATTAAAATTAATGCTCATTGTGACCTCCGAAATGTTTGCTATAATAATAAACAAATAATAATATAGTTTATTATAATTGTCAACAAATAAATATTTATATTAATCTGTGACTTTTGGATTGCTTTGTATTTATTCTACCCAGAGTGCCGGGAGTGGTAGTCTGAAGAAAGGAACTCTGCAAGTCGAAAATTCTACAATTTTACAATGGAAATATTAGACAGGATTTAAAATTGAGTGTATAATAGGATATATCAATATTTATGAATGGGGGATTTAGTATGGCTAAGTTGTATAAGGACTTTTTTAAGGATAAGGATATTCTCTTTGTCGGATATTCTTCAAGAGATAATGCCTATTCAAAGGAAGTCTATAAGGCATTTATTAATAATCAAATGAAGGTATATCCCTATAATAAGAAGGAGAATGCCACTTATGATGTAAAGGTATATCAAAAGCTGGAGGAACTGCCGGTGATACCAAAATGTGCTTTTGTGCTTCTGAATAAGGGAAATGCGGCGAAGGCAGTGAAAGAACTGATTGATAAGGGAGTACAACGGATACTGTTCCGTGTAGCGGATCCGGAGACCTTAGCGGTATGCTCTAATGCTGGTGTGGAGGCAACAGTTGGATGTCCTTTGATGATATATGGTACTGGTTTTCACAAGTTCCATGCCTTTATCGCAGGAGTAAGATAAATGACAACATTTCCGATGCTTCGAGTACGAAGGTCAAATGAGCATATGCTGTCGGATGTATTTAAAGTACTAGCACTGTATCATCTGCCGTTATGGATCGACGATCCGATTGGGATACTGCGCTTTATTTTACTTGTTGCCTTCGGTGGTTTGATTGATCTTCTGTTTAGCTTCATTCATTACAAAAAGCTCTGGTGCTGTGCTTCCGGTGCGGTGACTGCGGCTATTATTAGCTTGTTAACCGTAGGAGTTCCCTTATGGGGACAGCTCTTAGGGATTGTTATTGCCCTGGAAATAGGAAAACACCTATGGGGAGGGACGGGAAAGAACATTCTTAATCCGGCTCTGGTTGGCTTGCTGCCTGTGATGCTGATGTTTGATTTGTCTTTTCCTCAATTCCCAAGATCGCTGTTTTTACTGCCAGCAATTGTGCTTGGACTACTGTTTTTACGGGTGCGTCCTTTTGCCTCATTGGGATTTATCGTAGGAATGCTGTCAGGGCTATACCTTCATCAGGATCTGACGTTATGGAGTATTGTCACATATGGAGTTCTGTTCTGGGGATGCATCATTATTACAGATCCGGTCACTGTCACAAGAAACAGAATTGCCGGAATTGCAGCGGGTTTTCTGGCGGGTTTTGGTGGTATGATTTTTGGAGCCTCGCCGATTTCAATTCCGATCGGTATCCTGCTAGTGAATTTATATACCGCAGTAATCGAGTCGGCAGCAGAGAAGAGCAGAGATGGTCAGAAGGCCAGAATAAAATTAGGGAAGGCGGTAGCTGCTAAGAGCTATGAGAAGAAGTTGATTGATTTAACGCAACCTGGTTCTTCGATACCTTCCGAAGAGTTAGCAATTGACAAGCTTTCACCAACAGATATTCTAAATCGAATCAAAGAAAGTGAAATATTCGGAATGGGCGGAGCAGCATTTCCGACCAGTCGTAAGCTTCAGACAACGCTGACTTCAAAAGAAGAGAAATACTTTATAATCAATGGAGTTGAGTGTGACCCGGGATTAATACATGATGCTTGGTTATTACGCAATTATGCGAGGGAAATACAGAAGGGAATTGATTTGATTGCCAGCTGTATCGATTTTAAGGGTATTTATATAGCAGCGAAAGATACACAGGACTTAAATTATTCCGAATACATAAAGCTGTACCAGGTAAAGGATTTATATCCTATGGGAGCAGAGAGAATATTGATTTCAGAGATACTGGGCCTTCGTCTCGAGAACAAACAAATTCCGGCAGCACAAGGGATTCTGGTTCTCAATGTGCAGACAGTTTATGCAATTTATCAATCGGTATATCAGAAGCAGGCAGCCGACACAAGAATTCTCACGGTTGCAGACTTAAGAGGAAGGACAACAGAGGTTGTACGTGTTAGGCTGGGGATGAAGCTCAGGGAGATCATGGACATTGTATGTCCCGGTACTGTCAATATTTTTGCCGGAGGAGGCATGATGCAGGCTTATCTGGCGGAGGAAGATGCTGTTGTCGATCAGTCGGTGAATTGGATCGCAACCGGAGATTACCCGTCCTATAAGGAATCACCCCAATGCTCAAAATGCGGTAATTGTATAAAGAGCTGCCCTAGTGGTCTAAAGGTTAATCTGATTGCTAATCTCGTGGATCTTGGCAGGGTAGAAGAGACGGAGAAGTTCTATATTAGTGAGTGCATCAGCTGTGGCAGCTGCAGCTATTCCTGCCCAGCCGGAAGAAACCTCGCCGCCAGGGTAAGGGCAGCAAAGAATGCATTATAGAAATTCATGCGCCAGAGTAATCAAGTAATTAGATAACTATGATTACTCTGGCAGTTTAAGCACGAAAGGAAGGCTTGCAAGGTAGACCTTCCTTTTTTATGCTATATATCAAAGAGGAGCCGGATCTCTCTGACTCCTCTTTGATATATAGCATAAATATTAATGTTTCCTTAAGCTGCTTGCATAGACAAGGAATGAAATGTTAGAATATGGTGTCGGATGGTGTTTATCAATTTGTAGAAGGATATGCTCGCCATGCGGAGCTTATAATAAGATAAAGTTTGATAAAGTTTGCTTATACGAGGTGGTTTATGAAAAACGAGAATAATTATCTGAGGATATGTACGATATTAATCGCTCTGACAATCGTTAGCTGCGTGGGATTTTCGTATCTCACCAGATTGAAGGAGCCGGTATTTCTGACCTATTGTGTAGCTGTGAGTGCAGTACCATCTCAGTCAACCGGGTATAATCAGCCTGTTCTGGAGCTCCGATATCTAACCAATAGCAATGATACAAAAGAAGTAACAGGGATATCCTTTTTAGAGGCACCGGATTACTTTTTTATGGCAACAGAAAATGCCCAGTACTTTAATAATTCATTTACCTTTTTCTCGAATGATTCAACCCAACAGCGTGGTGAAGTCATAGGGCGCTATAGCTTAAGAACGGCTTATCTGTATATGAATAATTACTTTCTTGAAGACTGGAAGGGTGAGATTGAGCTTAATAACGCATTAATTTCCTTCAGTGATGGCAGCTCGCAAAAGGTTAATCTGGGAAGAATACTGATCTATAGCGATACTTCGGAGGTGCCGGCAATGGATATCACGAGCGCAGGCTCCTCTAGTCAAGGTATTTCGAAGACTACCTTATATGTACGGCAAAAGCTTAGTCATCTAAAGTTGGAATCACCGATTATAGAAGAAGCCGATCCGGTGTTGGACCTGACGATTAATACGTTTCCCTATTCTGAGCTTGGGACTCTGGAGCTAAAGAGAGGGGATACTCTGACAATTGAGAATAATATCAAAAAGGTTCCCGATGATGGAGGCTATGATGTCTATGATGTCCGTCCTAAGCTTACCTATACCAAGGAGGACAAAACGCAGGGTTTTATTCGTATCTATGATATGACAAAGCGTAAATATTTTAACGGCTATATGGATGTATTTAGATATCTTATGGGAAGGGGTGGGTTCTGATATGTTTGAAGGCTTTCGAATTATATTTTGGGGTATCTTTTTTATCACCTTCCATATCAATCTGGGACCGATTGCAATCCTTCCCGCTTTTGTCAGTTATATGATTGTGTCACGAGGAATCGATCATCTGCAGAAGGAGTTTACTTCTCCTTATTATCATAAGGCACGTATCACATCCATGCTGTTAACGATACTTGGCGTATTCAGTTTTCTCTTAATCTGGACGCCTCAGCAGCAGTCAATCGCTATGAGCTACTATCCATTATTGTTCTCAGTATTGGAGCTTTTTCTGGTATACTATATTCTGGAAGGAAGCATTGAGAAATTGATCGTTATGAATAGTAAGAATCTGGCCGATGATTACCGTCGTGAACAGAGAACCTATACGGTATTTATGACGATCTATATCATAGGCATGTGCATCGCCATAACAATTGCCGAAACCACCTTTGCTTTTGTTATGATCTTAATCGGACTGTTCTTAAGATTCTGGCTTATGGTGATGCTGGGAAGACTGAAACGAATATGGCAGGAACCGTCAGGGGTATCTACAGCTTCTAATAGAGTGGATGTAGACAGTGTCGTAGAAGAGATAAAAGACGACCCGAATCGATTGGATGAGAGAGTATAGCGGTAAGAAGGTTGTCGATGGGAGGAAAAGATATGGAGAAGGAGAAAAGAATTCGTAAGGTAATCATCTTTCTTTGTACAGTTGTGGTGTTATTATTACTGCCGGCTTCGACTGCTCTCGCCGATATGGGGCCCAAGCCGGAAATCCTGGTGAAGGTGATCAATCCGCCAGAGGGAGAATATTATCTCGATTTATTAACGCGTGAAGCCAATGCATATATGAGGCTTGAGCTTGATGGCTATGATCCGGAGAAGCTTAAGCTTTTGGATAGCTATGAGGAGGAAGGTTGGAGACCCGGATTAGTAAAGGGAACACCGGCACCCATGTGGGGAGAATTAACTGGAGTAAAGACAGGGGAAGGGATGGAACATCGTTTTGGTTATATGGGTGTTCCGGATGATTTTAAGCTTATTATCGTGACACCAGAGAACAAGCTGATTGTATCAGAGGAGATCCATAGGACCTCTCTTAAGACAGTCTTAACCTATGATTATAATCAGAATACCGTCGTTCTGGAGAAGTCTACACTAGCATACGTTAAGCAGTTTCTCGGAACCTGCACGGCTACTCTTTTCATAGAAGGAATTCTATTGCTGGTATTTGGCTTCTCGTTGAAGAGGAACTGGGTAGCCTTTTTACTCATCAACCTAGTTACCCAGATCGCACTAACTCTGACCATAGGAGTACTTTTTCAGAAGGAAGGACTTCTGACCGCATCACTTGTGTTTTTCCCCGTAGAGCTTGTCATAATAATCACCGAAAGCATTCTTTTTGCTCTGTTTCTTAAAGAACATAGCAGGGGGAGAAGAGTATTGTATGCTATATTTGCGAATGTGCTGAGTGCTGCGATAGGACTGGTAATAATGACTTTTGTCTATCCATAAATATGAATTGAATGAAAGGAGTAAGGAAAAGATGTAAATTTGTTGGACAACATTATATGTAAAATTTATTCCAGATTAGTTAGAACCATGACCCGAGTTATATAACAAAAAAATCTGAGTCTTACCATAATGTAAGCATAGTAATGCGATGGATAGGTTTTGGCTGCTTCCAGACTTTTGTTATTCTTTGCGATGTTATATTGCGCGAAGAAACATCAGAAGCTTGAGGCAGCTTTTTTGTGTAAAGCAAATGTAGCAATGCGAACAATCATTGTGTGCGCATATTTAAAATCAGTAAAACGAATTGCATACTCCTGATTATGGAAAAATTATCTTGACATAATCAGACTATAGTAATAGTATAAAGATATACTATTACTATAGTCTGAGAGGATAAGAGGATGAATACGGTTAAATTATATGACAGCGAGCTAAAGGTGATGGAAATTATCTGGGAGAGGGAACCGATCAGTGCCAAGGAGATCAGCTTAATACTGGGAGAGAGCATCGGCTGGAATAAGAATACTACTTATACGATTATTAAGAAGCTGATAGAGAAGGATCTGATTCTCAGAGAAGAACCGAATTTCATATGCTTGTCGAAGCTGAAAAGGGAGCAGGTGCAGAGTGCAGAGACGAAGAGTCTGATTGATAAGCTCTATCAGGGATCGAAGAAGGCCTTCTTTGCAGCGTTTCTTCAGAATGAGAAGCTCACAGGAGATGAGCTGGCGGAGCTCAAGAAGTTGATTAATGAACAGGAGTCAAGATAATAGCTGCAGGAGGGGTCTGTTATGCTGAGGGAAGCCTTTTATTGGATATTAAATATGAGTATTATAGCAACAGTCTACGGAATGCTGCTGTATACACTTCGTTATATTAAGACTTGTCCGAGAACCGTGATATATGCTCTCTGGGGAGTGGTTTTAATACGCATGTTATGCCCGGTCAGCTTCTCCAGTAAGCTAAGCCTGATGAATATTCTATCCAGACTTTCCGGAATGACTATGGTGAAGACAGTACCAGTAGAGGACTTCTCTTTGTCTCTATCCAATACAATACAGAGAGCGGAGACCTATCAGCCCATAGCGTATAGAAGCAGCGCATGGGAGAATGTTTTTACCGTTGCGTCGATGATATGGCTCGTGCTTGCACTAGCCGGTATCCTCGCTATGCTTATTCTGTATGGGTTAACAATGTCAGAACTGAAGAAGGTGGTTTTACTCCGGGATAATCTGTATGAGGGGCCAATGGTTAATTCCCCGACGGTAATAGGAATTCTCCGTCCGCGAATTATACTACCTCTTGATACGGAGGATGAGAAGCTTGTATATATCCTACTCCATGAAAAAATTCATATATATAGACGAGACAATCTATGGCGAATGATAGCAATTCTTGCCGCATGCATCCACTGGTTTAATCCCATGAGCTGGGTGTTTCTGAAGTTATTCTTGAATGATTGCGAGCTGGCTTGTGATGAGGGTGCTATAAAGAGGTTGAAGCCTGAGGAGCGGAAGGAGTACGCTCGCACACTACTGACCTATGCCGATGGGGACTCAACGATCTTCTCCTCTGCCTTCGGTAGTAATAAGGTGAAGCTAAGGGTTTTACAGGTACTTTCTTATCGGAGGCTTACCTGGTTTTCGGCACTTTGCGTTGGCCTTCTGATGGTAAGTGTGGCTGTTTTGCTGCTGACTAATGGGATGTCATAAATCGTATCATAGGGCAGCTGTTGCGTTGGAGTGATTTGAGATGCGAGAGACCGCATCTTATTCGAAAGGGTGATGATTATGAGAAAGTATGAGGATTTTAAGCTTGGGCCTTGTAAGTGGACTTCAAGACTTGGCATCGGTGCAGTGATATTGATGCTAATCGTTTATACAGTAATCTGTTACATTATTATCGACCGTAATGATGGTTCCTTAAGGAATGCCAAAGCAGATGCGATAGAAGCTGAACCGTCTGTCTTAATAGAAGGCGAAGCGGAGCGGCAGGCGGACATACCCGTTCCCTGCGCGGAGTATCAGGTAAATTGGGAATGCGGCACCTACTACAGTTATATTACGGAGGCCGGAATGGTTTCTTATCTTCAAACGCTGGATCAGGAAGGCTGGAAGAGCATAAATGGAGAAACGCTGTCCCCAAAGGTTCAGGAGGGAACAACCTCATACCGGCTTATTAAGGAGGATACTGTCCTACAGCTGATTACCTACCTACCGGGGGAAGAGATGCCCCTTAGCAACAGTATCCTGCTACGGGTGGATCGAGGGATTAGTCTGGAGGATATAAACAGCCGGGAAGCTGCAGTTGATGCAAGCAGCATTCTTTCCCGGATACAGGAAGAGGTAGATCAGAAGGTAAAGGAGGAGGTAATTCCTACTGCCCGCCAGAAGATTACAGGGTTATTAGAGATTTTTATTCCGGAGGCCTATGAGCGGCTTACACTTCAAGCCTTTGCAGCAGTCAGTGACTGGGGCTTTTCTGGGTGCTTCCTGGTGCGAAAGGGTGTGGTATCCTATGTGGAGGGTGATTTGGCCAATGCAGTCATAGTGGATATTGACCGGGACGGAAGCGATGAATTGGTAGATCTGTATACCACCTGGAAGGATGGTTTGTTCCTGCATAACATAATTGCCTACGAATATCAGAATCCAATTTTCTTTAGCTCCATGACGGAGATTCCGTTGATGAAATACGGCAACTGCTTTGTATCTGAGGGAGAATATGAGAAGCTGTCCCTAATCAAGAGAGACGATGAAATACGGTTACTTGGAGAACTCGCAGATTACGGAGCCATTACCGTGAAGGAGCAGTCCCTGGTGCTTAAGGATATGGAGCATTTTCCTTATACCGAATGGGCAGTCTCTTACGACCAGAATCTCCTTCTGGGAATGGATAAGAAGTTTCCGAAGGATCCGCCGGACATTAACATCACCATTGATGGAATCGGTCTCGATTATGTGGTTCATAGGACCGCGTGGGGGGACGAGGTTTCTGAATTTACGAAGACAGAAGCTCTGGAGGAGATCCTTGCTAAGAAAGATTTTCTTCCTAAGGTAAATCTGGGTTCCTTCGGCACAGAGTCATTGGAGAAGACGATTGCTATAGACTTTGGTGACAGTATTCCGGATTCCATTCAGGTATCTGACGCAATGCTGGATGAGAACGGAGTGCAGCGGTTTGGAGGGAATGTGCTTCATGGACAGACCGTTAAGATACTGGACTCCTCAAGAGTGAGCTTTGAACTAAAACAGCATTTCTCACTTTATCTCAGTTCCAATTTGGAGGACTATGACCGAGACTGGAGGAGACTATTTCTAATCACCTGCCGATGGGGGGAGAAGGAGTGCGTCTATGCTTTTCTGATCAATACAGGCAAGAACGGACAACTTGTAGAGATTTCTGACCATGATTTTCTACAGTGTGAAGGATCCTATTCCAGCCTGTCCTCCACCTGGGGCCTCGGACTTTCGGTAAAGTCGGAGAAGCTTCCGCAGCGATACGTCATCGAATGGCAGGCGGACGGAGGTATGCTTCGCAGCTGGAATGCTGATACGAAGAAGGCAGTAGGGATTACAGATCAGCATAACGGCTATCCTGTCACCTATTCCTGGGATGATAATCAAGGTACAATTATATGGAATCCGATTTCCTTCGTGGACTCAGGTGAGGTTACGGTGCGTGCACGCATCTATGAAGATGAGAATAAGAAAAATCCGTTGGCTTGCGATGAACTTGTTCTTACAAAGGTGAAAGGAACCTGGCAGAAGAAGGCAGAAGCTACCAAGGAGTAATCCAAATATGTTCAATGAATAGTAACAGCGGATCAGAATACTTTTCGCTGTCTTCAAAACCAATGATATCAAAGGTTCCACGGCTGTCAGTAACCGTCCCTAGATTGCCACTGAGAAAAACATTCATTCAGAAAATACCTATTTACAAAGCTTGGATTTTATTATATAATCGTTAAATAAATAACAAATAAATCGTTCTGACCACTAGGGTACGCCCGCGTGAAAGGCGAAGAATAGAGAACCATAACTGGTATGCTGATATAAATCCGGAGCAGAAGCAATTAGGCTGAGGCTGTTGGACTAACAGATGCTTTTATTGGATTGTACTATCCTTACGCCTATTAGGCGTAGGGATTTTTTTGTTCCACGACTCATTTTAAATTAATAATAAACTTTTCATCTTTGGGTATACACTTAATTCCTAGTTTCATGAGAAGAAAGATAGAAACGGAGAAGATTATGGCTGATATTAGAAAATTAATTGATCAATTAGAAGAGCAAAGGATACTTTCGAAAGAAGAGTTTCTTGAATTGTTAACCGAGATAGGCGCGGAGGACAGGGACTATCTCCGAGAGAGAGGAAGAGCTGTTGCGATTAAGCATTTTGGTAATCAAATCTATACTAGAGGTTTAATCGAATTCACAAATTATTGTAAGAATGATTGTTATTACTGTGGTATCCGAAGGAGTAACCGCTGTGTTACAAGATATCGCCTTACGAACGAGCAGATTCTTGCTTGTTGTAAGGAAGGGTATGAATTGGGCTTTCGGACCTTTGTATTACAGGGTGGCGAGGATGGCAGCTACTCCGATGAGGATATGGTATCAATCATCCGAATGATTAAGGAGAACTTTTCGGACTGCGCTCTAACCCTCTCTATAGGCGAGAAGAGCTATGAAAGCTACCTTCGGTTTTATGAGGCAGGAGCGGACCGCTATCTCCTTCGTCATGAGACAGCCAACGAGGAGCATTACAGTAAGCTCCATCCGACTAACCTTACACTCAAGAACCGGAAGCAATGTCTCTATGACTTGAAAAAAATCGGGTTTCAGGTGGGAGCTGGTTTTATGGTGGGCTCCCCTTACCAGACAATGGAGAATATCGCTGAGGATCTATTATTTTTAAAGGAGCTTTCCCCTCAGATGGTAGGCATCGGACCCTTCCTGCCTCACCATGAGACACCCTTTGCAAATGAATCGAAGGGATCGATGGAGCTGACATTAACGTTGATCAGTATCCTACGATTGATGCTACCAAGTACTCTAATTCCTTCTACTACCGCCCTCGGTACGATACATCCGAACGGAAGAGAAGAGGGAATTCTGTCTGGAGCCAATGTAGTAATGCCGAACTTGTCACCAACCTCCGTCCGTAAGAATTATGAGCTATATGATAATAAAATCTGTACCGGAGATGAGGCTGCGGAGTGCCGATTCTGTCTGGACCGTAGGATGAAGAAGATTGGATATGAATTAACCGTTAATCGTGGTGACTATAATGAAAAGGAGATTGAACCATGTATGATGTAAGAAGTAAGAAAGCAGAAGAATTTATTAATCATGAGGAAATTCTCGATACATTAGAATATGCCAAATCGAATAAGAATAACAGAGCATTAATTGATGAGATTCTGGCTAAGGCTGAGAACCTCAAGGGTATCACCCATCGTGAAGCCTCTGTATTGCTGGAATGTGAGCAGGAGGATCAAATTCAGAGGATGTACGAGCTGGCGGTAAAGATTAAACAGCGATTTTATGGTAACCGCATCGTAATGTTTGCTCCCCTTTATCTCTCTAATTATTGTGTCAACGGTTGTGTTTACTGCCCTTATCACTATGTCAATAAACATATACCACGCAAGAAGCTTACACAGGATGAGATCCGCAGGGAGGTAATTGCTCTGCAGGATATGGGGCATAAGCGATTAGCATTGGAGGCCGGTGAGGATCCTGTTAATAATCCGATTGAATATATTCTTGAAAGTATTAATACGATCTACTCCATCAAGCATAAGAACGGAGAGATCCGCAGGGTGAATGTAAATATTGCGGCAACAACAGTGGATAATTATCGTAAGCTGAAGGAAGCAGGAATCGGAACCTATATCCTCTTCCAGGAGACCTATCACAAAGAAAATTATGAGAAGCTTCACCCGACTGGCCCGAAGCATAATTATGCGTATCACACAGAAGCCATGGATCGTGCCATGGAAGCGGGAATTGATGATGTAGGCCTCGGCGTTCTATACGGCCTCAATATGTACCGCTATGATTTTGCAGGAATCCTGATGCATGCAGAGCATCTGGAAGCAGCGATGGGGGTAGGACCGCATACGATTAGTGTACCGAGAATTCGTCCGGCCGATGACATTGATGCCTCCAGCTTTAAGGATTCTATTTCGGATGAGATCTTTGAGAAGATTGTAGCAATTCTTAGAATTGCGGTTCCCTACACCGGAATTATTGTATCCACCCGTGAGTCCCAGAAGAGCAGGGAGAGAGTATTAAAACTTGGTGTATCCCAGATTAGTGGCGGTTCTAAGACCAGTGTCGGCGGATATGCTGCCCCAGAACCGGAGGAAGAGAGCTCAGCTCAGTTCGATGTGGAGGATACCAGAACCCTGGATGAGATTGTGAACTGGCTTCTTTCTCTTGGGCATATTCCCAGCTTCTGCACCGCCTGCTACCGGGAAGGACGAACCGGGGACCGTTTTATGACCTTGGTGAAGTCCGGTCAGATTGCAAACTGCTGTCAGCCCAATGCACTTATGACACTGAAGGAATACCTGATGGATTATGCCTCTGAGGATACACGAGTGAAGGGCGAAGCATTAATTGAACGCGAGCTAACCCAAATTCCAAATGAAAAGGTACTCGGTATAGCAAAGTTGAATTTAAGCAAGATCGCAGAGGGCAGCAGGGATTTCCGATTCTAAAGGATTTCTAGAAACAAGTCATTATAACTATCGGATTGATTATGGATTCTTATGATTAGTTCATAGAATTCAGAGCATAATGCGAGATAGGTCACTCGTATATCATACGTTAGGCAGTTAACTGCAGAGAGGATTAGAGAGTATGAGTTTAAATAGTACACCGAGAGCAAATCAGCTTCATATCGGTATCTTCGGCAAGAGAAACAGTGGTAAATCAACCTTGATTAACGCCCTTACCGGTCATAATACCGCGTTAGTATCCGATGTTGCCGGAACCACCACAGACCCGGTCTATAAGACCATAGAAATCTATGGAATTGGACCTTGTGTACTCATTGATACGGCTGGATTTGATGACAGCGGTTATCTTGGTCAGATGAGAGTGGAGAAGACGAAGCTCGCCATGGAGAAGACCGATGTAGCCCTGATCGTATGCAGTGAAGAGGATATCGCACAGGAGCTTGAGTGGGCTAAGGCCCTCAAGGAACATAAAGCAGCAGTGATTATGGTCATTAATAAGATTGACCAGATTAGTAATACCGATAAGATACGTAATAAAATAGTGGAAGCATTGAAAGAGGAGCCGATTAAAATCAGTGCCATCTCAAAGCTTGGCATAGAGAAAATCAGAGAAGAGATCATCCGCAAGATTCCGGAGGACTTTGATGCGAAAAGTATCTTAGGCAATCTGGTAGAGGAGGGAGATACGGTACTCCTTGTAATGCCTCAGGATATACAGGCTCCAAAGGGACGTTTGATATTACCCCAGGTACAGACACTAAGAGAACTGTTGGATAAGAAGTGTATTGTCCTAAGCAGCACCGCAGATAAATATGAAGAAGCCCTGGCTAGCATGGTAAAGCCGCCAAGGCTGATTATTACAGATTCCCAAGTCTTTAAATTGGTATATGAGAAAAAACCTGCTGAGAGCAAGCTTACTTCCTTCTCAGTGCTTTTTGCGAGTCATAAGGGAGATATCGATTATTTTGTACAGAGTGCTCAAGCTCTGGATAGACTAACTGAGAAATCCAGGGTGTTAATTGCAGAAGCATGTACCCATGTTCCCCTGGAGGAGGATATCGGAAGAGAAAAGCTTCCAAGGATGCTTCGAGGAAAGGTTGGCGAAGGTTTAACTATCGTAAATGTCAGCGGAAATGATTTTCCTAAGGATTTGACAGAATATGATCTGATCATTCAATGCGGTGCATGTATGTTCAATCGCAAATATGTTATGAGCCGTGTCGAACAGGCTAAGCTTCAGAAGGTGCCCATGACGAATTATGGTGTTACCATCGCTTATCTGACTAATATTTTGGATAAGCTTGCAATCGTGTGAGTAAAGTAGATTAACTTTGCTATAGAATTAAGCTTGAGGTTTCCAGTCTGCTCCTGATATGTGGATAGAACCTTTTTGCTTCATTATTGACACCGTGGTACAAGTAATCCTTAGCATATCCTCACACAAATTCACTTGAACCACCTATCGATTCAATAAGAACATGGATAGAATATCTAATACTTATTTAATTAAAATAAAAATTTTTCGTTACAAAATAATTTCTCACAAAGGAGAAATTATTTTGTAACGGCTACCGGTTAGGTTATCTTTAATTTAAGGGTACAGGTATCTCGTAATGCACTGTTTGGAAGACGATTTGCTGATTTGTGGGTACTAAGCGAACATTTTAATGTACGCTTAGTGCATACAAATCGGTAAAGTGTCTTCCAACCTGTGTGTGAAGTGTGAAGAAAAGCGTCTTCACA
The DNA here is from genome assembly GCA_023411215.1 of Bacillota bacterium. Taxonomy (GTDB): domain Bacteria; phylum Bacillota; class Clostridia; order Lachnospirales; family Lachnospiraceae; genus Mobilitalea. Next base: position 54,142 of record JAEYOY010000041.1, on the reverse strand, counting down.
CTGAAAGAAGGTCGGAATGAAATCCATTGGAATTTCATTCCGACCTTCTTTTGTATAAAGATAACCTAACCGGTAGCCAATCATATCAAAACAATCATCTTCTATTCATGAAACGACTTCCAGAATGAACTGTCGGTATTGATGAATTCCTTCAGCTCCTCGAAGGTAATCTCGAATTCAGGGAAGCCGGCTGCGTAAGCTGCAATCTCGTAAGGGTAGAAGTAGATTACGATGCTGTTTTCCTTTAGGTAGAAGTACGGGGAGTCAGTAATTCCGGTAAAGGTATCGGGGAAGAACATCGATTCCTCCGGATCTGCTTCGGATATCTTCGTTTTAATAAATTCATCAATGAAAGCTTTGTAATCGCTACCCTGGAGGAATAGATCTTTAAAACTATAAAATTCTCCGGTGGTGATATCAATATAGAAGAAATCCTTAAGGGGCATTCCGTGAGCGGCACCTTCAAAATAATCATAACCACTCATGGATATCGTTAATAGATTCTTGTTCAACATAGCTTTAAAGGAATCATTGACGGATAAATTATCTTCTACCGTGATATTTGCACGGGCTTCGGTAAACTGAGTCTCCAGCTGCTCATTAATATTCTTCTGAATGGCAGAATCCTGTAAGCCTTCTACCTGAGGATATCGAACCATAACCGATCGTAAGGGTTTGAACTTCAGTTCCTTCACCGTAATGCCATTATCCAGATAGGTGGTAGTGTCCGCCTTCCATAATGAGGTATTGTCTAAGCGATAGTAAGCCAAGTCGCCATCAATCTCAGCCTTTACAATATCGCCAAGAAGGGAAAGCTTCCCTTCCCCATCGAAGCTCGGAAGGGAAGTGACTTCCTTACCACTGCTATCTATAAAGTAGACATAGGTGTCATTGGCAGCAGAAGCATATTCTCCGTTAAAATGCTGTACGTCATATAAAATATAATCGGTTAGCTGTTCTCCGGAAGCGTTATATAGTGCAGAAGGATCAAACATGACGATGTAAGATTCCAGCTCCGGGTTTTTGACTGCGAAAAGATCGTTGCCAAGATAAGATACGGCACTATAGATAGGATCCAGCACAGTAGTACCGTCTACCTTAAGAACACCGTACTTCATAGTATCAGTGACACTATAAAGGATATATCCATCTTCAAAAGCGTAGGTATAGTTACCACCGAGGTCAACTTCATAAGTTTCAAGAACCTTACCGGTCTTATCGATCAGCTGATAATTTTTCCCGCCTGGTAGAGCCACATATGCCTGACCTTCCTCGTTGAAGCTGTCAGCAAAGATAAAGCTGGGATCAGTTATAATCTTACCGTTTATATCAATATAACCATATAGCAATGTATCTTCTTTGATGTTCATGAAGGCAGCCATGCCGTTACGATAAGGTAAAATGATATTGTTGTTATCAAAGATTACCGTACCGGAGGTATTAATAACTTTATAATTTTCTCCGGTGCGTACGACAGCAACACCTTCCGAAAAATTCTCAGCGTAATCATAAACCGGTTCAATGACAAATGTACCATTGAGATCTATATAACCATATCTTTTTTCGCCTTCAATCATTTGATAAGCAGGGAAGAGGTCAGTCGAATTAGATGTATCCCCGGGATCTGGAATATCCGTAGGTGTGGGTTCCTGTGAAGGGGTCTCAGTCGGAACAATAGTAATATCAGGATTATCTACGTCCTCGGCTTTATCTTTTATAAATATAAAATAAACGGATAATACAATAATGAGAGCTGCTAATACACAACCAACAGCTATAATCGTTTTTTTCATAATAGATCTCCTTTATACCATAAGATAACTCTCATTCTAGTTAATGGCTACTTAAGATATAACCATTATATAGAGTATAGGATTAGAAGTAAAGCCGATATGTGTTAAGAATCAATTACGTTTTTCTTAACTATTATTACAGTTATAAGAATTACCATAATACACATAAAAAAATAATATACATAAAAAGAAAAGATGTGTTGTATATTCGCACAAGATAATCTGAAAAAATAAAATCTATTATGAAGCAGGTTGGGATATAATTTTATGTTGTGCAGACAATTAGTTTATTGAGTGTAAATAAATAGAATACGGATTAAAACTAATTACATAATCCGACTAATATGTTATAATAAGCCTATAATTTACATCTTATAGAAATTTATCAGACAAAACTATAAATCACGTAATGATTCAGATCTGCGGAAATAGAAAGTGAAAACTAGTATTCTAAGGACTGTTTCTTATCTTTATGAATAGTTATAAAATTTAATGAATGAGTTTGGGTATAGCATCATATATTTTGAGTACTGATATTATTCAGGTACTAGAAATAATATGTGAATTTACAGTTAGCCGACGATAGAAGGTATGCTTCGCGTTCTTACTATCGTCATGAATATGTGCTATTGCCCAGTTTGTTAACAAAGTTGTTCAATCATGAATCCGTGGTGCTTAGTAGCATGTATAGCTAGTGTGATAATAGTGGAGGTGAGAGCAGGTGTCTAGGAAGGAAATTATAGGTGGAATTACGCAGGAGCAGATTTACCTCTTTCGTGAAGGAACAAATTATAAGAGTTACTATATGCTCGGAGCGCATCGAATGGATCAGGACAGCCGGAAAGGAGTCCGTTTCGCCGTATGGGCTCCGAATGCTGATTGGGTCAGCGTAGTGGGGGATTTTAACGATTGGAATACAACAGCAAATCCAATGATATTGTTAGATAACTCGGGTATCTGGGAACTGTTTGTTCCGGGTTTAGATAATGGACAGCTCTATAAGTATGCGATTGGCAGTGCATCAGGAGAGGTCTTATTCAAGTGTGATCCATATGGCTATTACTGTGAGCTTCGACCAAAGACAGCCTCGATTGTATATGATCTTGAGGACTATTCTTGGTCGGATACAAAGTGGCAGGAGGATAAGAACAGCAAACCTTCACTTGATAAGCCGATGTTGATTTATGAAGTTCATCTGGGTTCCTGGAGACAGAAGGAGGATGGCTCCTTCTATAGCTACCTGGAGCTTGCCGCTGAACTGGTGGATTATGTAGTGGATATGGGATACACCCATATTGAGCTGATGCCAATTATGGAGCATCCCTATGATGGTTCCTGGGGTTACCAGGTAACCGGATTCTTTGCCGTTACCTCCAGGTATGGTACTCCGAAGGATTTTATGTATTTTATCGATTGTTGTCACCAAAAAGGGATCGGAGTTATCCTGGACTGGGTACCAGGTCACTTTCCAAAGGATGCTCATGGACTTGCAAGGTTTGACGGTACGCCGCTTTACGAGCATCCTGATCCGAGGCGGGGGGAGCATCCGCAGTGGGGAACTTATGTGTTTGATTATGGACGACATGAGGTACAGAGCTTTCTGAACTCCAGTGTTATCTTCTGGCTTGATTATTTCCATGTAGACGGTTTTCGCGTAGATGCAGTGACAAGTATGCTATACCTTGATTTTGGCAGGGAGGAGTGGATCCCCAACCAATACGGAGGGAATGAGAATCTTGAGGCTGCTTCCTTCTTAAAGAGGTTAAATGAAATTGTATTCTCACAGTATCCAACAACCTTAATGATAGCGGAGGACTCGAGCCAGTGGCCATTGGTTACCGCGCCTACTAGCAGCGGTGGACTGGGTTTTCTATACAAATGGAATATGGGCTGGATGAATGATACGCTTCGCTACACCGCAATGGATCCGTTTTACCGGAAATGGAACCACAATTTGCTGACTTTTTCTCTGACCTATGCTTTCTCAGAGAATTATATATTACCGCTATCCCATGACGAGGTGGTCCATGGTAAACGGTCACTGCTGGGTAAGATGCCGGGGGAATATCATCAGAAGTTTGCAGGATTGAGGAGTCTGTTAGGCTATTTGATGGCACACCCCGGTAAGAAGCTGAGCTTTATGGGAAATGAGTTCGGACAATTCATTGAATGGAAATTCGATGCAGGGCTGGATTGGCTGCTCTTGGATTATGAGATGCATCAGAAAATGCAGGGTTATGTAAAAGCACTCAATCATTTTTATGTCAATCAGCCGGCACTTTGGGAGGAAGATAATAGCTGGAGTGGTTTTGAATGGATTTGTCCAGATGACAGCAGTCAGAGCGTACTGGCCTTTCTTCGAAGGAGTCGGACACCGGAGGATTACCTTATGGTCGTTGTGAATTTTACCCCGCTGGAACGACCGGAATACCGGATCGGAGTACCATTGGCAAAGGGCTTTCAACCCATATTCAATTCGGATGATACAGAATTTGGCGGTGACGGATATAGAAACGATGCTTTGATTAAGACGGAGAAGATTCCGTGTCACGGATTAGAGCAGTCTATCACATTACGCATCCCACCATCGTCTATTGTCTTCTATAAGCCTGTATTTCAACAAAAGAGATTGAGAAAAAGTAGGAACCTTATGTAAGAATAGAGAAGGATGAAGGAGGTCTATTTATGGTTACAAAAAAATGTGTGGCTATGCTGCTTGCCGGAGGCCAAGGCAGTAGGTTAGGTGTACTGACGAAAAACATTGCGAAGCCTGCAGTACCCTTTGGAGGGAAATATCGAATTATTGATTTTCCTCTTAGCAATTGTACTAATTCGGGGATAGATACCATTGGTGTGTTGACACAATACAAACCCTTAAAATTGAATTCTTATATTGGAATTGGTCAGCCTTGGGATTTGGACCGACTTAACGGCGGAGTAACAATTCTTCCTCCCTACATGAAGCAATCCGTGGGTGAATGGTATTCCGGGACGGCGAATGCGATCTTCCAAAACATGGAGTTTATCGAGACCTATGATCCGGAATATGTCCTAATTCTATCCGGTGATCAGATCTATAAAATGGATTACAATGCTATGCTTCAATATCATGAGGAGAAGAATGCAGATGCAACCATAGCAATTCTTGAGGTCCCGTGGGAGGAGGCCAGTCGATTCGGTATCATGAATACCGATGAGGAGGAGAAGGTCTACGAGTTTGTGGAGAAGCCGAAGAATCCCATCAGCAACAAAGCATCCATGGGTATCTACATATTTAACTGGAAGAAATTAAGGCAGTATCTGATTGAAGATATGAATACCCCAGACTCTCATAATGACTTTGGAAAGGATATCATTCCCAAGATGTTAAAGGATGGAGAACGAATGTTTGCATACCCCTTTAAGGGATATTGGAGAGATGTTGGTACCATCCAAAGCTTATGGGAAGCCAATATGGATTTGCTGGAGGAATCTTCGGAGCTTGACCTATATGATACTGGTTGGAAGATTTATTCCAGAAATCCGGTGGAACCACCGCATTACATTTCTCTCGGTGCTAATGTAAAGAGATGTATTATCACGGAAGGAGGTATCATATACGGTGATGTATTGCACTCCGTGCTCTTTGCAGGTGTAACGGTCGGAAGTGGAAGCCACGTAAATAACTCTATTCTAATGCCAAATGTTAAGATAGGAGAGAATGTAATAATTGATAATGCGATCATTGCAGAGAATACAGTAATTGGAGATAACTGCTATATTGGTTACAGTACAGATAATGACCTTAACGCATCAGCTGTAGTTAAAGAATGTGACATAACGGTTATCGGTGAGAACCTGGTCATCCCTACCGGGTTTCGATTGGCCAGGGGCAGTATGATTGATGTGGATACTTATAAATCATTTCAGACAGCCATCTAATTAGTTGTGTTCAATAGAGAATATCAGTGCCGTAATATTGCGGCAGAATGGAGGATTTATGAGAGACACAATGGGAATTATTTATACCGGTGACAGTAATGTCAGTCTTCAGGAGCTAACACTCCGTAGATCAGTCGCTGCATTACCCTTCGGTGGAAGATATCGCATTATTGACTTTATTTTATCCAATATGATTAATTCGAGAATATTCAACATAGGAATTATTACACAGAACAACTATCATTCTTTGATGGATCATCTGGATACCGGCAAGCAGTGGGATCTTGACCGTAAAAATGGCGGTTTATTCATCCTGCCTCCTTATGTCAGCCACGATAATAAGGGCTGGTATCGAGGTGAAATCGAAGCATTTCACAGTAATATGTCTTATATCAGAAAAAGTCTTCAAAAATATGTTGTTCTTTCAGGCAGCTCAATGGTATGCAATTTGACCTATCAGGAGGCGATGGAGTTTCATAAAGCGAATGATGCAGATATTACAGTAATCTATAAGCATATGAAGAAGGCTACCAAAGAAGAGCTATCAAAACACACCATTATAAAGACGGATGAGAATAACCGGATCATTGATATGGAGGTTAAGCCGTCAAATCCGACTTCGGATAAGCTTTGTATGGAAATATACATAATAGAAAAGCGTTTATTCGAATATCTGATCGAGGAATGTGAAGCAAGGGGTCTCTTTGACTTCAATAAGGATGTTCTGGTACGAAATTTGAATAAACTAAAGATATTGGGCTTCTCCTATGACGGGTATCTGGCCAATATTGACGGCATACAGTCGTACTTCAAGCATAACCTTGAGCTTTTCAATTCAGAAAATTATTTTGAGTTATTCCATCGTAACGGGAAAATCTATACAAAGGTTAGGGACGAGGTTCCTGCTAAATACGGTATTAACGCCAGAGCTGAAAATTCATTGGTAGCAGACGGCTGCATTATAAACGGTCATGTGGAAAACTGTGTGTTATTCCGTGGAGTTAAGGTGGCGGAGGGAGCTATTGTAAAGAATAGTGTCATCATGCAGGATGCTGAGATACAGGACAAGGTAGTACTGGAACATGTAATTCTGGATAAGGAAGTAATCATTCGTAAAGGAAAGCATCTGGTGGGCCAGGAATGCTATCCGGTGGTGATACGCAAGGGTGCTGTGATATAGTAATTGCAATTGCCTAATGATTAGAGCGTCAAAAGTCTTTTTTACGGTTACATCAATTTGCACAATATAATTTTAATTGCATGACACGGAACATAATTCATTCGCAACACGCTCTCGCTTGGATGAGTCACGTAGTATGGACCTCATACAGTTGCTCATCGAATTATATTCTGCATCATGCTTGAGTCAAGATACTGATGTGCAAATCGACGAATTTTAGACACTCCAATCCTATATTATTATAATGGTAAGAGGAGGTTGAATATCTTATGAATAAGATTCTTATGGTAGCATCGGAAGCCAGCCCTTTTGCTAAGACCGGGGGTCTGGCAGACGTGATCGGAGGCTTACCACCTGCGCTTATTAAGCGGGGTGCCGATGTGAGAGTAATTATACCAAAGTATGAATACGCCGGTAAATCGAAACGAATCCTCCGGGGTGAGGTATCAGGAGAGCTGGAGGAAGGTGAAGGTAAGATGTCACTTACCGATATTTTAAATGAGAATCATATAGAGCTGGAACATCTATGCCACATCTATGTTAACCTGGGCTGGAGACACCTGTACTGCGGGATTGAGCAGGCGATATACCGGGGTATTACCTATTATTTTATCGATAACGAATTTTACTTTAAGAGAGATAATTGCTATGGCTATGGAGATGATGCGGAGCGTTTTGCCTTCTTTTGTCGTGCGGTGCTGGAGGCGATTCCCCATCTGAGCTTTAACCCGGATTTGATCCATTGTCATGATTGGCAGACCGGAATGGTACCGGTGCTTCTAAATGCACAATACCGGAGCTTTGATCGCTACAAGGATATACATACAATGTTCACCATTCATAATCTGAAATTTCAGGGGATCTATGGTATTGCAGAGATGAAGGAATGGTTTGGTTTGGGAGACGAGTATTTTACCGCGGATAAACTGGAGTTCTATGGTTGCGGAAGCTTTATGAAGGGAGGATTAGTATATTCTGATTGGATTACAACCGTGAGTGACACCTATGCTGAGGAAATTAAATATCCCTATTACGGGGAAGGGCTGGACGGACTCCTTCGGGCTAAGGAAAACAATTTGAGCGGTATTGTCAACGGTATTGATTATGAATTATATAACCCGAAAACTGATCCTTACGTCTATCAAAACTATTCTAAGTCTACCTTGAAAAATAAGAAGATCAATAAGACAGAGTTGCAGAAGAGACTGGATCTTACCGTGAATGAAGACATTCCCATGATTGGACTGGTATCCAGACTTACCGATCAAAAGGGTTTAGCATTGATTGAATGTGTTTTTGATGAGCTGATGAAGGAAGACGTGCAATTTGTGATTCTTGGCAGCGGAGATAAGAAATACGAAGAGTTATTTCGAAGTGCGGTAAGCCGCTATCCGGGCAAGGTGTCAGTTATGATAGCTTATAGTGACCCCAGAGCCCAGAGAATCTATGCCGCGGCAGATTTTTTTCTGATGCCGTCCCTCTTTGAGCCCTGTGGACTGGGTCAACTGATTAGTATGCGATACGGAACACTTCCGATTGTAAGAGAAACTGGTGGGTTGAAGGATACGGTGATTTCCTTCCAGGAAGCGACAGGAGAAGGCAACGGCTTCAGCTTTACCAATTACAATGCGCATGATATGCTCTATACCATAAGAAGGGCTTTGGGAGTATATAAAAAGAAAACGCTTCGAAGCAAACTCATTAAGGCAGCGATGTCAAAGGATTTTAGCTGGGAAATCCCCTCCGTCAAGTATATGGAGCTGTATGATAAGCTGAAGCCGCAGTAAAGTGTAAAAATAAAAGGCGATTTTCGAACATGAAAGTTTGTGCCTACGGCCCAAGATTTGCAGGTTATGAGAAAGGCGTGGTTACGAGAATGAGAAAAAGAAAGCTTTTATATGTGGCAGCAGAGATTTCGCCCTATGCCAATGCAGGTGGATTAGGTGAAGTGGCAAGAAGCTTTCCGAAAGCACTGAAGGAAAGCAGAGCCTATGAGATCAGGCGGGTCATGCCCTATCACAAGACGGTTAAGGAAGGGATGAAGTATCTCATTGATTTCCCCGTTGAGATGGAAGCGGGGTTTGAGACCTGTGTAGTCAAGACTGACAACGGTGATAAGGATATGATAACCTATTTTATTACCAATGACCGATATTATTATCGTGATAATATATATGGCTATGAGGATGACGGAATAAGGTATTTCTTCTTTTGTAAATCGGTTATTGAGATGCTTAGAAGGCTCAATTATAAGCCTGACATCATTCATGCCAATGATTGGCATACAGGAATGCTGCCCTTATTAATCAAAAAGGAATTTCCTGAGATTAAGACGGTCTATACCGTTCATAACATCTCTTATCACGGCTTCGTTCCTGCGTCCTATCTGAAGGGATTACTTAGTATGAAGGAACAATATAGCCTGGGATGGCCAGAATGGTTGAATTTCATGAGTGCGGGAATTTTGTACTCCGATCTGCTTACTACAGTAAGCCCGGGTTATTGTGAAGAAATTAAGATACAATCGCAGGGCTGCGGGATGACACCTCTGATTGAGCAGAGGAAAGAGCCTATGGTAGGGATCCTCAATGGCATCGACAGAGAACTGTATGATCCTATGGCAGAGGGAGAACTGGAATATCCCTATGACAGTAAGCATACAGAGTTGAAACATAAGAACAGAACCTGGCTTCGGCAGCATTATAGGCTACCGGAGGACGAGAGACCGCTGGTTGCCATGATTACGCGGTTGGATTATTCGAAGGGAATCGATATTCTGATGAAAGCCATCAGCTTCTTTGATTTTAGCAAGCTTCAGCTGGTTGTTATGGGATCAGGAAATCCGTATTATCAGGGACTGTTGACTAATATCACGAGCTCTTATCCGGATAGCCTCGCGGTGGACTTTGAATATTCGGCAGGTATGGCAAAGAAAATCTATGCAGGAGCGGACATCTATCTGATGCCCTCTTTATACGAGCCCTGCGGGCTCGGTCAACTCTATGCTATGCGTTATGGAGCTGTCCCAATTGTCAATCCGGTAGGAGGCTTGAAGGATACCGTCATTGATAACAGAGGCAAACGGAAGAAATCCAACGGCTTCTATATGAAGGAATGGAGCGGGCAAGCCTTAAATGAAGCAGTAAACAGGGCTCTTGAGGCATATCATACCCCCGATTGGAAGTACCTTATTAAAAATTGCATGGATTTTGATTCCTCCTGGGAGAAGAGTGTGTCGCAGTATTTGACATATTATGAGATACTGTTTTCGTTGCCTAAGGAGGATAACTCAGTGGAAAAGCATCGCGGGGATAAGCAATAATAAATTATATCGAATAGGCAATGGGCTGCGAAAGCCTGTTGCCTTTTTCAGCCTTGTTGTGTAATATATTTGTATAAGTATAAAGATCTATGGAAAGAGTTTGTGGGTTATCAGACGGCATGTAATCAAAAGTATAATTAATATTGCAAAGCGAATAATATAGCAAACTTTAATTGAATACATGCTACATAAAATTTTATTTAACTTTTTGAATGCATGAAAACGGAGAGATGGTTTTCTTGTATTTGTTTTTACTCGAAATTATTAATATTAATTCTACTTGATGGGGGAGTAATTATGATTAGTCAGGAGATACGAAAAATAGCACCGGAAATGGACCCGCTTAAGCTCGGAATGGGTTGGAGTGCCTCAGATCTGGAGAAGGTACAGGTACTTGTAGAAAGTACCTTTGGCGACAGTCATCCGGGAAGCGCACATCTCATGTCGCTGGTAGAAAAAGCGGTGAGCGGAATAGATGAGCTAGGAGGTAAAGGAGCAAGATATTTCGCGACTGATATTTGCGACGGTATGGCTCAGGGGCATGATGGGATTAATTATTCCCTTGTTTCCAGAGATACGATAGCGAATCTGATCGAAATACATGCGAATGCCACACCCTTTGACAGCGGAGTATTCATCTCAAGCTGTGACAAAGCGGTTCCTGCACATCTGATGGCCATCGGCAGAATTAATATGCCATCCATCGTTATGACAGGAGGAGTAATGGATGCCGGTCCGGAGTTACTGACGCTGGAGCAGATTGGTACCTATAGTGCTAAGTACCAGCGGGGAGAGATAACACAGGAAGAATTCACCTATTATAAACATCATGCCTGCCCCTCTTGCGGGGCCTGCTCTTTCATGGGTACAGCGGCTACAATGCAGATTATGGCGGAAGCCCTGGGATTAATGCTACCCGGAAGTGCGCTACTACCAGCTACAAGCGAGGAGCTGACGGATTATGCCTACAGGGCAGGGAGGCAAGCCGTAGAATTAGCTAAACTTGGAATGAAACCTAGAGATTTTGTAACAGAAAAATCCTTTGATAATGCGATTATGGTACATGCTGCAATCTCGGGTTCTACGAATACCCTGATGCATTTACCTGCAATTGCGCATGAATTTGGAATTGAGTTGGATGCGGAGCGCTTTGATCGCATACATCGGAATGCCCATTATATACTTAATATCCGCCCCAGCGGTACCTGGCCGGCTCAGTTTTTCCATTATGCCGGAGGAGTTCCTGCTATTATGGAGGAGATTAAGGACAATCTTCATCTTGAGGTTATGACCGTAACCGGTAAGACCTTGGGAGAGAATCTTGAAGATTTGAAGAGCAATGGATATTATAACCGATGTAGCGTATACCTAGACAAATTAGGGTTATCGAGGGAAGAGATTATTCGGCCATATGATGCGGCAATCGGAGTGAATGGGGCGATTGCTATACTATCCGGTAATTTGGCGCCATCCGGAGCGGTAATTAAGCATAGTGCGGTTCCGATAGAGATGCATAAAGCGATTTTGAAAGCGAGACCCTTTGACAGTGAGGAGGAAGCGATTGAGGCTATTTTAAACAAAAGAATTCATCCACAGGAAGCAGTAATCATTCGTTATGAGGGGCCTAAGGGCAGCGGAATGCCGGAGATGTTCTATACCACGGAAGCGATATCCTCCGATCCGGAATTGGCGAAATCAATTGCATTAATTACCGACGGAAGGTTCTCTGGAGCCTCTAAAGGACCTGCCATTGGACATGTATCTCCAGAGGCTGCTGAGGGTGGACCAATCGCCTTGGTGGAAGAAGAGGATCTGATTGAAATTGATATAGAGAAGCGGATACTCAGAATAATCGGTATAAGAGGGAAAGAAGCAAGTCCCTTCGAGATAGAAAAGGAACTATCAAGTCGTAGAGAGCTGTGGAAGCCAAGAGCACCAAAGTATGAGAAAGGTGTATTAAAGCTTTTTGCAGAACGTGCAGTGTCCCCGATGCAGGGCGGGTATATGCAGTAAAGAATAGAATAATTCCAAGGGGTATGCCGACTGATCAGCCGTCCTGTTTCGCGGAAATATAACCGCAAGACGGAGCGCTGATCGTTGGCATGCCCGCTTGGGGGTGAAAGTGTCAGTACGCTGACACTTTGATCTGGAGATATTACGGCTGAGCGCCTGTGTGCATATTAGCTCGTCTTATACATACCTTTACTTTGCATGTATGCAAAGATTGCCTCGCCGTGCTTTTGTTCTTCCGTTTGGATATGATTCAAAACATCCCTGACAGAAGCATCCTTAAACTCAAAGATAGCTGTGTTATAAGCTCCGGAGACATATTTCTCAGTCATCAGCAAATCAATGCAAAGATCCTTATCAGATGCATTGAAACCGCAATTTGATGTGTTTTTCGCATCAACGGTGGATTGTTGAGAGGCTACGGATTGACTGGAGCCGCCTTGGCTGCTGCTTTGACCCATGGGAGGAACCTTACCGCTTAGTAGTTGATTGATAGTCTGAAGATGCTCTCGCTCCTTTTGGCCGTTGCTGCGAAAAATAGCCTTTAATTCGGAATCATTAGCAAGATTAGCATAGTTATCGTACTTTAAAATACATTCTTCTTCATGGGTTCTGGAATCCTCTAATAAGTATCTTTCTTTTGTAGTCAATTGAATATTCGTTATCATAATTAAACACCTCCACAGTTATTATTTTCATAAAATCAAATAATATCCCTTTGGAATTTAAGTTCATCGCTTTCTTTTTAAACGATTAGGAAGCGTTGCTATAGAATAAAAAGCAGAAATAGGATATTACGTCAGAAAATGTAAAATAATTTTTGACGTAGTTACATTTATCTGCTAATATTAGAGGCAATATATTAATCCTATTTTCTGATTCAGAAAGGGTGGAATATTATGTACGAAAGAGAAATTGATGAGCTTATTCAAAAACTTAATATATTCGAAAATGCTTATGACAAGGTGCGGATTGTAGATCCGGTTGGAAAGAATGTCATCAATCATCATGATAACCATAACGAAAACGCGCCGGAGCATTGCTTCGATTTCTGGAAAAAGGGTGAACTCTGCGAATGCTGTATCTCCATGAGGGCTTTCCGCGAGAAGGATATGTTCATAAAACTGGAATATTCAGAAAATGAAATCTATCTGGTCACCGCGATTCCGATTGAGCTTTCTGACCGGACAGTCGTCTTGGAGCTTATGAAAAATGCCACTAATAACATTAGTGTTAATATGAAAGGTGAGATTGCAAGCAGTGATTTCAATATATTAATAGACAGTCTCAATAACAGGGCAATCAGGGATTCTTTAACCGGAATTTATAATCGCAGATATATTAATGAGAAGCTTGCTCTGGATTTAATTAACGCAAATTTATCTGATCAAAGCCTCTCGGTCATTATGGTTGACATCGACTTTTTTAAAAATGTGAATGACACTTATGGACATTTGATAGGCGACTATACGTTAAAAAGCCTTGCAACCCTGATTCAGCGAAATCTTAAGAGAGAAAATGACTGGGTTGCCAGATATGGCGGTGAGGAATTTCTGATCTATCTGCCGGGTGCGTCTTTGCACTTTGCCAAGGAACTTGCTGAGAACATCCGCAGCAAGGTAGAAAACACTCCGATTGAATATGGGGAGCAGAAGTTCTACATAACCGCAAGCTTCGGTGTAAGTTCTGTGACACCAAAGCCGGGATCTTCTATAAACGATCTGATTGAGGTAGCAGATAAGAAACTATATGAAGCCAAGCGAAATGGCAGAAATCGTGTGGAGTCATAAATATATTATCTCCAAACCGGCTTCCCTTTAGAATTCTATTGTAGAGAATTAACTTCTCTTTGGAGGCTACGAAAAGGGACTGTTTCAAAACCGTAGATATTGCTCTTATATAAATCAATTATTCGAGTTTTGAAACAGCCCCTTCCCGTGGACTGTTCCGCGTGGACATAATACCATATCAGGAGGACCCTTCCTATGGAACTAGGTACTATTCTTTAAAGGAATATTAAATATCACTCTGAGGGCCGAAAGGGTATTACTTCAATTGTTCTTTCTCATACACTATCTCAAGTTCCGGATGATAACCTTTCTCCATCTTATGTCTCGCCTTACGGTTAGCCACGCTGTCAAAAATAATAGAAAAATCATAGTCCTCTGGGTATAATTCAGATGCGGCAGCCTTTAGCTGGAGTCGCTTATGACTGATAAATTCCTTCTTTTTCTGAATCTGGACGCCGACCTCGCCTTTCTCATCGGCCTTTCGAAATACAATCCCAATCTTCTTCTGAGGATATACTACAACACTATCTCCTACATTAAAGCGCTGACTTCTGATATTAGTCGGTTTGGTCTCCTTCTGCTTCTCGATATGGGAGACGATCACCGGAGGGTTTATCATTTTATCCATCGTTTCTGCAGCATCCTCTAGGAAGTCCCGATCTATGCTTAGGTGCACCTTCTTATTATCACTGCAATATGCCTCCTGATAAGCAATATCTAGCATGTGTTTCGGAAGCCCTAACCTTTTTGCAATGTAAAGTGCACAGCTTTCTCCAGCCTCACCGATCTCCAGACGGTATAAGGGCTTTAGACTCTCGCGATCAAAGGCCATCTTGGCATTGATCAAGCCTTCTGTCTTATTCGCATACTCCTTAACCTCAGGATAATGGGTGGTAGCAACAAATAAGCAGCCATTGTGCCGAAGCTCCTCTAAGATAGCGATGGCGATACCCATTCCTTCCGCTGGATCTGTTCCGGAACCAAGTTCATCAAGTAATATCAGACTTTCCTTATCTGCATAGTTCAGGATGTTGATAATATTTGTGATGTGGGAGGAGAAGGTGGATAAGTTCTCGGTGATACTCTGACCGTCGCCAATATCGCACAGAACCATGTTGTTCATACATAACTTGGCATCCTCACAAGGTACATGAAGACCGCTTTGTGCCATAAGCTGTAGCAGGCCGACTGTTTTTAATGCAACGGTTTTACCGCCGGTGTTAGGGCCGGTGATTACGATTCCAGAGGTACTTTTTCCTAATTCGAAGTTCAAGGGTACACACTGTGCTGGATTAATCAGAGGATGACGCCCGTTATCAATACAGATATAGCGGTCCGTATTCATTGTGGCAGGAATGGCTTTCATATCAACACTGAGCTTAGCCTTTGCGAAGATGAAATCAAGAGTCTCCATTGCCTCCATATTCAATTTGATCTGGAAAGCGTGCTCACCAACCAGTGATGAAAGTACATAAAGAATACGTCGTTCCTCGTTGCTTTCAGCAATCTCCTGGATGGATAATTCCTCCTTCAGCTTAGCAACAATCGTCGGCTCGATGAAGTAGGTAGCGCCACTGGAGGATATATCAAGCACTGATCCACTGACCATGTTCTTATATTCCTTCTTCACAGGGAGTACAAAATGACCATTTCTGGTAGACACGAACCCATCGGTAAACCATTCCTTTTTGCTGCGAAGCTGATTCTCCAGCTTTGACTTCATTTCTACGCGTAGCTGTTCCATTCTCCGGCGGATATCCTTTAAATCCTTCGAGGCATTATCATCGATTATATTATTTCTAATTGTATTATCGATCTCTGCGGATAGAGTAGAAAGCTCATTAATGGAGCCTCCGTAGCCTGCAATATCGACGCCTAAGGATTCCGCGCGTTTAAGAAAGCCCTTCATGCGTTTGCAGGCGTTAATAAACAAGCCGATCTGTGTCAGCTGCTCAGGGATCAGCATTGCTCCCTTTTCTGCCAGCTCTAATAACATTTCAATATCCTTCATTACTGCGAGGGGCGGTGTGCCGATATGATCCAGTATCATTCTACCCTCAGTTGTATCCTTTATTTTTGCTTTCACGTCACGTTCACTAAGATAGGGTACCAGATCCAGGAGTTTTTGTTTTGCTCTCTCAGATACTGCGTAATCACTTAGTTTTACCAATATTTTATTAAATTCCAATGCTTTCATCGATTTCTCTATCATTTTAAATTACCTTTCCTTTCTTGATAAACTGCAACCATAAAAAAACCCACAGCGATGCCTACCGATACAGCCGGGTAGTATACTCCCTGTGGGTAATGTTGTCTTATATGGCAGTGAAGCCTAGTGGCACGTTACGATCAATTTATAATACAATAGAAGCACGCTTCGCGAACTTTCTATTGTCATGAATAAAAAGGGCATAACAGGATAACCCTATTATGCCTTGGTTTACGTAAGTGTACACGGAAAGAGTAAGGATGAGCCTTACCGATTCACTATTACAAGACAGCTTTGAGTATTACTGTAAAGGTAGAAAGTTGGGTACAACAATAAAAGGTATACAACAGGTGTACCCGAACCAATTCAATTAGGTGCTAATTAGCACAAACCTCTTTTACAGATAATACCGACATCAAAACCGTCCTTTCAAATAATGTTTATGTGGTTTTACAAGTGCATTGTAACAAATGTTATTTCAGATGTAAAGGGGTAATATTAAATTCCTCTATCACTCATCGGCCACAGGAAGCTCTTATTTTGAGATAGCTCATTTTGTCGCGTCAATGGTTTGCTGGATAGCATTGTCCATCATTTCCCGGGTCATCATTGCAGGAGCATAGCCATAGATATTTCCCTCCATATCAATAAAGAAGGTGGTGGGAAAAGCCGAAATATAATAGTTGGCCAATACCTCACCAGTTTCATCAAAGAGTACGGGGAAGGTATAGTCATTCTCATTGAGGAAGGAGATGACTTCTTCCTTTGATACATCGCTGTTATTCGGATACTCAGTACTTACTGGATTGGCAACGCTAAGCACAATGATGTCCTCCTTATTTTTACCGGTTTCCTGATAGAGAGCTTCGATATCCGGCATTTCCTTCTTGCATGGAGGGCACCAGGTAGCCCAAAAGTTTAAGAACACCACCTTACCCTTATAGCTGGAAAGAGTGTGTTCGTTACCATACTGATCTATGAGAGTAAAATCATAGGCAGGAATAATCTCCTTCTCCTGACTGGCCTTGGGGGAAGGATTAACGGATGAAGGATTCTCAGAGCCCGGCTGATTGTCTCCCTCAGAGGCATCCACACTATCCGTTGTTGGCTCTGATGATTTTTCTTCAGGGCTTTGACTGCTGTCAGTGGAGAGATTATCCTCCTCCTCACTCGAGTTACTTAGTGAAACCTGTGGGACAAAGCGGTTAACATAAGCTGAAATTCCGTTCATCCATCCGGTAAAGGTCATAATACCGATCAGGATTAACAGGATACCTCCGACTTTTACGGTATATTTTAGCAGCTTCTGATGCTTCTTCAGGAAGTTTAGCGTCTGCGTTGTGAATAACCCTAGAGCCAGGAAGGGAAGAACAAAGCCAATAGCATAAATCAATACGAGAAGGTTGCCCTTAAGTGAGTCGGCACTGGAGGAGGCCATAATCAACACCGAAGATAATGCTGGGCCGACACAGGGTGTCCAGGCAAAGCTAAAGGTGAAACCCATAAGAAAGGCCACTAGGGGGTTTATCCTGCGTTCGCCGATACTAAGATGAAATTTACGTTCCTTTTGTAGAAATTTTAATTCCAGAAATCCAACCTGTACCAGACCAAGTAATATGATCAGGATTCCACCGATACGGGTAAAGAGCAGTTGATTCGTCTTGAAAAAGGTCCCAAGAGCTGTAAAGGACATGCCCAGAATAAAAAAGGCAGAGGATATTCCAAGAACAAAAAATACAGTCTGTAAAAACACTCTCTTACGATCGTAAATGATGATTCCATCTTTAGTGGTTCGCTTTGCATTACCAGCGAGATAGCTCATGTAGATCGGTATTAAAGGTATTACGCAGGGAGAGAAAAAGGAAAGAATACCTTCCAAAAATACAAGAATGAAACTGACATTACCGGTTAAAAAATCAATCGCCATAATACCTCCTTTATAAAAGCTTGATATAGTATATTCCGAACAAAGGAAAAGAAACATATAGTTGCATTTGATACTATTATAGAAGTATTATAGTATAGTAACAAAGAAAAAACAACCTATTATATATTTAGGAGTATTTACGATAGCTTTTGCATTCTTATAATACATAAGCAATTTATTATTTAAAGCAATTATTGTAATTAAATATAAAGTAATCATTGAAATATAGGAAGCTACGTAATTTGCTGAGAAAGATTATTAAAATAGATTACAAAAGATTATTGAATTATTCCTATAAAAATAATATGATATTATGGGTGAGAAGGAAATGGTATTATTTATGGAGCGTCAGGCTAGGGAGGTTGTACAGCTACAGACTAACTCGGGTGACCGATGAGGAAGAGCAGGTATCTGTAATATCGTGTACGAGGGGTGCTTGTGTCTGTCCCTTGGGCAGACAGAAAAGATGATGTATTTGACAAAGTGCTTATAAAATGATAATATGAGCTATATTAATTAAAAAATTTGAAATATATTTTACATATAGGAGACGTGCTATGTTAGAAAAAGAATTTGAAAAATTATATTTTAAGTTTAGAAATAATTACTGCAAAAATCTATTTTCCGGTGTAAATGAAGATAAAGACAGCTTAAGTCCGACAGAATCCTATTGTGTTGAAGCAATCTTTCTGATGAACCGTCCTACCGTTCATCAATTTGCGAACTACGTGAATATATCTCAGCCCAATGCGACCTACCGTATCAGTAACTTGATTAGTAAGGGTTATGTAAGAAAGGTTCTATCAGAGGATGACAGAAGAGAGTATTTCCTCGAGGTAACAGATAAATTTTCAAAGAATTATGGCATGAATTCTTCCTTTAATGCACAGCTAATGAACAACATTCGTGAGAAATTCTCACAGGAAGAGATTGTACAGTTAGAGAAGTTTATGAAAAAGCTGAATTCGATCATGTCTTAATTCGGAAAGGAATTGTATGGGAGTAAGAATAATTACGGACTCTACCTCAGATATCAGCGCAGTACAAGCGAAGAAGCTTGGGGTAACCATTATACCTCTGAAAGTAATATTTGGAGACAAGGAATACAGAGAGGGTTTGGAGATATCAATAGAGGGTTTTTATGATAAGCTGATAAAAGCAGAGAAACTGCCAACCACCTCGCAGCCCTCTCCAGATGATTTTTTGACTAGTTTTCTAGAGGCAAAGGAAGCAAAGGACAGTGTAGTTGTAATTCTGATTTCAGGAAACTTGAGTGGAACCGTACAGAGTGCTACCATAGCCAAGAAACTGGCTGAATATGAAGATATCCATATCGTTGACAGCCAAATTTCCGTTACAGGCCTGCGTTTTCTGGTAGAGCATGCAGTAAAGCTTAGAGATGAGGGGAAGAGTGCCACGGATATTGCTTCCATTATGGAAGACCTAAAGAATCGCATTGTTCTCTTTGCCATGGTGGATACCCTGGAGTACCTCCACAAGGGCGGCCGCTTGTCCAAGTCCTCAGCAATCCTAGGCTCGCTCCTAAAGTTCAAGCCGATCATTACGGTAAAGGACGGTGTTTTGGCTGTTGTCGGTAAGGAGCGAGGGACCAATAAAGGAATTGCAAAAATCCTAGAGCTTATTAAGGAGAGAGGGCATATTGACTCTAATTATCCGTTATACTTCGGATATACTGCTGAGGACAGTAAGACAAAGCAGCTGATGGAGAGTGTGAAGGAACGATTTGGTATTGCGAATGGATCAATTTATCCGGTTGGTTGCGTTGTAGGAACACATGCAGGTCCCGGTGCCTGCATTATAACCTATGTCAACAAGATATAGGGCTGTACAGTACATATCTCAATAAACAATTCATGGAACCCAAGCCATATAGCATCCTTGATGGAGCTGGGAACCTATCCTTTGAAGTGTGAAAAATGCTTTTTGTTATCACACTACATATAAACTTAAGGCTATCTTATTGTAGTCGAGGCTATATAGTAGTATAATTAAACTAAATAGCTTTGGCATAATAGGTTGGCCTTTTTTGCAAATAATATCCAGTTATCCTGTGACAGCCTATGTAGCTCTTGACACTCCAATCATCATGAGTGAATGACAAAATCTTTGTGTTAGTGGAGGAAACAAAATGAGAACTAGAGTTCCAAATCCGATATTACCTGGGTTTTATCCCGATCCATCAATCTGTAGAGTGGGGAAAGACTACTATCTGGTTAACTCGACCTTTGCTTATTTCCCGGGCGTTCCTATTTTTCATAGTAGGGATTTAATCCATTGGAAGCAGATTGGCAATGTTTTAGACAGGAGGGAGCAGATTGATCTGACCGATGCCAATAATACGGGTGGGATTTACGCTCCAACCATCCGATATCACAAGGGAACCTTTTATGTAATTACAACCAATGTGTCTCATGGAGGTAATTTTATCGTAACAGCAAAGGAACCAGCCGGACCTTGGTCCAATCCCGTATTCTTAGGTTCGGGCGGCATTGATCCTTCCTTATTTTTTGATGATGACGGTAAATGTTATTATACCGGAACAAAGGATCGGAGAGAAAATCATAAGTATTTCGGTGACAATGAAATCTATGTTCAGGAATTGGATTTATCAACACTTAGCTTAATCGGTGAATCATATCCAATCTGGCATGGAGCCATGCAGGATGCCGTATGGCCTGAAGGACCTCATCTTTATAAGAAATATGGCAGATATTATCTGATGATTGCAGAAGGTGGCACCGCCCATGAGCATGCGGTTACAATTGCGGTAGGTACCAGCTTAAAGGAACCGTTCATTGGACATCGCTGTAATCCTATCCTTACTCATAGACACTTAGGGCGTGATTACCCAATTGTCAACGTGGGGCATGGAGATCTGGTAGAGACTCAAAATAATGAAACCTATATGGTGGTGCTGGCTTCCCGTCCTTATGGAGGATATTATCGTAATCTTGGTAGGGAAACCTATCTAGTTCCTGTATCCTGGGAGGATGGATGGCCGGTTGTGAATAAAGGCATTGGGTTGGTAGAAGATACGGTGGAGGTTCCTAACCTTCCTAGATATGAAGTTGAACCGATTCCTGAAAGAGAGGAATTTGAGGGGGATAATTTGCCTTTTCATTTCCTGTACCTTCGTAATCCAATCCCGAAGAATTATAGCCTAAGTGCAAGAAAAGGCTATCTGAGAATGATGCTGGCGCCGGATCGTATGCTAGAACGAAAGAATCCGACTTATGTGGGGGTGCGACAGACCGGTATGAGCTACCATCTGGAGACTAAGATGGAATTCACGCCGCAAAGCAGTCAAGAGGAGGCAGGACTGGTACTTCTGCAAAGTAATCACTACCATTATCGTTTTGTCTGCACCTTGATGGAAGGGCTTAAGACAATGACAGTCGTCCGCTGCTTCGAAGGCAAAGAAGAAGTGGTAGGCTGTGTGGCTTGCGAGAATCCGGATCCGTCACAGAAGAGTCTTATTCTACGGATCACAGCGAACAGACAGGTGCTTATGTTTTCCTACAGCTTTGATGGTACTTATTTTGTTCCTGTTAAATCGGGGGTGGATGCAAGTATGCTGAGCAGCGATATCGCCGGAGGCTTTGTGGGCACGACATTGGGACTGTATTGCTCCTCGAATCACACAGAGAGCAGTAACCACGCTGATTTTGATTATCTGGAATGTAAGAATATGTGACCTAGAACAGTGACGAAATCGATGAATTTGAAAGCCTGATCTGAATTGCTACGAATATTTATTATTGGATGTAACGCAAAAAGCCTGCTGGGAGAGCAAGCTTTTTGCGTTAAAAAAGGAAAGATTAATGCAAAATGAAAAGTGAATGGCAAGGTGGAAAGAGGTTGATACAAATAACAGCGGCATCAATTGTGAGCGTGGTTCCTTCTTCGATACAGATTCTTAAATTCGGTCGGAGTACATTCCTTAATGCCTTTGAATACTCGGTTAAAGGTGGCGATACTGGAGAAGCCGGACCTCATGGCGACCTCGGTAATGGAGAGATTTGGATCAAGAAGAAGCTTCTCAGCTTCCTTCACTCTGCGTTGGTTTAGGTAGTCATAGAAGGATATATCGGTAAATTGTTTAAACAATCGGGAAAAATGAAATTTACTGAAGCCGGCTACATCGGCAATGGCATCCAGGGTGATATCATCGGTATAATTATCATTAATATATTCAAAGATCACATTGAATTTCTCAATGTATTCCCGTTGCTTATTCAGCTTTACATCAGGAAACAGATTTTCGGTATTCATATATTTTCGTGCCATCACAACAAACATCTGGATGATCAGAGCATAAATAGCAGCTTCCCGAAGGGTATTTCTGCTTCTGTATTCATAAGTGATTTCATCAAACAATCGGACAAGCTGAGAATGGATATCCGGTGCTGTGGTTGGAGTAATCTGCCTTGGTTGATTAAGAACGGTTAGAATATTTGATAAGCCCTTTAAATTACTGATAAGCGAAAAATCAAATAGTAAGATACGTCGAACACCCTGAGACGGTGCTATAAGCTCATGAAGCTCACCGGGTGGTATGATCAAAATATCACCTTCATGTAAGACATAGGTGGTCTTCCCAATATTAATGGTGTATATATTCTCGACCGGCATAATCATCTCGATTGCAGTATGCCAGTGAACAGAATAACTATCTACCTCACTGTTAATATGGAGTAGTATTGACGTATTATTCTGATAATCTACCTTTTCAAAAATACCATCCAGGATTCTCATCTCTTATACCGTGGCCTTTCAATCATTGATCATCCAATACATTAATTTTGATATCCTTGTGAGCATACCCAAGCTTGATTTTGGAATGAAGAAAATAAAAACAAGCTTTATGCTCATTATAATTAATATTGCTATAAAACATGATTATTAGATAATAAATATTGCTATTTCTTACCTGATTAATTATTGATCTTAGTTTGTTCAATATATGGAATAAACGGATCTTATTAATGTAGTTCATTGGCGAATTTGATAATAATAGTATAAATATATTTTATTATAAAGTTTTTAGTTTGTAAATAAGATATGTTAAATCAATAAATTAATTACGATTAGAAGAAAAATTCTTTAATAATCGCAAAAGATGATATTAATAACGCAAAACATGATAGGTAAAAAAGCAAATTTTGATATAGTATTATAAGGGGATCCATATAGGCATTCTATCTATTTTAGATAATGATAGCAATAATTCATACTTTTATATACAATCTGTTGCTTTTTTTTGTTGAGTGATTAAACGAATATAGTGTAATATTAGTATGGAATGAAATACGGTAAAAGCATAATTCAAAGATTATTCACGTTAGGAAGATTTGTGGTTAAGCTGGATATCAAATACGTAAGTTAGTAAGTATAAAACCGAAATATAAATATACTTACTTTACAATAAACATTATTTGGGAGGGCACATAGATGCAAGAGAGATACGCTTATTTAGATGAGACTTTAAGCTTTCAGGAGCGAGCAAAGGATTTAGTATCCAGAATGACTTTAGAAGAGAAGGTTTTCCAGACTCTTTATACTGCCCCGGCTATAGAGAGACTTGGAGTGAAGGCATATAATTGGTGGAATGAAGCATTGCATGGTGTTGCGCGTGCCGGAGTTGCTACAGTATTTCCACAGGCAATCGGTCTAGCTGCAACCTTTGATGAGGATCTTCTAGAAGAAGTAGCAGATACAATTTCTACTGAAGGCAGAGCAAAGTTTAATATGCAGCAGAAATATAATGATGCTGATATTTATAAGGGATTAACCTTCTGGTCACCAAACGTGAATATTTTCCGCGATCCCAGATGGGGAAGAGGCCATGAGACTTATGGTGAGGATCCATATTTAAGCTCAAGGCTTGGTGTAAGATTCGTACAGGGAATTCAGGGACATGATGATAAATATATGAAGGCAGCTGCATGTGCAAAGCATTTCGCAGTACATTCCGGTCCGGAGGATATCAGACATAGCTTTAATGCTGAAGTATCTAATCAGGATTTATATGAAACCTATCTTCCTGCTTTTAGAGCCTGCGTACAAGAGGCTGGTGTAGAGGCTGTCATGGGTGCTTATAATCGTACCAATGGTGAGCCCTGCTGTGGTAGTAAAACTTTGCTTAAGGATATTCTTCGTGAGCAATGGGGCTTTGAGGGTCATGTAACCTCGGACTGTTGGGCGATTAAGGATTTCCATGAGGGTCATATGGTCACCTCGACACCAGTAGAATCAGTGGCATTGGCTATGAATAATGGCTGCGACTTAAATTGCGGTAATATTTACGGTAACCTGCTCTATGCAATTAGAGATGGACTTGTGAAAGAAGAAACCATCGACCAGGCGGTAATCCGACTGGTTACAACCCGCATGAAGTTAGGGTTATTTGACGATCAGGCAAAGGTTCCCTTTAACTCAATTGATTATAGTCAGGTGGATTGTACAGAGCATAAGAAGTTAAATCAAAAGGCTTCCGCTAAATCCATCGTTTTACTAAAGAATGAGAACAATCTACTTCCTTTGGATAAACATAAGATTAAGACAGTCGGTGTAATCGGACCGAATGCTGATAACCGTAAGGCTCTGGTAGGTAATTATGAGGGAACATCATCCGAATATATCACCATTCTTGAAGGAGTTAGAGGATATCTGGGAGACAGTGCCCGTATATTCTACTCTGAGGGCTGTCATCTGTTCAAGGACCGTATACAGGGCTTAGGACAGGAGAATGACCGTATCGCAGAAGCGCGTGCCGTATGCGATAAGAGTGATGTTGTCATTGCCTGCTTTGGTCTTGATCCCGGATTGGAAGGGGAAGAAGGAGATCAGGGAAATGAATTTGCCAGTGGAGACAAACCGAACTTAAGACTTCCCGGTCTTCAAGAAGAGGTAATTAAGGAATTATATCGCAGCGGAAAGCCAGTGGTATTAGTATTACTATCCGGTAGCGCTGTGAGTATTCCATGGGAGGATGAGCATATTCCGGCTATCGTTCAGGGGTGGTATCCCGGTGCCCAGGGTGGCAAGGTAATTGCCGAGATGTTGTTCGGTGAATTTTCACCGGAGGGCAAGCTTCCGGTTACGTTCTATCGGACCTCTGAGGAACTACCGGAATTTACAGATTATAATATGAAGGGTAGAACCTATCGTTATATGATGCAGGATGCCTTATATCCTTTCGGATATGGTTTATCCTACACGAAGTTTGAACTGAGTAATCCATCTGTCGATTCCGACGAGATTGAGCCGGGCAAATCAATAACCTGCAGTGTGGATTTGAAGAATGTAGGCAACTATTCCGGTGGCGAGACAGTTCAGGTTTATGTTAGAGCGAAGGTGGAAGGTGCACCAAATCATCAGCTAAAGGGTCTGAAGAAGGTTAATTTGATGCCCGGAGAGCAAAGAACAATTAAGGTGACGTTAAAAGACGAAGCTTTTGGACTATATGATAATAACGGTAAGCTAGTACTTCATGAAGGAGAATACGAAGTATTCATTGGTAGTAGCCAACCGGACGCAAGAAGTATTCAATTAACTGGGAATAAACCATTCAGTAAAATCGTGCGTTCCAAAAAAACCGTTGTTCTGTAATAAGGAGAGCGAAAAGTGGGCGTAAAACCAGCGCCCACTTTTTGATGAAATTAAATCGGAAGACAGTCGTGACTATTCCGTTCCATACCCTTGCTAGGAAAATGAGGTTAGTAGGTTACATATGGTAAACCCTGTCAGTTTCCTGGTGAAACGAAGAAGAATAGGAGAGAAAAGATGAGTTATAATCAATGCTGGCTTAATTATCATAAGTTGCAAAGCTATAAGGATGCAGATTTATTGAACAGGCTCTATTTATTGAAAGCAAACAATAATCCGCCGGGAGTAATTGCAATAAATGCGGTTAAGGAACTTGGTAATGCATTAAAGAAAATGCTGAATATCGATCTGGAATACAGTATAGAACATAGCAACAGGGATATCAATTCACTGGCAAATAGTATTATTTTGGCTGATAGCGGGCATGAAGTCAGTAAGGAGCAATTAGGATCAGCAGAATTAGAAGAGGAAGGCTACCTTATTCA
Organism: Bacillota bacterium; assembly: GCA_023411215.1. Classification (GTDB taxonomy): domain Bacteria; phylum Bacillota; class Clostridia; order Lachnospirales; family Lachnospiraceae; genus Mobilitalea. Next base: position 27,876 of record JAEYOY010000041.1, on the reverse strand, counting down.
TCAGAGCGATACCAATATATATATCATTGGCAGCACAGAAAACGGTATCTTGTATGGATGCTTCGAACTGATACGCAGGGTTGCTATGGGGGGAGAACTCCGAGGATTGAGACTTTTGGACAGGCCTATGAATCGCTATCGAATGCTTAATCATTGGGACAACCTGGATGGCAGCATTGAGAGAGGGTATTCCGGTGCCTCCTTCTTCTTCGAGCGGGAGGAGATTTTGATCAATGATCGAACGATTGATTATGCCAGAATGGCGGCTTCCATCGGTATCAATGCGGTAGTCATAAATAATGTTAATGTTCGTGGAAAAGCAGCCTCCGGGCTGATTACCGACCGATATTTAGGAAAGCTTAAGGAGATGGTTGATATATTCTCCGGCTTTGGTATTAAGCTATATTTAAGCGTGAACTTTGCAGCGCCTTTGGAAATAGGAGGTATCGGTACAGCCGACCCTTGCGATTTGGGTGTGTCAGAATGGTGGAAGCAATGTGTTGCCAATATCTATCAACAGATACCGGATTTTGGAGGATTTTTGATCAAAGCAGATTCGGAAGGGCGTCCCGGTCCCTTTACTTATGGAAGAACACATGCCGATGGAGCCAACGTACTGGCAAGGGCTTTGAAGCCATATAACGGCATTCTGATATGGAGGTGCTTTGTATATAACTGCCAGCAGGATTGGCGTGATTATAAGACCGATCGTGCCAGGGCAGCCTACGATAATTTCATGGGTCTGGATGGTCTATTTGAGGAAAATGTAATTCTTCAGATTAAGAACGGACCAATGGATTTCCAGGTAAGAGAACCTGTATCTCCATTATTTGGTGGTCTAAAGAGAACCAACCAGATGCTTGAGGTACAGATAGCACAGGAATACACAGGCCAGCAAAAGCATGTATGTTATCTTGTACCGATGTGGAAGGAAGTATTAAGCTTTAATACTTATGCCGCGGATACAGAGGCTACAGTAGCAGATATCGTAGCAGGCAGAACCTATCATCAGACAAACTGTGGCATAGCAGCAGTGGCGAATACGGGTAATGACTATAATTGGACTGGTCACGATCTTGCTGCCGCCAATCTTTATGGTTTCGGAAGGCTATGCTGGAATACGGAGTTATCATCAGAAGAGATCATGAAAGAATGGATCCTGTTAACCTTTTCTCATAATGAGATGCTTCTGACTGTTCTGTCAGAAATATTGCGGGGCTCCTGGTCTACTTATGAAAAATACACCTCTCCCTTAGGGATTGGATGGATGGTAAATCCGCACTATCATTATGGGCCTAATGTAGACGGTTATGAATATGATAAATGGGGCACTTATCATAGAGCGGATCGAAATGGGGTAGGTGTGGACCGTACGGTTAGTGGAACCGGTTATGTAACCCAATATAATGAGCCCAATGCTTCTATGTATGAGAACCTTGAGACTTGTCCACAAGAGTTGCTTTTGTTCTTCCATCATGTAAATTATGATTATGTTCTTAACAGTGGAAAGACGCTAATACAGCATATTTATGATACTCATTTCGAAGGTGTTAATGAGGTGGAAAATATGATACGTGGCTTACATACCTTGAAGGATATATTGCCTCAGGATGTATATCTTCGCTTGAGCGAGCGCTTTGAATTGCAGTTAGAAAGTGCGGTGGAATGGAGAGACAGAATCAATACCTATTTCTATCGGAAATCAGGAGTAGATGATATTAAGCATAGAAAGATATATTACTAAAGATTAAGTATTAGGTAGGTTGCCAAGTGGAGCAAACTATTATAATTATTGAAGGGATGATTAAGAAATGGAAATGACATTAAGATGGTTTGGCGAGAAGCATGACAGTGTTGCTTTGGATAAGATTAGGCAGATTCCAGGAGTGAGCGGAGTTGTATCCTCTTTACATGATATTCCGGTCGGTGAAGCCTGGAAGCTGGAGGATATCCTGGCATTGAAGAAAACAGTGGAGGAGAGCGGACTTAAGCTGATTGGAATCGAAAGCGTAAATATTCATGAAGATATTAAGATTGGTCTTCCCTCACGTGAACAATATATCGAGAATTATAAGATATCACTCGAGAATCTTGGAAAAGCAGATGTTCATCTGGTATGTTATAACTTTATGCCGATTTTTGACTGGACGAGAACCGATCTGGCTATGAAATTAGAGGATGGTTCTTATGCACTTGCATATGATGAGAACATCATTAAGGGGATAGAGCCCTCCGACATGTTCGAGCGTATGGAGAAGGAAAGTGGAGGCTTTGTTCTTCCCGGCTGGGAACCGAATCGCAGGGATGAGATTATGGGCTTGTTTGAGAAATACAAGGGTGTTACGGCAGAAATGCTGATGCAGAATCTGAAGTATTTTCTGGATTCGATTATGCCGGTTTGCGAGAAATATAAGATTAAAATGGCGATCCACCCGGATGATCCGGCCTGGAGTGTATTCGGATTACCGAGAATTGTAACCAGTGAGAAGGCTTTGGAGGAGATTGCCTCTTTAAATGATAGTATTTATCATGGTTTTACTCTTTGCACCGGATCTCTTGGCAGCAATCTGAAGAATAATCTTCCTCAAATTATCCGCAATTCGAAGATTAGTAATAGAATTCATTTTGCCCATCTGAGAAATATGAAGTTTGAATGCGACGGTGTGTTCCATGAAAGCTCCCACCTGTCCTCCGACGGCAACTTTGATATGTATGAGATTGTAAAGGCTCTTTATGAGAGCGGTTTTGACGGTGTCATCCGTCCTGATCATGGACGTATGATTTGGGACGAGCAGGCACGTCCGGGTTATGGTCTGTATGACAGAGCTCTTGGAGTAGCCTACCTGAACGGTCTATGGGAAGCAATCGATAAAAGCAGCAGAAATTAGCATAATAGATGCTGCATAGGAGGTTATTATGAGATTAAAGAATTATGATCAGACATGGAAGGCGATGGGTTATGAATTGCCTGAATATGATAGAGAGCAGGTTCGGAAAGATACAATGGCACAGCCTACTTGGCTTCATTTTGGTGCAGGTAATATATTCCGTGGCTTTCCGGCAGCAGGAATGCAGAAGCTTCTCAACAGCAAAAGCTATGATAAAGGTGTGATTGTTGCGGAAGGCTTTGATTATGAGATTATCGAAAAGGCTTATAAACCCTTTGATGACCTGAGCCTATTGGTAGTATTAAAGGCAGACGGCGCAATTGAGAAGAAGGTCATCGGCAGTGTGGTGGAATCACTGGTTGCCGATAGCTCTAATGATAGCGAATGGTCCAGATTGAAGGAGATTTTCAGGAATTCCTCACTACAGATGGCAAGCTTTACAATTACGGAAAAGGGCTACAGTCTGTTTGATTCTAAGGGTGATCATTTGGGGGTAGTGGAGGCTGATTTTAACATTGGCTTAGATAGACCGAACCATATCATGGGTAAGGTGACGGCGCTTCTTTACGAGAGATTCTTAGCAGGTGCTACACCAATTGCTATGGTAAGTATGGATAACTGCTCCCACAATGGGGATAAGCTATATTTTGCAGTAGAGGCTTATGCTGAGCACTGGGTGAAGAACGGCTTTGCAGAGGAGAGCTTCCTTAATTATATTAGCGATCCGAAGAAGGTCTCTTTCCCGTGGAGTATGATCGATAAGATCACACCCAGACCGGACGATAAGGTGAAGCAGCTATTAGTTGACGACGGCTTTGAGGATACGGAGCTGATTATAACCGGCAAGAATACATATACCGCTGCTTTTGTCAATGCAGAGGAGACCGAATACTTGGTAATCGAGGAGGCATTCCCCAATGGTAGACCACCTTTTGAGAAAGCCGGAATTTTCTTTACCGATCGTGAGACAGTAGACAAGGTTGAGAAGATGAAGGTGTGTACCTGTTTAAATCCCCTACATACATCTCTAGCCATCTTTGGTTGTTTATTATCCTACCAGACCATTTGGGAGGAGATGAGAGATACAGAGCTGGTTAAGCTGGTGAAAAAGATTGGATATGTAGAGGGTATGCCTGTTGTGGTGAACCCCGGAGTGCTTGATCCGCAGGATTTCATCAAGGCAGTATTGGAACGGAGACTTCCTAATCCATTCATGCCTGATGCACCTCAAAGAATTGCGACTGACACCTCACAAAAGCTGCCGATTCGTTTTGGTGAGTCCATTAAGGCTTATGCTCACAGCAAGGAATTGAAGGTAACGGAGCTTACAGTTATTCCGCTTACGTTAGCAGGCTGGTGTCGCTATCTGATGGGTGTGGATGACAATGGAAATGAATTCACTCCCAGTCCGGACCCGTTGCTGGCTGAGGTACAAGAATATGTAAAGGGTATCAAGCTTGGAGACAAAACGATTGGCAAGAACACACTTCGGCCGATTCTCTCTAATGAAAAGATCTTTGCAGTGAACTTATACGAGGTGGGATTGGGTGAGAAGATTGAGAATATGTTCCTGGAGCTGATTGCAGGGAAAGGCGCTGTAAGAGCGACACTGCAAAAATATCTCGATTAAGAAATCATACCAGCATCGAGGGAATGAAATAGCAGACGGAATGAAAGCTATTCCGAAAGAATTTAATTATCATAAAATATGGCTTTCGCAGGGTGGTTTGACTAAAACAAGAATGGACTATATACTTACCTCATACACAGCTTGCCAGACATGGCACTGTTATGGGAAGTATATAGTCCTTTATTATTCTTGGAGTCTTTTTCTAGTAAAACCACCTAGTACCTTGGTGTTGAGTTATATTTTCAGCGACTGGATATAATCTGCTGCCCTTTCATAGCCTCCTGCATGCTGGAAGGAGAGAGAAATCTGATTACATTGCTTATAATAGTCAGGGCATGATATTATGGTATCCGCCTGATGTCTTAAGATGTCCGGCGTGATATCCTCAAGCCTTAAAGAGAGTCCGGCACCCAACTCCTGAAGACGCTTTGCAACTGCCGGCTGATCGTTGGCTAAGGGGATGGCGATAACAGGAACACCATAATATAATGACTCACTGACGCTATTGAGACCGCCGTGACTGATCATTAACTGAGCATGCTTCAACAGCTCCAGCTGAGGAATATAATTTCTTGCTATGATGTTATCAGGCAGAGGTAGTAAGGAAGACACCTCTATTTTATTGCCAATCGATAATACGACTTGGTAATCCGTATCACGAAAAGCATCAATACATTGATTGTAAAAATCGATATTATTATTTAGTATGGTACCTAGGGTTATATAAATCAACTTTCTACCTCTTGAGAGATTGAAAGGAAGGTCTAGTACCTCATTGCGGTCGGTAATACTTGGGCCAACAAAGCAGCAGGAATCATCGTAGCTGTCACCCTGAGGATGAAACAGCTTTGAGGTATAGATAAGATTATGGGGTTCCCTTTTGCAGAAGATATCCTCAATCTTTAGAGAAGCAATATCCCATTCCTTTGCCACTGCTTCTAATTCATTTAGTAATAGATCAAGCTGAGGATGAAATCCGGTTTCCAGCATATGGGGTGGTAGAGGAGGCTTTTCCAGCAAGAAGGAAGAACAGGAAGCTATCGCGGGAAGCTTCAAGTTATTTGCAAGTAAGGTGCCTCCTCCGAACATAATATCATGGACCAACAGGTCGAATTGCATATGCTTGGTCCGGCTCATAACGATTGGAACTATGGTTCGATCAAATCCAAGCATATATTCCATCAGGGTGAAAAAGGGATGGTTACCGTGAGGACGAAAGGTATGTACAAAATGCTCCAGCTCTTCCCCGTAATCGAGGAAAACTGCTCCGGAGTCTTCAATCTTTGATTTGAAATCTGTGGTGGAAAAGTAGTAGACCTCATCTCCACGTCGTACCAATTCCTGAACAATGGGTAGAGTAGGATTGATATGACCATGAAGATTACCGTTAACAAAAAGAATACGCGACATTTATAAAGCCTCCTTTTGATCGATACTATTCTGCAGAAGATATATGGTATCCTCACACCATAATTGAGTGGTTTCCGCTATTACGATACCATAGCGCAAAGACGATAACCAGTAAGGATAAGTACTATCTTGCTTGGCAGCCTCGTTTGTGATATAAGAGGCTTCCATTTCTTTATATAGCGACAGGTTTCGATTATGCCGTTCCTTTAATTCTTGAAGCATCTCGATTACCTTGTTTTTTGGCATATAATTTCCAAAGGAAAGCTTCAATAATAACTCTGAACGGGGTGGTGTTACCGCCACTGCCTGAATCAGCCAGTTATAAAAGGCCTCTCGGCCTTGCTCCGTAACATGGTACAGTTTCTTTCTGTCCTGCTCCATGGAATTCTCAGCTTCAATCAACCCTTCCTGCTCTAACTGCTTTAGAACCGGATAGATATGCCCAAAGTTCTCGTTCCAGAAATGAGAAATGGTCTTATCACAAAATTTTTTAATATCATAACCTGAGCCCGGCTTCATACAAAGAACACCGAGTATAGCATACCTTGACTTGTTGGTAGTAGCCATGAAGTACCTCCTTAATACTATATCAGTCTGATATAGTATTGATGATGCAACTATATATCAGACTGATATATTTGTCAAGTATTTATTATACTAATGAATTAGTCGGTGAGAGGCAGCTGTGATTCTCGCATACATAGTAGGTTGTCTTATCATTGATTTTCTGATAATCAACGACATAGCTGGCTGTTCTCAGTACTTCCTCGGAATTATCCTCGGATTTCATAAGAACCACGGTATTCGGTTCAAAATGCTCTGCAAGATAATCCTTCAGATCCTGATATTCCTCCTTCTCATCTGCGATGCAGACAATTTCCTTCGAGGGGTATAATTCACCAAGAAAAGCAATTAGTGAGAAGCTGTATCCGGCTGGATAATCCTTTACCTGACCTGCGAGGAAGCGAAGCTGCTTACCGGCATATTCCATCATTTTAGGATTAGCGGTCAGGTGGGCAAGCCGCATCAGGGCATAACCAGCTACCGAGTTGCCAGACGGAATTGCACCATCATACACTTCTTTTGGACGGTAAATCAACGTTTCTGAGTCGGAGGCATTTAGGAAAAAGCCGTCATATCGATCATCCCAGAAAAGTAACAGCATATCATCAGCCAGCTTAAGTGCACGCTTAATATACTTGATTTCAAAGGTTGCCTCATATAAGGAGCATAACGCCATACAATAAAAGGCATAGTCATCGAGGAGTCCATAATGTGCTGTGTTACCCTCACGGAAGCGTATATAGAGTCTGCCTGCCTCGTCGGTCAATCTGGTGTCAATAAATTCGGAAGCCTGCTTTGCAACTTCAGCATAATCCTCTTTCTGAAATACTTTGGCAGCGGCGGCATAAGCCGTAATCATCAAGGCATTCCAGGAGGTCAAAATCTTATCATCTTTATGAAGCTGGGTTCGATTTAAACGATAGGTATACATCTGATTGCATACGCGCTGTACCCTCTCGTTATCCGGCTTTAACTCATTTGATTTAATCAGATTCGGGATTGATGCACCTTCAAAGTTCCCTTCCTTCGTGATGTTAAAGTATTCACAGAAGAAGGAGCCGTCATCGTTGCCCAGCACAGAGGTAACCTCCTCCGGAGTAAATACATAATATTTTCCTTCCACTCCTTCGCTGTCTGCGTCCTGTGCGCAGTAGAAGCCGCCTTCCTTGTCAGTCATTTCCCTGCGGACATATTCCAGAATTTGTTCAGCTACCGCCTTGTAGATAGGATTCTTCGTACTCTGGTAAGCTTCTGTATAGGTAATGGCGAGCAAAGCGTTATCGTACAGCATCTTCTCAAAATGTGGTACCAGCCATCTGGCATCCGTGGAATAACGGGAGAAACCATACCCTACATGGTCATAAATACCACCGCGGTACATATGCATCAGGGAATTTTCGACCATAAAGAGTGCCGTCTCATCGGACTCAAGCTTAGCATACCGTAGCAAAAACATCAGGTTATGGGGCATGGGGAATTTGGGTTCATTGCCAAAACCGCCATAATCGTGATCAAAGATTTGATTGAACTGGGTCACTGCCAGACCGATTAGTTCCTTGGAAACCTTAGCACTATCGTAAGAAGCCTCATATTCATGCTTCATGATGTCGGCAATCTGATCACCGGTTCGAAGCATTGAGGTAGGATTTTTCGCCCATTTTACAGCAATCTGGTCTAATAACTCCACCAGACCGAGAATCCCGTATTGAGTATGCTTCGGGATATAGGTTGCTGCATAGAAGGGCTTTTGGTGTGGTGTCATTAGGATGGTAAGTGGCCAGCCACCGTGACCTGTGGTAGCCTGACAGATCGTCATATATACGGTGTCAATATCCGGACGTTCCTCCTTGTCCACCTTAATACAGATAAAGGATTCGTTCAAGAGATTCGCTACTTCGTCATCCTCAAAGGATTCGTGAGCCATGACGTGGCACCAGTGACAGGTACTGTACCCGATGCTTAGAAAGATGGGTTTATTTTCCACCTTTGCTTTTTGGAAAGCCTCTTCTCCCCAGGGATACCATTTGACTGGGTTATAGGCATGCTGTAAAAGGTAAGGCGATTTTTCATCGATTAATTTGTTGGGTATTCGTGTTGTTCCCTGTCCTTTATTCGTTACATGTTCGGTTGTGTTCATTTTTATGCTCCTTATCTTTAATGAATATGATAATTATGATAACTTCATAAATGATATAGTTATTATGCCAATTTATAATAGGATTTATTGATGGTATCATCGAGATTAATTAGTTTAAGAAGGACAGGTAATCTATGAAGCGATAAAAATATCTTGACAGGTATGATAGATTGATTTATATTGCACTTATTAAATACTTTAGGAGTGGTTTGCCAATGAATAGACAATTGAATGTTTTTATCAATTTTATGAAGACTACTCCTGGGAAAGCTTTATTCATTTGATTTTATTTCCGATGCATAAAATCTGTTTTAACTTATTTTTCCTGGGTTAGTCGAGAAACTAGTCTGGGCTTTTTTTATGCCCCAATAATGATTTTATGGAGGAATATTATGATGAATAACGTATTGTTGAAAGTAAGTGAAGTGAAAGAATTTCCACAAACTATGAAGTATTATTATTTAGAATCAGAGAGACTGAAATTGTTGCCTTTACAGGCAAAAAGCCTTGCCTTAGCATTGGAAGATTACGGCAAAATGCAGACAGAGCTGGGATTAAAGGTTATTAAAACAATTATTGATGATGAAGAAATGCAGTATGCTATGAAGATAAGGTTGAAAAAAGTACTGGAGAATGAAGGTAATTATGAATGGTTCACAAATTGGGCTATAATCCAAAAAGAAGAAAATATAATTATCGGCTATATAATATTAAAAGGTTTACCCAATGAATCTGGTGAAGTTATTATAGGCTATATTATTGATGAGAAATATAGAAGGAATCGTTACGCTACAGAAGCAATAAACAAGTTAATTCAATGGATATTTGCAAATCCTAAGGTACTTTCTGTGATTGCAGACACAGAAAAGACGAATATACCATCATGTAATCTACTAGAACACATAGGGGCTGTCAGATATAAGGAGACGGGGGAACTAGTATGGTGGAAAATAGAAAGGTAATATAGGTAGAAACGGCTAAAATAGGACGAAGAATATGAATTAACTCAATGTCAGCCATGTGGGTATTTGAATATATTTGTAGCATGTTTTAAACGAAAGAGAGAATATATAAAAAGGTTAAAAATATTAATCGTATCGATTGACAAAATTCGCGCTATTTAATATCGTATAACATATAGATTCAATATTTATAGCAGGAGGAAACTGAGTAATGTCAGGGAACACGCCAACATTCAGGAAGATAAGAAAGATGATATACATTGTGGTGATTACGATTCTCACAATATTATTATTATCTGTTTATCTAGTCATTCGGACCGGAAATAAAGAAGAAGAAGATAAAATGATTATTAATGCCTTTGGAACACAACGTATGTATACACAGCTGATTGCAAAGGATGCAAACCGCTTGTATGCTTTGATGCAGTCATTAGAGACTGATCAAACTTATCAACAGGAGGAGATCATCCATCAAAAAATAAAAGAGGCTAAAGAGAACCTATCTAGTTCTCAGAAGAAGTTCTCTAACGCTCTTACGACAATACATAACGGTTACATGATGAATGATGAGGATGTCATTGATATTAAGAATTCCATTCTTCATAATTCTCATAATCTAACGCAGATCGATATTCTTTGGAAGGGATTTGAGACAGCGATTAATGAATTGGTAGGGACGAATCAGTTAAGCAGTCAGACAGCGGAAGCTACTATCTATATCAATGAGAACAATATGAAGCTGCTGGAATTGTGCGATGACCTACAGAATCAGATACTCAAGAATTCCCTACATACAACAAATAATATGGAACAATATATTTTAATTACCTTTGGCATATTAATTACAGTGTTGATTTATGCATTATATAATCTCATCAAATTCGTGGTGCAGCCCTATAAGCAATTAATCCAAGGAATTACGGACATAGGATTAGCTTCAGAAACAGAGCAGGTTAAGCATCTTACACAAAAAACGATGCTCCCTATCGTAGGGGAGATTAATGTGATGTTTCATAAAATTGATAATCTAATTTCTCTGATTGAAAATATTAACAATAACTCCTCCTTTGCGGAAACGCTAGATTTTATTAATACTACATTCTCTGCTTATATTCCTTATAATTATATAGGGATTGCACTGATAAATGAGGATAATCAAGTGCTGGAAGCCTCCTATGGTGTATCCGATGATACTATTATCGGATTACCAGGTAATATTAAGGGGATGAGATGTCATATCAATGAAACAAGCCTGGGCAAATTAATAGAGACAGGGGAGGCCAGAATTATTAATGATTTGGAAGAGTACACTGCAGGTAGGGAGATGAAACTATATAATAAGGTGCTTCTGGATGCAGGGATCAGAGCCTCTATTACGCTGCCGCTCAAGGTATCGGGTCGTCCGGTAGGCGTGATTTTCTTCTCCAGTAGCCGGAAAAATGTATATCATACCGGACACCTGAACTTTCTTAAAACCCTGGTGAACAGCGTTGCAATCAGCTTTAATCAGAATATTGTAATTAATGATATGCTTTATAGCAGCACCCTGGCCCTCGCTAAGCTTGCCGAAGCTCGAGATGAAGACACCGGGGAGCATCTGATACGAATGAAAAGTTATACGAAGCTCATCGGTGAACTTCTATATGATAGCAATAGCACAGAAAAGGTTACTCTTGAATTTATTGAAATGCTGGAACGCTTTAGTCCCCTTCATGATATCGGTAAGGTGGGCATCAGCGATAAAATATTATTAAAGCCTGGAAAGCTGACGAAGGAAGAGTATGAGGAAATGAAACTGCATGCATTATATGGAGCAGAGGTATTAAAAATGGCGGAAAAGAATATGGGAAGTACGAGCAAGAGCTGGTTTGGCATGGGGGTTGAGATTGCCGAGGGGCATCATGAACGTTGGGACGGTTCTGGTTACCCTTACGGCAAGAAAGGGAAGGAGATACCACTGAGTGCGCGAATTGTAGCCGTTGCCGATGTCTTTGATGCATTGACCAGCAGAAGGCCATATAAGGAAGCCTATGATTTGAATACTGCCTTCGCAATATTGATAGAAGGAAGAGGAAAACATTTCGACCCTGAAATCATTGATTTATTTATAAAGAATAGAGACAAAATTGAGATGCTATATCATTATCTACATTATGAACAGAAATCAGCTTGAGAAGCAGAGAAGAGGTCCTTAAAGAATGGAACAACTTGAATATCACAACCCGTTATTGTGGATGGATTATCCGGACCCGGATGTGATCCGGGTGGGTGATACTTATTATATGGTTACCACAACCATGCATATGATGCCAGGATGTCCTATTATGAAATCCAAGGATTTGGTGAATTGGGAGACGGTATCCTATCTCTATGAAAGCATTGAGGATAATCCGGCATATCGATTGGAAAATGGTCAGAATGTATATGGTAGCGGGCAGTGGGCAGCAAGCTTACGCTTCTATGATGGAAGGTACTATATTTGCTTTGACTGTAATGATTTAAAGAAGACATTTATCTATTACAGTGAAGATATTGAGAGTGGTGAGTGGAAGAGACATGAATTGGATGGGATCTATCATGATTCCTCCTTACTCTTTGATCAAGGACATCTATACATAATATATAATGGTGGAGATATCATGATTACAGAGCTGGAGCCGGACGGTTCCGGAGTTAAGGAGGGCGGCATTCACCAGTTGTTATTTAAGACGCCTTCGGAACAGATCATGCTTCGCTGTGAGGGTTGCCATGCATATAGGATCGGAGATTACTATTATCTACAATTTATAGAATGGCCCTTTGATGGAAATAAGAGAAGAAGACAGGTTTGTTATCGTTCAAAGGAACTCCTTGGAGAGTATGAAAGAAAAGTGATTTTAGATGATGACATGGGCTACCATAATTGCGGAGTAGCACAGGGTGCTATGGTTGATACACCTACAGGGGACTGGTATGCTGTATTGTTCCAGGACCATGGTGCCGTAGGACGAATTCCACATCTGGTACCCGTAACCTGGATGGATGCATGGCCGATGATGGGAATCGGCGGGAAAGCACCGACAAGCTTGAGGTTGGCATACTCTTCAGAGAAAGCAGCTCTACTATATGGGAGCGATGAATTCGATCACTCGGAGAATAAACTGTCACACTTCTGGCAATGGAATCATAATCCGGATTCATCCTTATGGAGCTTTACAGAACGCTCCGGTTATTTAAGGCTTAAAACAGGACATTTAACAGATGATGTACTTCAGGCACGCAACACCCTAACTCAAAGAACGAAGGGACCGACCTGCAGTATGAGTGTGTTATTAAGTGCAAATGGGTTACAGCCGGGGGACTGCTCGGGTCTCCTCGCTTTACAGAGCCACTATGGCCTTATCGGTATCGAAGTCGACTTGGAGGGGAGATCATATATTGTAAGAAAGAATGGCGTTCCGGGACAGGAGCAGCAGGAGGAAGTACGTATTCAGCTCATTCAGGATACCCTTTATTTTAAAATATGCTTTGATTTTGCGGACAACATTGATTTGGCTAAATTCTATTATTCTTACGATAATAAGGAATGGATCATCGTCGGAACACCCTTAAAGATGAAATATACCCTGGATCATTTTATGGGGTATCGGATCGGGCTATACTGCTATGCGACCAAAGCCTCCGGGGGATATGCTGACTTTAAGGGCTTTCGATATTCAGAGGATATATAATAGGTTAATCGTTTTAAACAAGATACAAAAAGGCAGTAGAATCATTCATCCGATTCTATTGCCTTTCTTGCATTGAAATATATTTCTGTTCAAAGTCACATAATCGCTCGGCTTTATGGATAACTGAGGAAGGAATCGATAGGAGAACTGTGTTATATGTGTCGTTTTATGGATATATTGTGATTCTGCACAGAGGTTGTGGCAATTCTATGGGACACAATTAACAAAAATGTGTATTTAGGCTGAAAATTGCTTACAAAATGAGGAGTTTTCTGATAAAATAAGAATATGGCACTACTCATACGGATATATTTCCGCCACCTGGCTGATGTTTGCCTTGGTTGATAGGAGAATGAAAATGTTTGAAATAAATGATTATATCATATATGGAGAGAATGGAGTATGCAAAATTGCTGATATTTCCACGCCGCCTATGACGGGATTTGATAAGAACAGCAAATATTATATACTGCATCCGGTGCGAACCGCCGGTCATACGATATATACCCCGGTGGATAATACAAAGGTTACCATGCGAAAAATCCTTACCAGAGAAGAAGCGCTTGCATTGATTAATCGGATACCGAACATTGATGTGTTGTGGATCTCAAATGATAAATTCCGTGAGGAATATTACAAGAAAGCAATTAGATCTAATTGCTGTGAGGAATGGATTAAGATTATAAAGACCTTATATTTGCGTAAGGAAGAACGAAAGTCAGAAGGAAAGTCAGTATCTGCTACCGATGAGAAGTATTTTAAGCTTGCAGAAATGTATCTGTACGACGAACTATCCATAGCACTTGGTATTACGGCAGATCAGATAAAGGACTATTTGTTTGATAAGGTCAGGGATCTTGAAATTGTGAAGGTGTTAAGTTATGGGGAATATGAAACGAAATGAGATGCAGGAACATAGCTGTATCTATTGACGATACTGTGATCATAGGATTTGTACCTTAGAGAACTGCTATATAGAGACGAAGGTAGAAGGTGGAAAAGTCGTCGGCATTCAGACTAAAGATACCAATTCACCTGATTGCAGTAGTTGTGCTTATAAGAAGCAGGGTGGTTGTAACGGCTTCTGTATGCAGAAGGTATTATTAGAATGCAGAAGCATCTGGGATAAGAAGAGGTGATTCTAAAGTTTCTTGTAGAAAAATAGTAAAATATGTATTACAATCATAATATCAGTAATGTGATTTTTCTTTGTCATTTATGTTAAGAATAAAAGAAAAAAGGCGGTGTCTGTATATGGATGAAAATATTAAGAACTATCCGAGGATTGAAGAAAATCTGGATTATCTAATTGAAAATCATGGTGAGATTTATGAAGCTTATCAGAATTATGGTAAGCTGGTACATGAAAAAGGCGGTCCTCTGGATGAGAAGACTAGGTGGCTGATCAAAGTAGCTCTTTCCACGGATTGCAAGAATGAGTATTCGCTTCGAACCCATATCCTAAAAGCCATGAAGAGTGGTTGCACAAAAGAGGAGATTGAACATGCCATTCTCTTAGTGGGACCAACCGCCGGATTTCCGACGATGATGAGAGGATTATTGGTATTACGTGAGGTAATGGAACGGGATTAGATTTTATTTTAGATAGTTAAAAGTATGAAAGGATGTTGTAAAAGCTGGTTTTATACAAAACCGCTCTACAACATCCTTTTTCGTGACAAGTGAATCTTAAAAGGTAAATTCAATGGTTACGGAAGCCTCAATCTGATTCGTTCCGGCTTCAATCGGGGTAGCAAAGGCGCCTTCTCTCATATTAATTGTCCGGAAGGGGATTTGTGGGGTGCTGTTCTCAGTGATTTTTCTCGGATAGGGAGAGAAATGAATTCCTAAGTTATCAGCAATCGAGGTCGCCTTTTCATAAGCGTCAGCTACAGCAAGATTCAAAGCCTGCAGGTAATAAAGGCTTATATCCGATACCTCAAATTGAATCAAATCTACGATGTTGGCACCGTTGTTTACCGCATCATCAATTGCAGCTCCTACGATGCTTAAATCATCGGTTCTTATCTCGAAAATATTACGTACAGTATATCCCTTATCTAGCTGCTTGCCGTCGACAAAATCATAAACCTTGTTGATATTGTATTGAAATGTCTTTATATTGTCTATTCCAAGCTGTCGCAGAGCCCGTAGTACTGCTTGGCTCAGCTCTGCATTGTTTGCTTGTATCGTCTGAAGATTTTCTCCTTCTGTCTGGACGCCCAATCGAAGGACAGCCTCGTCTGGAACAGCATTTACCTGCCCGTTTCCATTCAATATCATTGTGTTATGTTCGATGGTATGATTCGTAGAAGCATGATCCATAATCCGTAACCTCATAGGTTAGTTCATAGCAATATATGAAGTCTGCCGGGAAATATGCCTATCAGATGGAGATGTACAAAAGTTGGTTTGTTGGGAAACACAAAACAGTAATTGTGTCATCTATCAAGAAGTTCTTAGCAGTGAGAAATGAACTTTTCCAGTATTATTTTGATATATCATAATGACAAGAGATGAATATTACAGTAAAATAAATAGGCAATCGCAGTAATTAATTGCGGAGCGAATATGGACGAGAATCTGAATGACGATAATTCATATATTCACCGATTGGAGGAGCATTATGACATACCTGGTACGGACAATACAAACAATAGAACAGCTGGAGGAATGCGAGGTTTTTCACATCGACCACTATAAGTGGACAGAGGATGCTGGGCCAAAGGCCTTCGGTAAAATGGCACTACTGGACGGCTATGGTCTGGTGATATCCATGACCGCAATAGAGAGCAATCCCCTTCGAAGCTATGTGGTGGATGATGATCCTGTTTATAGGGACAGCGCTTTGGAAGCATTTCTGAATTTTGCACCCGATCAACAGGAACAACGTTATCTTAACTTTGAAATGAATGCCAATGGTGCAATCTTGAGTCAATTTGGAACGGCAAAGAGGAGAAAAAGTCTGTCGACTCTTACACTGGTTAAAGCAACCTGTAAAGCTGTGATAGAGGAAGCATATTGGCATGTTCTCCTTAAGGTACCCATGGAGCTGATCTGCTCAATGTATGAGATCAGGCCTTTGCAGCAGGGGGATAGCTTCACCTGTAATTTCTATAAGATATGTGAAACCTCTGGTAGGGAGCACTTCGGCAGCTATGCGCCGATTGATAATGCTACGCCGAACTTTCATCTGCCTGAATTTTTTGCAAGTGCGATTATTGCTGATTCATAATTAAGACTTCTACGAACCAACTGCATATGGTATCTATTGGCCACAGCTTCTGTCGGTGTATGAATACGATAGAAACTTGTGGCCTTTTTCAGCTTTAGGACAGTTCGTCCTATAACACAAAAAGCCCTCCGGTAAGTGAACAAGGATAAATTTGGGATGACGCATCTTACGGATAGTTCGTCTGAAATACCCACCGAACAACATATAATATGTATGAGTTGCTACTTAGGTATAAAAAATTTATAAAATAGGAATTATACTATTGAATTTTATAAAATTAAATTGTATAATGTTTATGATAATCATTATCAATAACAAATCATTATTAAGGAGGGAATACTCTTGTATAATATATTAATCGGTGGAGCAGCCGGTCAGGGAGTTGAAACGACGGTTGCCATCCTACAGAAATTTTTTACGAATTCAGGATATCATGTATTTGCAGTACGTGATTTCATGTCTAGGGTAAGAGGCGGGCATAACTTTACCTTGCTACGAGTTAGTAAGGATAGAGTCTATTCTCACAGCCTAAAGCTAGACGGTATTGTTGCTTTCAATGAAGAGACCGTACAGCTGCATCTTCCGGAACTGAAGCCTGAGGGCTTCATTCTTTGCGATAGTTCCTATGCGGTGGAGGATTCCCGTAAGATAGCAATCAATATGGTTGCTATCAGTAAGGAATTAGGCAATCCGCGTTTTGCCGGAATGATTGCCATGGGTGCATTGTTAAAGCTCTTTGGTGAAGATCTTGGCAAGGCAGATAAAGTATTAAGACAGTTTGTCAGAGAACAATTTGTAGAACCTAATATGAAAGCGTTAACCAGAGGGCATGAGCTTGTAGAGAGTCTTATCACTCCCTTTGGTGAGAAGGATAAGGAGAAGATCATCCTATCCGGTAATCAGGCTCTAGCACTTGGCGCTATTGCAGCAGGGCTGCGTTTTTATAGTGCATATCCTATGTCACCCTCCACAACGATTCTGGAATATCTGGCTTCGAAAGGTGAAGCAGCTGGTATTGTCGTAGAACAGGCAGAAGATGAAATAGCAGCAATTAATATGGCGATCGGAGCTTCCTATGCAGGAACACCGGCCATGACAGGAACCTCAGGCGGGGGCTTTTCTCTGAAGGTGGAAGCCCTAGGATTGTCCGGTATGGCGGAAATTCCACTGGTAGTAGTGGATGTACAGAGGCCGGGTCCGGTAACAGGTCTTCCCACGAGGACGGAGCAAAGTGACCTAAAATTCGTTATCTCTGCTTCCCAGGGAGAGTTTCCAAGGATGGTAATCGCACTTCGTAACCATACGGATGCCTTTTATCAGACGGCGAGAGCTCTGGATATTGCAGAGAGGTATCAGATACCGGTAATTCTACTAAGTGATCAGTATCTGGGAGACTCTACAGCCAGTGTGGAGCCTTATGATTTATCCAAGGTGAAGGTAATCAAACCCTTGGAGGTAGAAGATGTACCCGAAGGAGAATATCTTCGTTTCAGGTATACGGAAAGTGGTATCTCTCCTCGTTTAATACCGGGTAAGACCAGGAATTTCGTTACCGCCGACAGTGATGAGCATGATGAATTCGGACGGATTACGGAGGATGCCACGGTACGTAATCAGATGATGGATAAGCGAATGAGAAAGCTGGAGAGCTTAAAGCTTGAATTATTGGAGCCGGAATATGTAGGAGTCGAGGACTGTGATATCCTGATCGTAGGCTGGGGATCTACCTACGGACCGATCATGGACGCAGTGGAGTTGCTTAATAAGGAGGGTGAAGAGAAGTTCGGTGCTTTACTCTTTGGAGATATCTATCCGCTTCCACAGAAGCTTCTGAATGAAAAATCATCAAAGGTAAATAGGATTATTAATGTAGAGCAGAATGCAACCGGCCAGCTGGCGGACCTTATAAGGGAACAGACCGGCATCCGATGTCAGGAAAGTATTTTAAAATATGACGGTAGACAAATTACTGGAGAAGAGATTGCCAGTCGTATAAGAAAGGGGGTAGTACGATGAGTGATAAGAAATTTGAGACTCGTGAGACAGCCTGGTGCCCCGGCTGCGGTAATTTTAATATTTTGGACAGTTTGAAGGCTGCTCTGGAGGAATTGGGCAAGGATCCATACGAGGTATTAATGGTTGCTGGAATTGGCCAGGCGGCGAAGCTGCCCCAATATATCAGTGCGAATCAATATTGCGGTCTGCACGGAAGAGCTTTACCCGCTGCAATAGCTGCAAAAATAGCAAATGAAAAGCTAACGGTTATCGTTAACTCCGGAGACGGTGATACTTATGGAGAAGGTGGAAATCATTTTCTACATAACATTCGAAGAAATGTGAACATTACACATTTTGTCCATGATAATCAGATTTATGGTCTGACCAAGGGGCAAGCCTCTCCGACCTCTGTTAAGGGAATAGTAACGGATGTTCAAGTGAATGGGAATACAACAACACCTCTAAATCCGATTATGTTAGCAATAGCAGCAGGAGCCGGCTTTGTCGGTAGAGCCTTCAGTGGCCGAAAGGAACATCTGACTGCTATCATGAAGCAGGCAATCGAATACGACGGCTATGCCATAGTTGATATTCTACAGCCCTGTGTAAGCTTTAATAAGATTAATACCTTTGCTTATTACAACCAGAGAGCATATGAGTTGGATGACAGCTATGATCCAACCAATAAGCTGGCAGCGATGGAGAAGGCGATGGAATTCGATGAGAAGATTCCGATCGGCGTTATTTACCGTGAAGATCGTCAGACCTTCCATCAGAATAATTCCGTCCTACAAGCTGGAATACCTCTCTTAGACCGGGCTTATGATCCGGAGGTAGTGAATCGGTTAATTCATGAATTTGCTTAAGGCAGTTCATATCAAATAAAGAAACAAAGAATCAAAGAAGGACAATATTCTCTCATATCACTTTTGTTGGGAGTATATTGTCCTTCTTTTTCTTTTACTTGATAATCAAGAAGGGGATACTAAGCGGGCTTTCTTTTCATGAATGACAATAAAAGCGAATGAAGCATGCTTTCTATTGCTAGGTTTACAATAAAAGAAAGATTGATAAGATGCCCTTCTTATACCTATTCATATGTTGTTACGTAATTATTGAATTTATTGAAAGTTAAAATGAAAGGTAAAGTTAAACTTCTCCTCCTCTAGTCGATACTGCGGTAAGAGCACAGGACCACAGCTGTTGGAGCCGATTCCGCTCTGTTTGTAATCCACACATACCACAGTATAAGGAGATTTCTCCAGTTCATAGTTGTGAGCCTTCTTCGTAAGCTCCTCCTGTGTATATTCACTGACATTGAAGGCAAAATCCTGTGCTGCGGTAACGGTCAGCTTCGAGGAAGCAGCTGAGTCGCTGACACTAAGGTATCTACAGCCAAAGTGGGAGGAATTCTCCTGAGGGAAGATATAGTCCTCAAACATCGTGGAGACACTCTGTTCAAATAATCCGACGTAGGAGGCCTGGTGTTTATCAATGTAGCTTTCATAAGGCCCATAACCAAAGTATTGCACCTGATCATAGGACTTGGGCAGGAAGAGACGAAGACCAAAGCGGGGGAGGTAGGGCATCTTGGTATTACGAAGGACCTCAGCCTTTAAGCTAAGTTCGCCTCTGGGTGAGATTGTCCAAAGTATCGCCATATCCACCATATGCTCCCTTTGAATTGCATTAATCGCCAGCTTAGCCTCAAGAACTGCATTGCCGAATTCATCGGTAGTAACTTCGGTATGATAGACGCGAACCATGGTTCTGTCATAGCCTGCTCGTTCCCATTCGTTTCTGATATTACGGTCATTATCGGTAGGCGCTCTCCAGAGATTGAATTCCATGGGACGCTCCAGAAGCTTCATTCCACGCTTAGAGATATCCTCCAAGAGACCGGTCAGTTTATTGAATTGATATGAAAAATCCTTCCCGGATACGATCAGCGATTGTTCATTATCCTCTAAATGAAGAGGAGCAGAAACACTCAAAGTGGAGCTATTACCCTGAGAAGCTGGATCGCTATTTGCTTCGCGGGTAAGCGAATTATTATATTCCGGAATAAAACTTCCCTCTTTTAATAATAGCTGATCAAAGCCTAATTCGTGGCCGGCTTTTGTGAAGGGAAGATCCACCTTCTGCACATAGTTGAGCTTCAGTAAGGTTACTCCATGCTCCGGAATGCTGTAATGAAGGAACAGCTCTCTTGTCTCATGAGGAGGGATATCGAGCTCTTTAATAAAGCCTTCACCGATCATCCGACCATTATTCTCCAACTGATAGGTAATGGAGATAAAGTCCTTGGTGTTCGTAAAGTCCAGCTTGTTCTCCAGATGAATAATCCCTCTGTCTGCGTCTAACATGATAGCACGTATGGGACGTAGAACATTTTTATATTCGATAAGACCTGTACTTACGCTACGGTCTGGATAGACGAGACCGTCCACACAGAAGTTACCGTCATGGGGATATTCTCCGGAATCACCACCATAAGCATATTTCTTTCTACCATCCTCTGTCTCGCCAAGATAGATAGCATGATCACACCATTCCCAGATAAAACCGCCGACCATACCATCATATTTATATATTTTCTTCATGTAATCCTCAAGATCGCCGGGGCCATTACCCATTGCATGGCAATACTCACAGAGTACATAGGGCTTTTTATTCTCCGGGTTACTAAAATATTGATCGATATCTGCAACAGAATCATACATTTTGCTATATACATCAAGCATGGATAGATCCGCCTGATAACCACCCGTAACATGTACACTGCCCTCATAATGGAGTAATCTGGTGCTATCATATTGCTTAACCCATCTACCGGCCTTCTCAAGGCTGGCACCCCAACCACTTTCATTACCTAAAGACCAGATTAGAATGGACGGATGGTTTTTATCTCGTTGAACATTGCGCTGCTCCCGATCAAGAATAAAATCATCGGAGATGGGATTCTGTGCAATGTCACCGTAGGTGCTTTCATAAGAACCGGAATAGAAGCTAGTTGCTCCATGAGTCTCAAGATCTGCTTCCGCGATCAGATAAAAGCCGTATTCATCGCAAAGGGAAGGAAACCAGGGTGCGTTCGGATAATGGCTGGTACGGATTGCGTTGATGTTGTACTGCTTCATCAGAGAAAGATCCTTAAGCACCTGCTCCTGGCTAATGGTATATCCGGTTACCGGATCACTGTCATGTCGATTCACGCCCTTAAACTTGATGGGGGTACGATTTAATAATATTACACTGTTTTTAATCTCAATCTCCCGAATGCCGATCTTCTGAGTAATCTCCTCTTCTTCGGTAGACAGCACGAGGGTATATAAATGAGGTGTTTCCGCATTCCAGAGCAATGGTGTTACTACTTGGAAGGCAACCTGCTTTTGATAAACCTGTTTCGTCTCAAGCAGGCTATGGTTGCAATCATAGAGAGAGGCTGTGGTAGGAATCTCCTCTCCTAGATACTCGAGATCAACGGTTACCGAGGCCTCACTTAGATCATCGTTTAAAGCGGTTTTCACAAAGTAGTCGCGAATGTGCTCCTTCGCTCTTGACAGGATGTATACGTCGCGGAAGATTCCTGACATGCGGAACTTATCCTGATCCTCATAATAGCTTCCGGTGCACCACTTCATAACCAGTACAGCAAGAGTATTCTCGCCTTCAACAAGCTGCTCTGATATATCAAATTCACTGGTAGAATGGGAGACCTGGCTAAAGCCGATAAAGCTTCCGTTCAACCATACATAATAACAGGAATCTACACCTTCAAAATTCAGATAATTTCTCCCGGATAGCTGTTGCTTGTCAACCTGAAAATGATGTACATAGGCGCCGCAGGGATTATTCTGCTCCGGCACATAGGGCAGATCATAGGGAAAGGGATAATTAACATTGGTGTACTGATGATTGTCATAGCCGTGGTTTTGCCAGCAGCTCGGAACAGGAAGTTCAGCAAAGCTAATAAGATCATAATTCGGTGTGAAGAAGTTCTCTTCCACCTCAAAACGGTTATTATAATACTTAAATTTCCAGGTTCCGTTCAGAAGCTGTAGCTTCTCTGTCTGATTTTCCTTATCATAGGGAACATAGTAAGCACGGTTTGGCATGGTACCTATGTGAAGATTTTTCGTATCTTCATAATATTTTGGTAATCTCATAATGAAGCACCTCATAATGTAAGAATTTCATAGTTTTTGTAAGGATTTTATGATAGTATAAAATCTTTTTTTATATGAGATAATTGTAGCACGAGGACTATATTTTACTATAATCATTCTTGCTTTATATATGGACAAAATGATACCCATTTGGTATGATTGGTATGGTTAAATGAACATTAGATGTGAGTTGCATTAACAAAATTGATCTATACGCGTACAATTACATACATTACAAGGTGAGAAAAATATGTTTAGCTATTCTGGTTATTATAATAAAATAGATGATGATCTTCCGTCTGAGGAGTCAGAGCTGTTAGTGAAAAGCTGTGGTCACTATAAATTAATTCATCTAAAGAAAATGTCTACCATTAGACCGACTGGAAGACGAGATTATCAACTTCTTTATGTGTCAGAGGGCAGGGCACACTTTAATCTGGAAGGGTCAAGGTATGATGTCGGTAAGGGAGGAGCATTTCTTTATCAACCCGGGATGCCTCAGGATTACTACTATATATTGCAGGAGAAACCCGATATCTACTGGATTCATTTTACCGGTAGAGGGGTAGAGCAGCTACTAAATTCGCTTGGTTTATTTGCAGGTCGACCCATGGTACTTTACGCGAAGGAGGAGCTGACTGAGCTATTTGAGAAGATTATAACAGAGCTTAGGATGGATCGGATCTCGAACATAGAGATGGCAGAAGCTTACTTTAGGCAATTGCTAATTTTGATGGCTAGAAATTCCTATACCGCTGAACGGGAAAAGCGTGGATATCATTCCATGTTTGATGAGTTGATTGACTGGATACATCATGAATATCAGAAAGATATCAATATCTCTTCATTGGCTGATAGCTATCATATCAGCTGTTGTTGGTTTATACGGGAATTTAAGAGATACACCGGCTATGCTCCGAAGCAATACATCACGAACATCCGATTACAGAATGCTAAGGAGTTCCTGAATAACCATTCGCTTTCCATCAGTGAGGTCTCTAATCTGGTAGGGTATGATAACCAGCTATACTTTAGTCGTATTTTTCATAAGTATACCGGGATGTCTCCAAGTGAATACAGAGAAAGAGATAGGTAATGAGATAGATACCCCTTTCTCCAATTGGCATCCTATATAAACAGGGAGATAATCATCGGACCTACTACGGCTCCGACACCCCAGAAGCAATGGAGCCAGCTCATATGATGAGACTTATAATGATTAGCAAAGCAGTCATTAATTGTGCCTTTCATTTTGATTAATTTCATTTGTAAGAACTTGCTCATTTTAAATATGTATGTACCCGCCACAGAAACGGATAACATACATCCCAAGTGTGAGGGAGATATGTTATCCGTTTACTAACAGATATTTATGCCTCTGCCGAAGTACTTACAGTAGAAAGATCCCATTCCTCATAAATCTTTGGGACATCACTGATTAAGCGCTTGGTATAAGCTGCTTTTGAATTAAGAATTACCTCATCTGCAGTACCGCTTTCCACGAATTTACCATGTTCCATAATATATACGCTATCGGAGATATAGTAAGCGAGGCCGATATCATGTGTGATGAAGATAATTGTCATACCGATTTCATTACGCAGATTTAACAACATATCCAGAATCGTTGCACGGGAACAGGCATCAATCATGGAGGTAGGCTCATCCGCAAGAAGAATCTTGGGTTTGAGGAGGAAGATACGTGCAATCATAAGACGCTGCATCTGTCCGCCGGAAAGCTCAAAGGGATATTTATTCGTCAACTCCGCAAATTTCAGATTTACGAAGCTGCAAGCCTCGGTCATCATTTCAATCTTCTTGTCCATGGACAGATGTTTTCCTCCACGCATATGGATACAATCGAGTAAAACGCGATCAATTTTCGTAAATACGTTATAGGAGGAGAAGGGATCCTGGAAGATGGCCTGAATATCCTTCCAATATTCCTTTTTCTTCTTACGTGTACTGATATCGAGCGGTTTATCCTGAAAGAAAATTTGGCCTTCCGTAACATTAATGAGACCGAGAAGCATCTTGCTCAGGGTAGTTTTGCCACTGCCGGATTCGCCAACGATGGAGATGAGTTCGCCCTCATGAAATTCAAAGTCAACATGATCAACTGCGACTGTTTTTTTCTCTCCAAAGCCGAATACCTTTGTGACGCCCTTCCCGCTTAAACACATGGGTCTTGTATCACTCATTTGCATATTCCTCCCTTAGCTTCTCAATATCAATAATACAACGGTAGCTACGTCCATCACCACATTCACGCAGACCAATGGAATTTACCTTGCATTCGCTGGTTACATATTTGCAACGCTCTGCAAAACGGCAGCCTGCCGGAGGTTTTTTTAAATTCGGAGGTGTTCCGGGAATTGCTGCCAGCTTAATATCACGGGTACCGGACTCAGGTACAATGATGGAGCCCATAAGACCCTTGGAATAGGGATGGATGGGATTGAATACCATCTCCTTAGCGGTACCTTTTTCAACAATCTGGCCTGCATACATTACCATGATGTCATCCGTGACATTATAGAGTAAGGGAAGCTCATGAGTAATAAAGATCATGGACTTAATATAACCTTTCTCCATCAGGTTACGAAGCATCTTGATAACCATCTTCTGACTGGTTACATCCAGAGCACTGGAGGGCTCATCAGCGATCAAGACCTTCGGAGATAGAATAGTGGAGATTGCAATAACGGTACGCTGCTTCATACCACCGGATAATTCTACGGCATGCTTCTCCAATACGGAGGCAGGTAATCCAAGCTCTTCGAAACGTTTTCTTGCAATATCATAAATATCTTTCTTCGGCATCTTTGGCTCATGAACATGGATAACGTCCTCTATGAAGCGAATGATTTTCTGAGTCGGATTTAACGCATTCATCGCTGCCTGAGGAATATATGCGATCTCTGTACCAAGAATGCTTTTACGAATGGTGTCAGGATCAAGCTTAGAGATGTTCTGTCCGTCAACGATGATATCACCGCTCATATAATGTAGTGGAGCGAAGTAATATCCCATCAAGCTAAGCGCAAGAGTTGATTTTCCGCATCCGGATTCACCTGCAATACCAACGGATTTGCCTTCTTCAATCTTAAAGGATACATGATCAACGGCATATACATCTTCACGGAAGCGGGTGATATATTTTGTTGTAAGGTTATTAACCTCAAGAATTGTCTTACCCATAACAGACCTCCTAATCTCTCAAAGTGGGATTGAACACCTGATCGAGACCGGTATTCATAAAGTTTAACGAGAATGATATCAGGGCTATCGAGAGGATAACCGGAAAATATGCCCACCAAGAGCCGTTCAGATGTGCGGAGTAAAGCATCGCCCAGTTCATCATCAAGCCTAGAGTAGGTATCTCGGTAGTCTTCGGACCAAGGCCGATCATGGAGAGCTGTGCTTCTGCGAGAATGGCTGATGATATTTGAAGAATCAGAGCCATAACAACGTAGGAAGCGATATAGGGCAGGATGTCGGTGAGTATAATCCTGATAAGGCTGTGTCCGGACAGCTTACTTAGGTTAACATGATCTCTGTTACGAAGAGAAATAACCTGTGAACGAACAGATCTTGTTGTCCAATACCAGGAGGTACAGCCGATAACGATGGCAACAGAGGTTGCTCCTCGCTGATTCTGGTTAAGGCTGTAGGAGATCAGTATTAATAGTACAAATGAGGGGATTACCGTGAATATATTGGTGATAAACATAATAATATCATCAACAATACCTCCAAGATATCCGGCTAGAAGTCCCAGGGTTAATCCGATAATGGTTGCAATGGTGCCAGCGAATAAGCCGATCAGCAGAGAGGTTTTAATAGCCGATACCAGCTCCTTGAGCATATCGCGACCGAAGTTATCCGTGCCAAGGGGTAATGTTTTTACATTGGCAATATCCTGGATATTAACATAATCAGTATCAGATATTGTTCTCGTCTCTTCTAATAGGCCAGTTTCCGTATTCTCATTAGCAATGATAAGCTGGCTACTGTTTTGTAAGCTTTGTAGGCTGCTATTCAAACGATTATAGTAATTACGTTGGGCCTTGGTCATTCCCTGCGGTTTGATCGCTGGATCAAATTTGTCGTGCCATAGTTGTAAGAGTTCATCGGTATTCTCCATATCGATATCCTCGGCGGGAATACCGGCAGCTGTGAGCCAAACCACCATTGACACACGATCTTCATCGGAAAGCTTTGTAGCCAATCGTTTGTCAGCGGCGTCCTCTAATTTCATGGTATTGGTTGTGGTATCAGCAGCATCGTATAGGGATATGTAGGTACCGGGTTTAAAAAAGGATCCCAAACCAATCATCTGTAAAGGGTTGCCCGGATTAAAGACAGGATAGATCAAAGTAAAGCAAACAATGCTTACAAAAATTGCAAAACCTATAACGAATTTGGGAGAGTGAAACACCTGACGTATCGTATTCTTCATTATTAGTTCCTCCCTAATCAAACTGTGCCGCTTTTACGCGGGGATCAATGAAACCATAGATGATATCAATTGTAAATGTTGCCAATAATACCATTATGGTGATAACAAGTGTTGCAGCGGATAATAGCGGATAGTCTGAAGTTGAAACAGCGTTTAGGATCGTGGAGCCCAGACCGGGATAACTGAAGATGGTTTCTGCAACCAATGCACCACCTACCATGGTTCCGATGGATAAAGCCAGACCGGTAATCTGTGGTAGCATAGCATTGCGAAATACATAACCAACAATCTTTCTATCTTTGATGCCGAGGAAACGGCTATATTTAACATAATCAGCGTTTAATTCATAAATTGACATGGAACGCATTCCAATGGCTTGGCCTCCGATGGATATTAAAACGATTGACCAGAAGGGAAGCTGATAATGGGATATAACAGAGGCAATAAATCTTAAACTGAAATTGGGTAATAAATCATAGCCGTATCCACCGGCGATGGGAGCGATTTTTAGATTAATTGCAAAAACAGTAAGTAAAATTACAGCTAAACCAAATGCGGGTAGATTGCTGATAAACATCATTATCGGTAGAAGGACTTTATCGAAGCCCTTTCTGATATAAGCAGCTAAGGCGCCAAGAAGATTACCTAAAATCCACCCAACTAATATGGCGGGAAGCTGAAGACAAATTGTCCATCCAATGGCGCTGGATA
>JAEYOY010000077.1 GCA_023411215.1 Bacillota bacterium | reverse complement strand
AACGACATTGCTATTGCTAATGGATATAGCACGCTAGCTTTACTCGCCCACCATGAAAAACATCCTTTCAATTCGCCTTCATAAGTAACAAGTGGATACATAAGACAAAATGCTAAACATCCAACCCACAATCCTACGCACATCATATAAGCTGCCATTGCATGTCCGTTATTTGTTACTGTAGTAATTTGAGTTTCTTCTGTTTTAACAGGTTCTGCAAACATATCTAGCGTTGCAGCAGAAGCGTCACTTTCGTGAATTTCCTTTGCTCCATCCTGTAGAGCATTGGACAATTCTGACGTACCATCCACCAAATCATCCAGACCAGCACCCAAGGCTTTAGATCCATCTGCTAATAAACCAGCACCTTCTGCAATCTGTGAAGCCCCCTTGCTCAGACGATTTGCTCCGCTGCTAATACCAGAATTATAATCAACCAATGTATCCAAACCAGCAGCTAAGCTTTCAACCCCTGCAGTATAAGTTGCGATACCATTTACAAGACCATTTTGTCCAGTCATACCATGATTCAGAGTAGACAGTCCTTTATCTAAACTACTCATACCCTCAATCAATCCGGACTGACCATCCTCCGCTTTTGTCATTTCTAGTGCTGTTTGCACGGATTGCAGTCCTCCTAACAGACTCGATAATGCTTCACCAGATGGTTCTAAGAGCTGATCGGATGCTAATGCCAATTGCGCAACTGAACTTTTGAGTGTATCAACCTGACCAGTCAGATTACTCTTTGATAATGCTGATAATATTTTTCCTGACGAACTGATATTACCAGCCACATTCTCTGTAGTTTTTCCTGACGGATCATATAAAGCTTCCATTGCTCCTTGCAAATAAGCAGACTGTTCTTTCGTTAATCCTCCTGTCATTTGCAGTGTATATAATGCCTGATATACCTCTGTAACTTTTGATGACGAGTTCTCCAAATAGCTACCTACACTGGTTAAAGATGTATCTAATGCTGATACATCAATACCACTATTCTTATCTCCATCTCCGTTTACCGCTATATTCAATGTCTGAATTCCATTATTTAAGGTAGACAAAGATTCTGTCGCTGCCTGAATACTTTTCACTTTCTCATCCGCTAAAGAAGTATCTAATGATTTCTGTAATTTATTCATCCCTGTTAACAATTGACTGCTTCCCGCCTTTAAAGATGAAATTCCATCTGACACACTGCCAATTGCCTCATTAATTAAAGAACTATTGGATGATAATTTCTTCGCACCATCATTAGCACTAACCACACCATTCAAATAATCGCTCAATCCTGCTACAAGTTTCTCGCTTCCTTCCTGGAAGGTCAATGAACTACTAGCTAAGGTTTCCAAGTTATCTGTGATCTCAGAATTACCATTCTTCAATTGTGTCTCTCCATCCAGCATATCCACTGTACCGTCATATGCTTTCTCGAAGCCATCTCCCATGTTCTGAATCTGATCAAAAAGGCTCTCAGCATACGTGCGTGTGATCTCTGTAGAAATGCTGTTTCGAAGCTCTTTAATAGCAGATTGACTCATCTTCGTAGCAATATAATTCTTCCCTGGATTTGTCTCATAAAATAAAATCATTTGTTGTGGCTCAACGTCCATTAGAGATGCTGCATTTGCAGAAAAATCTTTTGGTATTGTCACTACCATATAATACGTACCATTCTTTAAGCCCTGCTTTGCCACATCGGCATCTACCACGTTAAAAGCCATTGAATCATTATCTGCCAGTTTCTCCACCAGATCCGCGCCTACCGAGAGTTCTCTATCAGAATACTCAACAGGGATATCATAATTCACCACTGCTACAGGCAAATTATCCAAATCTCCATACGGATCCCACATCGATGACAAAAATAAGCAAGAATATAATGCTGGAATCAATAAAATAACAATTACAATAACTAATTTCAAAGGATTTTTTAATAGCGCGTTCCATTCTTTTTTTATCATATTTGTGTCTCCTTTCTGTTCAATTTCTAGTCAGTTGATATACTACCTTAATGATTCTAATCAATCAATGGCCATTTTTAACTTCTTATGTGTATTAATACACATATATAAGGGTGGAATGTGTAATATATCTTATGTTTTATACTTTCTTAATATTTTTATTATACACCTTGATGCAGGTTACATTTTTATGCTATGATTATAAAAGCATTATGTTACAATTATATCATATGTATGGGAGATTTCTAATGGATAAGAAGATATTAGAGTATGGAGTTCATGCTGAACGACGCATTCGCAAAACACAGATTGCAGTTGAAAATGCTCTATTAGAACTTTTAAAAGAAAAAAAGCTCAACCAGATCACAATCAGTGAACTTGCTGAGCGCGCAGATATTAACAGGAAAACTTTTTATAACAACTATTCTTCCATTGAAGAAGTCTTATCTTCGATTGAAAGCAAACTTACTGCCTTTATATTCGATTCACTTCCAAGAACACTTTCACCGGAAGTAGATAACAGCATTTTAAATCTATTCCAAAAATTTGCCTTCATTGTCGAACCCCATAAAGAGATTTTAAATCAAATCGCTTTTCAAAATAATTTAATACCGTTCCAAAAACGTATGGATGAAAAAATACTCCCCTATATAGAAAAAAATCTTATCACACATAATATTGATAAACGTTTAACCCCATATATTAACTTATATATTGTTCATGGTGTATTTAATGTCTTCACAGAATGGTTCTCCAAAGAATCTGATTTAACAGCAGATCAAATAGCTCAATTGGCTTATAATCTTACTATTTCTGCCATGAAGAAGGAAAATTATGATAAAATTTTATTACCCTAACTGGTTCTTGATTGCTACTGGTAGAAATACGACTCATGAAACCTTTTTATTTACTAAGTGCCGCATGGCATCATATATGGTCACTACTATAACTAAAAACTAACGGTATATTAGAAAACTCCGAACTAGCTTTCTATTTTGGATTGGATAATCTCATTCGCCTTTGCATAGATTTTCTCCACATCCTCACCTACAAAGAATTGGTTGTCTCTATACAGAATTTTACCATTCACCATGGTTAGCTTGACATTCTGTTTACTTCCACTGTAAACAATGTTTTTGGTAATGTTATTCATTGGCTGCATATTGGGCTGACGCAAATCAATCATGATAAGATCTGCCAGCTTCCCGACTTCTAAGGTATCTGCGTCCATAAGTCCCATCGCTTTTGAACCTCCGACAGTTGCCATATAAAGTACACGATTTGCATCTACAGCAGAAGCATCCATCTCTCTAATTTTCTGTAATACCGTAGTTAAAAACATCTCACGGAACATGTCCAGAGCATTATTACTCGCAGGTCCGTCCGTACCGATGGCCAGATTGATCCCCATATCCATCATTTTTTTCACAGGAGCGATACCACTGGCCAGCTTCATATTCGATGCCGGATTTGTCACCACCGAAACCTGATGCTGCAACAATATATCCAGATCCTCCTGAGTCATATGTACACAGTGATAACAGCCGCCACCATAATCAAACATTCCAATGCTGTTAAAGTATGCGGTTGGTGTCATCCCATATCGCTCTACACACTGATCTACTTCTAATCTGGTTTCGGAATTATGAGTATATACCGGGGCTTTTCGTCTACCTGCTAATTTAGCAATCTCTGATAACAGTTCCTTGCTGGCTGTATATTCAGCATGAAACCCGAGACGATATCCGATCAGTTCATGATAGGAATTAAATTGGTCGTACCAGCCCTCTAGGGAAGCAATAATCTCACTGGTGCTTCCCATAAACTTATTAATTCCTGCACTCATCACAGTACGAAATCCCATTTCAATGGATGCCTGTGCCACATCTTGCGGACAGAAGTACATATCCAGATTGGCAGTAATACCACTGGTCAGATACTCTAATATAGCAAGCTTGGACAGATGGTACATCTCTTCGCCTGTTAATTTCGCTTCCATCGGAAAAACCTGACGATGTAACCAGTCCTGTAGCGGTAGGTCATCCGCATAGGACCTTAAGAATGTCATAGCAGAATGGGTATGAGCATTCTTAAAGCCCGGCATCAATAGGTTGCCTGCAACATCAATTTCTTCATCAAAGGGAGGATGATCCGTTGCTTTTGGAATTCCGACATAGGTGATTCGATTATTTTCTACCCAAAGCTCTCCTTCCGTAATATCAAAGCTCTCTCCCTTCTTTGATAAATCGCTCATTGCTAATATTCTCGCATTATAGAATCTAGTATTCATCTCTTTCTCCTTTCATGGTAACATCAGATGCATGAAGAATCATTTTGTGTATCAAAGATTATCTAACTCTATAAGTTTTAAATTTCTCCATAAGACCGGATAAATACTCCATAGCAATCAGTTTTGGTTCCCCAACTGACTTCGCTTTATAATACAGCTCAGATACGAACTCCATCTGCTCGGCCACATCAAAGGCATAGGCGATGCTTGAACCACACGCTAATAAACCATGGTTACCAAGTAGACAACAGTATCTGTCGCCCATCGTCTCATAGGCTGCCTCTGCAAGCTCATAGCTTCCAAAGGGTACATATGGTGTGCATGGAATTTTATCACCAGCATAAGCAATCAGATAGTGCACTGGTTCAATCTCCCACTGTAGGCAGGAAAGAATGGTGGCATAGGTGGAATGAGTGTGTACGACTGCATTAATGTCCCTTCTTCTCTGATAAAAGATTCGGTGCAGGTCATACTCACTGGAGGGTTTGCATGTTCCATCCACAATTTCTCCTTCAAGACTTAATACCACAATATCTTCCGGCGTAGTTTCAAAGTAATCCTTTCCACTTGGGCTAATCGCCATCAAATTCTGTTCCCTGTTATATATACTGATATTTCCAAAGGTACCCTTCACTAATCCTGTAGATACAAGCTTCTTACCATATTCAACAACTGCTATTCTTTCTTTTTCTAATATCATTTCTCTGTCCTCTCATTGGCCTTTCAAAATCATTGGAATACTCTTTCTCCCTCTCCTGCTTCTATCTCTTACCCTTATCGTAGATTTCACCCAACGCTCTCGGAGCTCGGTTCGACTTGGAGAAGAAAATTAGAAGTAACAAGGTAAGTACATATGGAAGAATCATAATTAAATCGGAAAATGTACTTGGCATCTCAAGAATCTGACCCAGCTTATATCCTCCGGATCTGGCCAATCCGAATAGTAGGCAGGCAAAAAAGGTAGGTATAATACTCCAGTTCCCAAAGATTAATGCCGCTATGGCAAGATATCCATATCCCATGTAGATACTTGGCGAGAAGTTTGCTGAGATAGAGTAGGCAAAACACATGCCACCTAGACCGGATAACGCACCGGAAACCATAACTGCTAAAAATCGAATCTTTGATACCTCTACACCCGCTGCATCTACCGAATGAGGATTGTCACCACAGGCACGCAATCTTAATCCATATCTTGTTTTGTTTAGTACATACCAGGCGAACAATGCAATCACTATGATTACAATTTCGAAGGGATAAATATTCTTAAAAACTGCTCCTAGTACGGGAATTGTGGATAAGACCGGGATGGTAAAGCGATTCGATACACCTAACTGGAATTTATCTGACATAGCGCCAAACACCATACCATTAATCTGTGTTGTTAAGAACGCTGTCAAAGCAATCGCTAGAATATTGATAACAACACCGCTAATTACCTGATTTGCCTTAAATTTCACACAAAGCAGAGCATGGAGCATTGAATAAAGCGCACCGCCTACCATAGCTAAAAACAAGGCCAGGAAGGATAATTTCTGAACATCTAAGCCAGACATATCGGCAATCAGAACTACACAAAGTGCACCAAAGAAGGCACCAAATCCTTGCAAACCTTCAATCGCAAGGTTAGTTATACCACTTTTCTCGCAGTAGATACCACCGATTGCCATGATAAAAAGAGGCAGT
Source organism: Bacillota bacterium (assembly GCA_023411215.1). Lineage (GTDB taxonomy): Bacteria > Bacillota > Clostridia > Lachnospirales > Lachnospiraceae > Mobilitalea. Next base: position 79,962 of record JAEYOY010000077.1, on the reverse strand, counting down.
GCAAAGGATAATCCATCGATAATTACTGTTTCCATTATTCCTCATTCCCCTTTCCTGCTTTATGCATTATACTATCTTTCGCATTATTAATTCTGTATTTAATATAAGTACCACAAGCACTAAAGAGCAGAATTAGTGCCGTAATTACGGAAGCGATCTCCTGTCTTACACCAGATATAGAACTCATATAAGTACTTCCCTTATCAATAACAGAGATTAGGAAGGAAGATGCGATGATACCAATCGGATTCGCATTTCCTAATAATGCAACTGCAATTGCATCAAAGCCTGTACTAGTAAGTACTCTTGGCTGAATGGAGGCATAATAGCCCAGATAATAGGTAACACCGGCTAAGCCGGCAATTGCACCGGAGATCACCATCGCAAAAATCATCGTCCTGCCTACACTGATGCCTGCATATTTGGCAGCCTTTGGACTAGAGCCCACCGCTTTAATCTCAAAGCCCATACGTGTTTTATCCATAAAAAACTTCAATAATACAGCTAATATAACCGCTATACCAAAGCCTAAGGAAATATCCATTTTTAATCCGCCAATTTCCACGTTAGTGAGAGTCAGTCTTGCGGCATCCTTGATGTACTTAGACTGTCTGGAAACCGGATCGATGTAGTAGGAATGAATAAAAAAGCTTAGTACATACTGGATGATATAGTTAAACATAATTGTAGATACTACTTCGTTGATATTAAATTTATACTTTAACACTCCTACCAATCCACCAAGTAATGCACCCGCCAGTATACCAACAATTAACGCCATTGGCTTAGCGACTGCACCGGTTAACTCACTATAACCAACCAATACTGTGGCTAAATAACCTGATAGCAACATTTGTCCGGAAACACCGATATTAAATAATCCACCCTTTAATGCTACAGCAACAGCCAGTGAAGCAAACAACATAGGTGTCATGGCATTTAACAGCGTCATAAAATCGGTCAGCCTGCTCTTATAGCCGGCATAGGATGGCTTTGACATAATACCGGCACCCTGTAGCAGATTCTGAAATGCACCAAGCGGATTCTTCCCCAGAAGTAGTATAACGATAGATGCTGCAATCAAACTGAGGAAAATAGAGAATACCGGAATGGTGAACGGCTGACATTTTTCATTACCCATCAGTATTAAAAATGATTTCTTGATGATATTTGGCTTTGACTTTTTTCCGTCGCTCTCTTTTTGGTTCATGCTGTTACCCCCATCATAAATTCTCCTACCTCATTCGTTGTAAGCGTTTGGGCCGCTGCTATCTTATGAATCTGCCCATTGTAGATTACACCTATGGTATCAGCGATTTTCATAATCTCGTCTAATTCTAAAGAGATTAACAGAATTGCTTTTCCTTTGTCACGTTCTTCTAGAATCATATTATGTATATTTTCAATTGCTCCGATATCTAAGCCTCTCGTGGGCTGAACAAAGATCATCAACGGAGACTGAAGTTCTATTTCCCTGGCAATAATTGCTTTCTGTTGATTGCCACCACTCATGGAACGCACCTGGGTCTTGGTTCCCTGTCCACTTCTAATATCATACTTTTCTATTAGCTGGTTGCCATAGTCTTCAATTTCATTTTTATTTAGAATACTATTTTTACAATAGGGTTCCTTAAAATAATCCTTCAAGGCAATATTCTCTGCAAGTGTAAAGTCAAGTACCAGACCATATGCTTGACGGTCCTCCGGAATATAAGAAATTCCTCTTAAGGTACGCTTCCGAATACTATAAGGATTGATTTCTTCGCCACCTAGCTTTATGGTGCCACTATCTATCCTCGCCAGGCCTGCGATAGCATCTGCTATTTCAACCTGTCCGTTACCGGAAACACCGGCTATGGCGAAGACTTCACCACCATGAATCTGAAAAGATACATCCTTAACAACCTCAAAATTGTCCTGATTCTTTACAGTCAGGTGATTCACTTCTAATACTACATCACGAAAGTTAGCCGGTGCTTTTTCTGTCTCAAGATATACTTCACGGCCTATCATCAAGTTAGCCATGGTCCTGGTGGAGGTTTCTTTTACATTCAACACCTCTATTAGCTTACCCTTACATAGAATAGCACAACGATCCGCCACCCTCTTAATCTCTTCCAGCTTATGAGTGATAAGAATGATCGTTTTACCTCCTTGACGCAGTCCTTCAATAATCTCTAAGAGAAAATCAATCTCTTGCGGTGTTAACACAGCTGTAGGTTCATCAAAAATGAGAATCTCCGCTTCCCGATACAGCATCTTCAGAATTTCAACACGCTGCTGCAACGATACATTGATATCCTCAATCTTTTTCGTCGGATCTACCTCCAGCCCGAATTTTTTCGACAATTCTGCGATTTCCTTATGAGCATTTTTTAAATCTACATAAGAAAATAAACCGAAACGTTTTTTCATAGGCTCAATACCTAAAATTATATTTTCGGTAATTGTATAATTCTGAACCAGCTTAAAGTGTTGGTGTACCATCCCTATGTTAAGCTTCGTTGCATGGTTTGGAGACGCAATCTCTACCTTCTCTCCCCGAATCCAGATTTCTCCTTCGTCTGGCTCATACATACCAAAAAGCATACTCATCAGAGTGGATTTACCCGCACCATTTTCACCAAGCAAGGCATAGATTTCACCCTTCTTAATCTGTATGGTAACATCGTCAATAGCCACAATACCAGGAAATCGTTTAGTGATATGTTTCATTTCAACAATATACTCGGACATAATCATTCTCCCTAATCATCACATTACTCCATATAAACATCAACTTTGCAGACTTTATTAGTATTAGGATGTCAAAAGCCTTACTAGTAAATTACATTCGTTAATTTGCACATCTCTATCCAGGCTTTTAGCATGATGCAGAATATAATTCGATGAGCAACTGTATGCGTCCGTTGGTACTTAGGTCCTGCATTATAGGACCTTATGTACCACTACGTGACGCATCCAAGCGAGAGCGTGTTGCGAATGAATTATGTTCTGTATCATGCAATCAATAAATATTATAGTGCAAATTAAAGGAACCTCATTTCAATCAGGCTTTTGATACTCTCATCTATATAAAAAAAGTTTATCACTTCCCATAGTACTTCCACAATAGAAAGTGATAAACTTCGTAGTCTGAACGTACTCAATTCATTCTTTTATACGTTTTCCTTATTCCGGTAAACCTGGGAATGAATCGGAAGCAATTCCATTAAAGTTTGCAGCCGGAACAATTTTACCTGCTTTTAACAGCTCGTATGCCTCGTTCATTTTTGATAAAGAGTCCGCAGATAATTGATGACGTCCTTCTGCGCTTACAAATCCTGTAGAATCAGTGTCTGCTTTTAATACAACGTTTTCACCCTTAAAAGTGCCATCCTTTACTGCATTTAAGGACCTTTCTACGTTAATACTCATGTTCTTTAATACAGAGGTAAGAATAACATTCTTGTCACCGTTTACACCATCATCATACTGATCAACGTCACAACCGATCACTTTTACATCAGTGGATGCTTCTTTTGCAGCGGTAAATACTCCATTACCTGTGCCACCTGCTGCAACAAAAATAATATCACAGCCTTCCGCAATCAGAGCGTTGCCTAACACCTTACCGGTTGCTTCATCTGCAAAAGAACCTGCATAGTTACCACCAACATTAGCACCGGTTACATCGGTACCTGCATAAGAAGATAATTCAACAAATTCAACCGTTTTGCTATACATAGCATTGACATAATTCACACCGGATTCAAATCCAAACTGATAGTTAACATTGGAGGGATAAGCGATACCGTTTACAACAGCGACTTTATTTGTTTTTGTTTCTAAGGCTGCTGCCATACCTGCGAAGAAACCACTTTCTTCTTCTGCAAAGGTCATAGCATAAACGTTATCAAAAGCTTCCTGATCACCTTGGGCATTAGGATTTGTGTCGATTAGGATAAATTTCTTCGTTAGGTTCTCAAGTGCAATGGAAGATACATTCGCAAATTGGAAGCCTGGTGTAACGATTACATCATAATCTGCAATGATATCAGCTACGGCCTGAACAGCTGCAGTCGGATCACCGGTCGGTTCTTTTACCGCTTTTACGCTGGCCGTCGAATTCGTTTCAATAAATTTCAATATACCGTTATAATTATCCTCGTTGAAGGAGCCATCATCCACACCGGATGGACTAGTTACAATTGCAATTTTCAAACCAGCCTCGGCAGGTTCTGCTGCCGGTGTCTCTTCTTTTGCTTCCGGAGCCTGAGTTACCGGTACATTCGTCTCACTGATGTCATTCTTTTTTGCGCAACCACCTAACATTCCCATCAGCATAGTAACACTAACCAAACCTACTACTAAACCTTTTTTTAATTTCATAAAATATCCTCCTTATAATCATGCGATATCCTCGGTAAACGAAGGTATCGCTGTTTTTCCTGTTCAATCCTTTGATTATTAATTAAAAAGTGCCCGAATGCTTTCCTCAAAAGGTGCATAGCAGATACCTTTTTCCGTCACTATTGCAGTAATCAAGTTATGGTCCGTTACATCAAATGCCGGATTATAGCATTTAACTTCTTCTAATGCCATTGATTCCTTGTAGAATTTTTCTTTGATTTCCTTTGAATCACGTAATTCTATTTCAATATCATCCCCAGTCTTACAGTTCAAATCAATGGTAGAGGTTGGACCCAAAACATAAAATGGGATACCGTAGTGTTTCGCTAAGATAGCAACACCGCTTGTCCCGATCTTATTCGCTGTATCACCATTCGCTGCAATCCTGTCACATCCAACAAAGCATGCCTGTATCCATCCGTTTTTCATAACCAAGCTTGCCATATTATCACAAATGAGTGTGACATCAATTCCACCCTTTTGCAATTCATAGGAAGTCAGTCTAGCTCCCTGTAGCAAGGGTCTTGTCTCATCGGCAAATACTTTAAAACTCATTCCTCGTTCTTTCCCTAAGAACAATGGACCCAGTGCAGTTCCATAACGGGAAGTCGCCAGTGGACCTGCATTACAGTGTGTAAGTATTCCATCGCCATCTTTGATTAAAGTAAGACCTGCTTCAGAGATAGCAGTACACATCTTAATATCTTCTTCATGGATATTTTTGCATTCCACTCCTAATAGCGCAATGATTTCAGCTACCGATTTATCTTTATTTTCAACAACTACCTGATCCATGCGATTTAATGCCCAGCTTAAATTTACAGCGGTTGGCCTTGATGAATTGATGTAATCCTTAATCTTTACAAACTCTTCATAGAATAACTCATAGCTATCCTTTTGTATCTGCTGTGCCAGTATGTACATGCCATAGCCTGCACAGATGCCAATGGCCGGTGCTCCTCTTACCCTCAGGTGGAATATCGCATCATATAGATCATCTACGCTGCCGATTGATATATATTCTGCTATATTCGGTAACTTAGTTTGATCAATGATTATTACCCGTTTTTCATCATCGCTTAACTTAATGTTGTCAATGTGCGTAACTTCTTTGATTAGATCCATGTCCTGTATTCCTCCCAGTGAAACTAGTTTTACGATGTATCTGCTTGTCTGCTTACCTGCTATTCTGCTTCTCTTTATTACTAACATTTATCACTTGCTTTTACCAGGTGCCAATTTGAAAACCAGCCTTAAACGAACGAGACTGGAACGCTTTCTCATAATCCTTTAAATCATACAGCTCAATATCCGGAAAACGAATCAACCTGCCTTGCAAGAGCTTAAGTGCAGGTGCAAACGGGCCGCATCGACTACCTTTGATTGTTATCTCATTTACCACAAAATCACTCATATTAATATCTATGTTGCCTGCATAGGTACTCTTAATAACAATCGTTCCTTTTTTACGAACTAACTTTTGTGCACTTAGCAGACCGGACGGCGAACCGGAAGCATCAATTACTATTTCAAAGGTCTCTTCCGTATTCGTAGTTACCTTAGCGAACGGTTCAAACATTGCCAGCTTTTCCTCATGTCTTCCAACGATAGTCAGACTAGCCCCCGTAAGGGAAACCACCTGAGCGATCATAAACGCCAGCCTTCCGTCCCCAATCACTGCAACACTGGTGGAGGGTTGTATATGAACCTGATCTAATACCTCAAGAGCAGCTGCCAAGGGCTCCGTAAAAACAGCCACTTCAGAGGGTACCTCTTTGGGTACCAGGTGCAGCATATCCGTACGAACTGCCAGATATTCTGCAAAGCATCCATCTTTGCCGGATATTCCTATTACCTTCCTGACAGTACAGTGAGAGGGTCTTCCGGTCTTACAGTAGATACATTCACCGCAATTTTCATTAATCTCACAAACCACCCGCTCCCCTATGAGACTGATATCACCTGATTCTACTACTTCTCCTACGAACTCGTGTCCTAGGATTCCCTTAAAATCCGGGCGATAACCTGACAATATCTCCTTATCTGTATTACAGATAGAGCTAATCAGAACCTTCACCAGAGATTCCTGTGGTCCAATCATCGGTTTTGTATAATCTTCCGTATATTTAAGTGTCCCATCATAATATAAAGCCTTCATAATTGCTCCTTATTAGCTATCTAGTCGCTTTACACTTTATTAATAGACTGCCGCGCTATAACATTCCTTCTTACCTATTAATGATTCTAATTCATAATTTCCATATAACCTATAGCCTGAGTCAGGATATGACTATTTACTGTTCTCCGGAAAGCATCCTTCCAATATTCCTGATTGTCTCCGTAATCAGACTCTTAAACAATGGTGCCACTCTGTCAGCAGTTTCCTGAACCTCCGCATGAGTCAGCGGATTTGCACTCATACCTGCACCTTGATTGGTTATACAGGATATTCCACAAATTCTCATACCCATATGATTTGCCACCATCGCCTCACAGGCAGTACTCATACCTACCGCGTCTGCTCCTAATATTCTGGCCATCTTAATCTCCTGAGGAGTCTCAAAGTTAGGACCTGTAAACTGCAGATAAATACCTTCCTTTAAGGGCATATTCAGTGCTTTTGCTGATTTACGGATCACTTCCTGAAGCTTTGGATTATAGACATGACTCATATCCGGGAAGCGTACACCTAGATCATCCATATTCTCACCAATCAAAGGCGAGGGTACAAAATTAGTAATATGGTCTTTGATCATCATAAAGTCTCCGCTTATGTAATCATAGTTCACACCACCTGCTGCATTTGTTAAAAAGAGAACCTTTGCTCCCATCATCTTCATGAGTCTGGTTGGAAGTACAACATCGGACATCGAATAGCCTTCATAATAATGCACACGCCCCTGCATAATTACTACTGGTACTTCACCCACATATCCAAATACAAATCTTCCTTTGTGCCCTTTTACCGTTGAAACCGGAAACCCTTCGATTTCGTTATAATCTAGAGTAAATTTTATATCAATGGTATCTGCATAATCACCTAATCCTGAACCGAGAATCAGTGCTACATCCGGTTTGAAATCAATTTTATCCTGAAAACTTTTATAACAATTTAACAATTTTTCATATCCTTGATTCATCGTGTCTATTCTCCTTCTTGTTTATGAATTATACCAATGCTTATCAATAGATAAATATTTTAGTGATTGAAATCCTGTGCTAATTAGGCGATAATTACTCGAACATTGAAATCATTGAGCTTCTTTTCTAATGCTTCGTCTTTAGATGTAATTGATGTATTAACTACAAGGGCATATAGCTGTTCCAGACTTCCATAAATATTAACCGCATAACGACCTATTTTCGTTATATCAGCCATAAAATACGTTCTTTTGGCACGACTAATAGCGGCTTGTCGAACGGCTGCTTCTTCCTGCGTATAATCTGTTAATCCAGCCTCCAGACTAATCCCTGCTCCACTGATGAAAGCCTTATCGACATAATATTGTTGCATCATTTTCACTGTCACTTCACCATGGCAGGCATTTCTATCCAAATCTCGCTCTCCGCCTAACATAATTAGTCTAACCTGAGAGCTTAAATCCAGTTCCTTGGCAACGGATATTGAGTTTGTTATAACTATGATTTTTTTCTGTGATAAACGTATCTCTTTCGCCAGATATAAAGCCGTAGAACTACAGTCGAGAAATATTGATTCCTTTTCATTAATTTCCTTGATACAATATCTGGCCAACTTTTCCTTTTCTTTTTTAAAAACTTTTTCCCTTACCGTCAAAGGAGTCTCATTTCCAAATCCTTCTTTTAAATATGCTCCACCGTGGACTCTTTGAATAATGCTCTGCTTCTCCAGTTTTTCCAAGTCTCGTCTTATGGTTTCTTCTGTGACGCCCATTTCTTTACTCAAATCGGAAACCTGTGCTATTTTATTCTTTTTAAGGCTATTTAAAATATACTCTTCTCTTTCAATGGCAAGCATTGTTATTCTCCGCATTTCATTTTTTTTATTGTAATATATCAAACATCACTCAAATCCCTAAATAAAATCAATTTATATACAATAATCTCAAAACATTTTTCTATTTAGTCATTTTATCCAAAAATAATGTGATTTTTTTCTAGTTTTGTAATAATTACATTATATGTATTTCCAATAGACATGTCAATATAAGTTCTTGGTTTATTTTTTGTTTTACCACATTTATTCTGTTTTAATCTTTGAAAATCTTTGTATCTCGTTACTTTGCAAAAAAACCGCTCCACAAGCTGGGCTTTTTAGTAGCAAAAAATCAATTCACTTGTCATGAATAAAAGGGCCTCGGTTAAAATATAACCCGAGACCCTTTCTATCTTTTCATCTAGCTCATAACGCCCTGATTTCTTTTAGGTAAAATTCTCCGCCACTGATCATCTCAAATTCTTCACCCTTACATTCCGGGCATACTCTTGCGTGTTCCAGTAATGGATATACTTTCCCACAACCCTTACATATTCCATTGGCCGTGAGTATTTCTATTTCTAATTTGGTGCTTTCAAGCACGGTACCATCTACTGCAGCTGGGAAACAGGCATGAAGATACCTCGGAACCACTGAAGACAATTCTCCTACTTGCAGGACAATGGCCTCCACCTCTGAGAGCCGATTTGTTTCCACCACTCCGAGCACCCGTTCAACAATATGATACATGATACCTAGTTCGTGCATCGCTTATCTTTTCCCTCCAAGTACTTTTTTGGCGGTAATCTTTATTTTACGCTTGATTACATGAGGTACAATTGCCTTTTTTATGCCTTGGAATTCTACACCTTCACCGTTATAAACACGTTCCAGGGTGATGGCATCAAACTTACACTTCGTGGCACACATTCCACAACCTACACACATATATTCATCTACTACAGTTGCACCACAGCCAAGACATCTCTCCGTTTCCTTTTTCATCTGTTCCTCGGTAAGGGCTGTTCGAATGTCACGGAAGGTCTTCTTTGCTTCCTTACCATCAATCATTGCTGCTCTCTGTCTGGGCGTTGTGTCATAGCTATCGATTATGACTGCTTTCTTATCTAATTCGATATACTGGCGACGACTTCGACCAATCAATAAATCCTGTCCCACCTGTACAAAACGATGAATAGAAATAGCTGCCTGTTTTCCTGCTGCTATTGCATCGATTGCAAAACGAGGTCCGGTCACCGCATCTCCGCCTGCAAATACATCTGGCTGCTTCGTCTGATAAGTTATTTCTTCCACCTGGATGGTTTTATTCGGATTTAATACCGCCTGGCTATTCTCCAAAATACCACACCAGTCTATAGACTGACCTACCGCTAACAGAACATAATCTGCCTCTACAATCATCGTGTTCTTTTCATCATACTTAGGGCTGAAACGGCCATTTTCATCAAAAACACTGATACAACGCATCAATTCGATTCCTGTTACCTTGCCATTCTCTCCAATTATACGCTTAGGTCCCCAGGAATTATTGATGGTGATGTCTTCACTTTCAGCCACGTGGATCTCTTCGTCAAGCGCCGGCATTTGTTCTCTGTTTTCCAGACAGAACATGCTGACCTTCTTCCCACCTGCACGAACTGCCACTCGGGCTACGTCAATAGCCACATTACCACCGCCGATGACAACTACGTTACCGTTAATTGTTTCTTTGTCATCCTGGTTGACACGGGAGAGGAACTCTATTCCGGAAACCACGCCTTCAAGGTCTTCTCCTTCTACTCCTACCTTACGGCCCTTCTGAGCTCCGATTGCTAAATAGAAGGCTGCATATCCATCCGTTCTTAACTGATCCAGAGTGATATCTTTTCCTACCTCTACCCCAGTTTTAAAGGTAACACCCAATTCTCTTAAAATATCGATCTCAGCTTCCACGATTCTTTTCTCGAGAACGAAAGAGGGAATCCCAAGTGTAAGCATTCCACCGACTACCTTTTCTTTTTCAAATACTGTCACATCATATCCATCGATCGCCAAATAGTATGCGCAGGACAATCCAGCCGGACCGGATCCTACAACGGCAATCTTTTTATCACTGTAATTATTACGTTTCTTAGGAATAAACCGTGTCTCTTTGCTTAAATCCTGATCTGCAATAAAGCGCTTGATATCATCAATAGCGATAGGTTCATCCAAATTTCCTCTGGTACAAGCATCTTCACAACGCTTGTTGCAAACATAACCACAAACTGCAGGAAAAGGATTTTCCATTTTAATCAGTTCAAGAGCTTCCCTATACTTGCCCTGAGCTGCCAATTTTATGTATCCCTGTACCGCAATGTGGGCAGGACAATTGGTTTTACAAGGAGCCGTACCAGTATCCACCACTTCCTGACGGTTGGTCCGGTAATCTATATTCCAGTCTTCCTCGGTCCAAGCATTATTTCTCGGGGTATAGGTTGTCGTAATATTTTCTGTAACAGTTTCTTTGGAGCAAAGCTTCTGTCCCAGCTTCATAGCATTCATAGGACAGTTCTCCACACACTGGCCACAAGCCACGCATTTTTCCTTATCCACCTTTGAAACATAGTTAGATCGTACCATATCCACGTTCTTATACATAGTTCCGGAACGAAGGGACAGACAAGAGCATCCACAGCAGTTGCAGATAGCATGGGTTTTACCAGACCCATCAATATTAGGAATTTGATGCATAAGACCGTTTTCCTCTGCCCGCTTAATGATTTCAAAGGCTTCGTCCCTGGTAATTTCACGACCGCGTCCTGTACGGATATAGTATTCTGCTGCATGCCCCATCTGGATACACATATCTTCTTTCAGATGACCGCAACCCTCTCCCATGGCCTCTCTGTCGGTACGGCAAGAGCAAGGAGAACAGGTGAAAATCGTATTATCATTCAAATACTTGGAAACTTCTTCATAACTTGCCCTGCGGCTATTTCCTTCAATCGCTGTCTCAATGGGAATTACCCTCATCAGACCGATTCCAGGTGGGAACATACCTGCACTCATGGGCCCCCGGACTCTTCCGTATGCCTCCATGGCATAGGCTACGATCGGATATTTCTCCACAACCTCCAGATTGTTAACAATCATCTCCATGATTCCGGGAATCCAGCTCTCTGCATGCCAGAAGGTATCCACTCCATCGATAACATTCACAAAACAAGTACCGTACACAGCCAGCTTCATCATCTGCTCATGACAGTATTCCTCGGATTTACCCATGATCTGAGCCATTTCCTTGGCAGTTCTCTTGGTATAATATCCCATGGCTAGGCCAACTTCCGCCATATCATCATCAACACCGGCCTCTAAAATAACATATTCCGGATCATCCCACTGATATCCGTTCTTTTTGGGATCCTTCCTGCCCAGCATATTTGCCAGCGCCATTACCTTCTTATTGTACTTACATTCATACCCTTCCGGAAAATACATCTTTGTAATTGCTTGCTCCACGGTTTTACTCTCCTTTAACCTCTCTATACAACCACTCTGTCCACGCTTCCATACCTTCTCCCGTTTTAGCGGAAATCGGGAATATTGCGATATTCGGGTTCAATTTCTTGACTCTCTCAACACAAAGCTCCAAATTAAAGTCAAATACTTCCATGGTGTCTATTTTGTTGATAATCAGAGCGTCCGATATCTGGAACATCAATGGATATTTAAGCGGCTTATCATCCCCTTCAGGAACGCTTAGGATCATAGCATTTTTCGTTGATCCTGTATCAAATTCAGCTGGACATACCAGATTCCCTACATTCTCCAATATTACCAAATCAGTCCCCTTTGCATTAAGTCCTCTAAGTCCCTGTCTAGTCATATCTGCATCCAAATGGCACATTCCGCCTGTATGTAACTGAATTACCTTTACGCCCGTTTCGGAAATTGTTCTTGCGTCCACATCCGAATCGATATCTGCCTCCATAACCGCAATGCTAAGTTTGTCTTTCAGACGATTAATCGTATTGACCAAGGTAGTCGTCTTTCCCGCTCCCGGAGAACTCATTAGGTTCAGCAAAAAGGTATTCTCGCTTTTTAACTGCTCCCTGAGACACTGTGCATCCTTGTTATTGTCCTCAAATATACTTTCCTTGATTTCTAGAATTCGAATTTCTTTCACTCTTATCCCCATACCTTTCAATTCTTGATGGCTTACACAAAACTGAATAAGCCTATTCTGCCAGTGATGCTATTGTCTGATATTCCTTTAAATCTGTATACAATTCACCCTTGTAAGGATTGCGTTTTGTCTTTCTCCATTTATAAATCATATAAACCACTACACCTATGTTAGCTACTAATGCTAAAAAGCTAACAACAATATTTATGGTAGGATTATAGGTAGAGTCTACACGCCATTTTCCGAAATCCTGGAATAAGGGGAAGGTTTGAGCAAACATACACCACAGTGCCAACGTCTGAGCCCGATGCTGCAACCATGCTCCCTTACCGACTGTAAATGCACAAAGGGTAGGTGCCAACAGCAGCGCAAATCCACAATACCATGCGTGATGGGGCAAGCAGTTATATGTATAAGCGAAGTTCCATAAATCATATGCAAGAATATAAAACCACAGCATATCCGGCCAAATCATATCACGGCTGCCATCATTTTTAGTTTTTTTCCTAAGCTTGATACCCAACCAGCCTGTAATAATCACAATATTCAAGATTCCGGCAATACCATTCATATAGTTCCAAGATCCACCCATCAGCATTACAGGTGCATCTGCGGTTATATCCTGCGCCATTACAGCATACTTGCTGCCTACTTCAAAATCACGTATTACTGCTTCTAAAATATTGATTGCCAGTATCAACGGCGGAAAGCAAAGAGCTATTTTATTGTTAGCCAGTGCCCATTCCTTACCTGTTTTTTTGTTGGTTCCACGTACATGACGGATACACCAGAAACCGATACAGCCGGCTGTCGACGAATACACCTTCGCCAAATGGAACCAGTCTGTATAGGTGGTTTCTTTCATCACTGTAAACCACAGTACTGAAAGAGCAACTGGTAATACCATAAACCCGATAATACCTGCCACTTTAAATCTGCGGGTAACCTCATTCAGCATAAACAGAATGAGAAACACACTAATCCATACGAGCCAGACACTTAGAAACCCTGCACCCTCCCCATAATTAAACCGAAACATAATTCTCTTTCTCCTTTCAGAAAAACACAATTTATTCTGGTCATACCAGTAGTACAATATAATTTTATTCTATAGAGTTTCGTACAGATTGTCAAGTATTTGTCAAACTTATTATATTTTTTGCCAAACTTATGAAAATTTCTTCACATGTATTTTCGAATTCCATTAGTAAAGCAGAATCTACTTTTTCATGTAACATTACTATGATTTTGTACACCAATTTTAACCCATAACGGTCAGAGAGATGAGAAAATCCCTGCCAACTAAAGGCCAACCTATACAAACTTGTAACATATTCTATTGATTTTTATTCCATATTATGATATTTTCTTAGATATCTGGTTATACCACTTTAGGAATGATATTGGACTTTTGAAAGGAATACAAATGGACTTTACTAAATTAAAAGCACCTACATTAAAAGAACTTTTTGTCAGAGAATTAGAGACTATGATTCTATCCGGAAAATTGAAAATCGGGGAAAAGCTTCCGCCGGAACGTGTCCTTGCAGAACAGATGCAGGTTAGCCGCGCTGTGGTAAACAGTGGAATTGCCGAACTTTCCAGGAAGGGATTTTTAATGGTTAAATCCCGTTCCGGAGTATTTGTAATGGATTACCGCCGCTATGGTACCGTAGAGACACTTCTCTCCATCATGAATTATAACGGCGGCCACCTACGCCGTGACGAAATCCGCTCTATCTTGGAAATTAAGATGATAGTGGATAAACTGGCAGTAGAATTATCTGTAGACCGACATACAGACGAGGATATAGCTACCTTGGAACGATATTTAGATAAGATGAAACATCTACACAATAATATCGAAAAAGCCGCGGATGCTGCTTTCTCCTTTTATCATGAATTGGCCATGACCAGCCAAAACACATTGCTTCCTCTAATCTATCGTTCCTTCCGCGTCCCCGTTAGCCACCTTTGGATAAGATTTATTTTAAAATATGGAAATGAAGTTGTATGCAACAGTGCAGAGGAAATCTTAAAGGCAGTAAAGAACCACGACAAAGCGAGAGCCGTAGCGTGTGTAGAAAAAGCAATTTCTGCCTCCATCTCCGGCTCTAAAGAAATTTATGAAGTTTAGAATATTTTCCCCAAAAGCACTTGCTGCCTTCATTTCACTTCTTTCAAGGAGCTGTTTCAAAACACGAGCTGTAGCGGATGGAAAGAGCAGCATGCATCCCATAACACACTGTTTGACAGACAAATTGTTGATTTTGTATGATAATGGCATACAAAACAATAAGATGTCTGTCAACCTGCGTGTGAGGGATGCATGCTGTTCTTTCCTTCATTTATACTGTACCTTTTGCTATAGCCCCTTGATAATGTCAAGTGAAGAGCAACTATAAAATTTACATTTCGATTTTAGTTGTTTCATTTTACATTGATTTTCTGATATATTTGGCAGTTATTGTTGAACTGTTTTCCACCATATCCTTTACAGTTCCCTGGAATACAATCTCTCCGCCACTACTACCGCCATCCGGTCCAATATCGATAATGTAATCCGCTTTTTTCATTACATCCTGATTGTGTTCAATAATAATAACTGTATTACCCCTATCTACAAATCGTTCAAATAGCATCATAATACTCTTGATATCAGAGGCATGGAGTCCGGTTGTGGGCTCGTCTAAGATAAAAATACTGCCTTTATCATCTAAGTGTTTTGCGAGCTTCAAACGCTGCCGTTCTCCTCCTGATAATGTAGATGTCGCTTGTCCCAGAGAAAGATATCCAAGACCAACTTCCACCATCGCTCTTATTTGTTTTGCTATTTTCTTCTGATCTTTAAAGAAAATAAGAGCTTCTTCCGCTGACATATCAAGTATTTCCTTTATGTTTTTTCCATGATATTGAATGGAAAGTGCTTCTTTGTTATAACGATTTCCTTCACATTCTTCACAAACAGTAGTAACTGGATCCATAAATACGAGCTCAGTAACAAGGATGCCTTTTCCTTTACAGACAGGACAGCCACCCTTACTATTGAAGGAAAACATCGATGCTTCAATACCAGTTTCCTTTGACATACCATTTCTTATATCATCGAAAAATCCCATGAATGTCGCTGGTGTTGAACGACCTGTTGCTGTTATCGGAGACTGATCAACAAGTACGACATCCTCAGCATATTCTTTTGCGAATACATCTCTAATCAGCGTACTTTTTCCGGAGCCAGCCACTCCGGTTACTACGGTAAGAACATTAAGTGGAATATCAACCGATACATTTTTTAGGTTGTGGCAATTTGCATCATGAACAGGTAGATACTTTACTGGAATTCTTGGGTTATCTTTTACTGGAATGATTTCTTTCATTGCATCACCAGTCAGTGTCCCTGATAAAAGAAGATTTTCATAACTTCCTTCAAATAATATTTCACCACCATTTTTCCCTGCAAGCGGTCCAACATCAATAATATGATCTGCAATACTAATAATATCTTTATCGTGTTCAACGACAAGCACTGTATTTCCTTTATCTCTAAGACTTCGAAGTAATCTACACATACGATGAACATCCCTCGGATGCATGCCTGTACTTGGTTCGTCAAAGATGTATGTCATCCCACAGAGAGAACTGCCCATGTATCTGACAAGCTTTAAACGTTGTGCTTCACCACCTGATAAGGTGGATGATTCACGGTTCATACTAAGATAAGGGAGACCGATATCTATCATTCTGTCTAAAGACTCCACCATATCATGGACGATTGTTACTGCTCTCTTGTCCTCGATTTTTAGTAATTCCTCTCTTAAACCTGTAAACTCTAATTCACACATCTCATAGATGTTTTTTCCATTAATCTTACAGGAAAGAGAATGATCATTCAGTCTCTTTCCCTGGCAGCAAGGGCATACTTTTTGTATAATAAGGCTTAATAGTCTTTTGACCGATGCTTCCTTAATCGTGGAAGTATCACGCATCAATACGGTCCTTCTTAGCTGATTAACAATTCCCTCCACTTTCTTATTTATGCGTTCTCCTTCAGGTGTTTTAGCACCATAATAAAGAATATTCTTTTCTTCTTCCGAGTAATCCCTAAATTTCTTGTCTAAATCAAACAACTCAGATTCAATATATATTTTCCAATACCAATTGCCGACACCATAGGCTGGAAGCTTGACCATTCCCTCATTCCAGGATTTATCCGGATCAACTAATCCCGCTGTATCAATATCTGTAACATTTCCTAAACCAGAACATTTTGGGCACATTCCATTCGGATCATTAAATGAAAAATAGGATGCAGTCCCAACATACGGTGTTCCAATGCGTGAATATAAAACTCTCAGTGCTGAATATAAATCACTTATAGTACCTACTGTTGAACGTGCGTTGCCGCCTAGTCTGGACTGATCAACGATTACCGAGGCTGAAAGATTATCTATATAATCAACCTTTGGTTTCTCATATTTTGGCATTCTTCCTCTGACCCATGCAGTATAGGTTTCGTTCATCTGCCTCTGACTTTCCGCAGCTATTGTATCAAATACAATACTCGATTTACCAGAGCCGGAAACACCCGTAAATACAACTATTTTATTCTTGGGTATTGAAAGCGATATGTTTTTCAAATTATTTTGGTGTAAGCCTTTAATTTCTATCTTATCATTCATTCTCCTCACCGACCTTACAAACTGAAATTTGGATTTCTGACAGTTACTAATACTTTCCATTGATTTATTGTATCACTATAATTGCCTGAATTCTACCATTTTTCCATATTGTGCTTTCTTGTATAGTAATAAACCATTCCTATCCTCTGTCCATATGCGTTAATTGTACAATGATCAAAAAAAGCCCCCGGTTTTTACTCCGAAGACTCTTTTTCACAGCTTATCTTATTTCTTCACTTCAAACTCTTATCCCTTATAATCCACCCAACGCATCTCCATCGGCTCTAAGTCCAGACTATGTGTCATCATTCCATCAATATAGATATCTGTATGTTTGGCTTCCTTGGAATTATTGATTACTGCTATTTTTCCTGTCTTTTCAAAGACTGTAACCTCCGTATCCACATTGGTTACATAGTATTTCTTCATTTCACTTTCCATGCCAGCTGCATAGTAGATCGCCCGAAGCAGGATTCGGCAGTTCTGAGGTGAATAAGGAAGACCCGCAAAGTATACACTGTGTCCCTTACCATATTCATTTATCACCAGCCTGCTGTATTCTCCATCCTTATTTAGAATTTGATAATTCTCACCCTGAGCATAGATCTGGCTCATACCTTCGCCAAAATCAATCTCTCCGTCAATATCTTCCAAAATAAAGTGATTCGCATTCAGTTCATTGTATTTATTGGTACTAAGGGAGAAATTCATCTCCCTGTCCACGCCGAGCACATCGCTCAGCTGGAAATAACGCCCTTCGAACTGGTACGCCGTAGGCTCACCGACACCGATAAAGCCGCCTCCGTTATCCACATATTCACGAAGATTGGTTACCACTTTTTCATCAATCCAGTTTTCGGCACCACTGAAGGAAGTATAGGCACTGCCGACATTAATAATTACCTTTATATCTTCTGAAATTCCATTTTTAATATCATCAAAGTCAATGAACTCCACATCAAAGGGCATACCACTTAAGCATTCAAGCACCCCTGCATAAGAATATACTTCTCTATGCCAGATAGCATGATGTACCTGATTCGACATCCATTTTCGAAGTGAGCCCCAGCAGTTTAGAATCGCAACCTTAAATGGAGCAACATAGGATTTCGTTCCCTGCATATTCTCATGAATCAGACGGAACTCGTTGACTACATGTTGGATTTCATCAATAAATCCGGGCCATTCAGCAGCTAACTTCAGATAACCGCCATATCCGATGCGGTCTAGTGGCGAACGCAAAATTGCTCGTCTAGCCTTCATCCAGTTCTCCTGTGCTTCCCCAATCGGATTTCCACCTTCGCAAAATACATCCGGGAAGAAATAAGGAAGTAATCTACCCTCCGTATAATTTACTCCTTCTATATCAGAAATCATTCGAAGTGTAACCCCATCACCTACAGAGCCTACCACTGCATCCAAACCTATATTAGCAAAATATTTACCAAAAGGCTCTGTACCTATCCAGTGATCCCCTAAAAACATCATAGCCTCTTTCCCATAGGAATGAACGATGTCAACCATTTCCTTAGCTAACTTGCTCACCTCTATCTGCTGGAACGTGATGAAATCCTTAAACTCTTTGCTTGGCACACGAAACATTGAATTATGGTAGCCCTGATCCACGATAAACTCGGGGCGGAACTTATATCCTGCCCATTCTTCAAACCGCTCCAAAATATAGGGACTCACACTTGCACTATACCCAAACCATTCTACATATTTTTCCCGTTTCTTATCATCGAATGTAAGAGTAAACTGATGAAAGAATGTAGTAAAACGAACCACATCAATATGAGGGTTATCCTCGCACCATCTCTTCAGCTTTTCTTTGACATATATCTGGGTCTTCGGCTGCCTTACATCATAAGTAAGCTGGTGTGGCGCCTCTTTCCAATCATTTGTAATAAAATTATACATATGTACCGGATCCCAGATGAGAAATGCTAGAAAACTGACCGTATACTGATGGTATTTGATTGTGTTAATCTCTACTTCTTCCGTAGCCTCATCAAATTCCCATTGATCCACAGGCACTATTTCTCCGGTGGTTCTGTCGATAACCTCCCACCATCTCTTTGGATCGTCAAGGGTATTGACCTTAAGTTGCTCCGTATGGAACCCCTTCATCAGTTTAATACGGAGTTTTGTACCCATTGCTGTTATCCTATCAGTGATTAGATATTCCTGCTGTATCTCATCAGGATTTGCATTCGCCCAGTCATTATCCTTTCTTGTTGTATAATATGTTGCATATTTTTTGGCTTTCTCTCCTAGCAGTGCCTGCGGCATCGTGGTGCCATCGCAATCCCTGAGTGCATCCGCTCCCAGTAAATTCTTTAAGCGTATGGTCTCCTCCACCATATTCACATCCGTGGGCAATGTTAATCTTCCTGTTTGATTCATATCTATCCTCCATCTGTATCTACCTTTTACCGCTCTATAAATTCATTATGCTCTTCGATATATTTTCCACCATCCATGTTCTTTCTCACAAACGGCACACCTTTTCTCTTATAAAACTTGTTATATGCTATATAAGCATCTGGATTCCCGGCTGGACTTATGGTTCCCCCCAGGTCATCATAGCTGATATTGTTTTGAAACGTATTATGAATCGCTTGCTCTAAACAAAACATTACACAACCCCCTTCATTCTGGCGGCTATAATTATATTCATAACAGGTCCCGTCTCCAGAGTCCGCATCATAAGCCATTCCATCCTGGTTTAATCTCGTATCCACTGCTTCATTATATCTGAATATTGCATTCTTACACTTCCACGGCCAAATCGCAGCTGCCACCTTTCCTAGCCGATCCTTTGGATACTTGTAAATCCGATCATTCATCTCCTGTGCAACCGAATCTGCCGTATTGTGTTCCACAAGTGGTTGTAACGCATACATCGGTGTAATACCGTCTCCGCCCGCTTCCTTGACATAGTTATTGCGAAGTACTATATTCTCATGTCCATACTGATAAAACAGTTCCTCATCCAATTCTGTCTCTTTGAATTTATCATGCTGATAGGTATACCCGACTGCAATTCCCCAACGGCTAACCTGGTAGACAAAACAATCCTCTATCGTGATACCATCATAACGTGCAACTCCTGTTTTTTTCTCATCATCGGGCATAAGTGCCGTGATATAGATACCGCCGTTATTCATGTGCTTATTATAAACATTTCCCCTCACATCATGAATCTGAAGGCCTTTTAATGTAATATTCCTCAGTGTACCATTATTTTTGGCAATCACCGCAACACCAGTTCGGTCCATTTTATGTGCCGATGAGTATTCTTCACCAATAATATCTGGGGGACAGTTGGTAATCTCAATATCATGCACAGCAATATCATGTACATCATATAAAAGAATTGCTGACGATACATACCCTTCCATTACATGTGTCATGGAATCCAGCTTAATCCCGTAGTCCTGATACCAGACCCCCTGTCCGTTTGCATGGATGATAGGAGGATTACCCTCACCATACGATGAGATTTCGATTAAAAGATCCTTTGACCCGCTATCCCGAATATGAAGATACTGATCTTCAAAAACTGACCCACACTCCAATAGCACACGATCGCCCGGATTTAGATGTATGCAGTTTATCGTACTAAGGCTTCGAAAAGCGGTAGTTTCCGAACATCCATCATTCTGGTCATTTCCCTTATGGGAGCTGACATAATAAGTCTTTGATATTTTTCTCATACTCTGCCTCTCTGATTCTTTTCTCAATAATCAAATCCACTTCCTCATAGGAAAATGTATCTCCGAAATAGCGAGTGAATAGATCTATGTTTTTATTATAGTAATTTCTTTTTTCATCTTCGGAAATGTTGTGATATTCATAATTTTTCTTGATCTCATCTATTTCTTCTGTAAAATCAAGCTTAAATCTGGTAAGCTCATACTGCAGATAAGCAGGTGCTGAATAAGAGATAAGTCCATACACTGGCTCACCCTGTCTGATCTTTTCCTTATTCTCTGCATTTCTGGCAATCCTACGATGTTCAAGTGCCATAAAGCTCGCATCTTCTATAAGCCCAACCTTTTTGGCAAATAGTAAAGCTGCTTGATTTTTCCTTAAAGCTTCCTTTTCTATACGATCTCTGCTTTTCATTATTTAACCGCTCCTGTAATTCCATTTGTATACCCTTCTATCGACATAGAAAGACCATTGCTGTTAGAAGTATACTATTCTGTATCTCCGTCATTTTGCAATCTAACCTAACATTCCTAGCCTTTTAATAAGTTTGTGCCAAGCGTGCAACGTCTCGCATGCGAGACGGTTTACACTTTGGTTATGCAGGCACAAACTTGGAAGTGAATACCTCAATTTATTCTCCTATCTCTCCACCAAGAATAATGCTGGCTCCACTCGCTGTATTCTTTACTTCAAAGATTGCTTTATCAAAATAGGTAAGCAAAAGACGCAGATATACATTGGGAAAGCTTAGCCCTCCGAATGAGAGGCTTTCCATCTGCATCATTGCAGTATCAATCGTAATGGTCTCTGTCATTGTTCTAACCTTATTAAGGGTTTCTTCCTCTAACCCGATACCATTGTCCGATACGATAACGAACCATTGCTTATCATTTCTATTACACTCAATATGAATTTTCCAAATAAGATCTTTGTCTTTAAATGCATGTAAAAAAGCATTTTCACAGATAGGTTGTATGATATACTTTGGTACTCTAAGCCACTTCATATCCTCCGGCACGTCAATCTGATATTCAAAATAATCCTCATACCGCATTTTCATTATATCCATATAACTTTGTGCATGCATAAGTTCCTCCTCCAAAGTGCAGAAGCCATCCCCTAGCGAAGAGGTAAAGGTAAGCATCTTGGATAGTTCACCGCAAACCTTCGTTATATTATTAGTATTTTTCAGCTGCGCCTCCAATGATATCATTCCCAGCATATTGTTCCAAAAATGTAAATCCATCTGAGATTGCAGTGCAAATAAGTAAATCTTTAGCTCGTTTTCCTTACTCCTTTGTAGCGATTTGGAAACTCTCTTTTTACTAATAATTTCATAGATAATAAATACAGATATTATGATCGTACATAGAGTAGTGAAAATCAGTTTGCTTTTAGTAACATGTTGATGTAAAAAATATAAAGTACAATAAACAAATGCAATTGTTATCGGAGTAAAGACTAGAATTTCTTTTATTAATTTTTCTTTACATTTCATCTTTTTCATAAAATCTTACTCCTGTTCTACTATTCCCCATCCATAAACGATTGAAACGTATCCAGTGTTATACATGTGAGATGATAGAAGGTGTAACCATGTTATGCCAGCAAGAAACCCCGATAGCTTCCTTACTATTTCCACCATCAAAGCTTAATATTATTTCTTCTAATTCATCAATCACAGAAATTGTTCCATTCAAATATGCTGTTAACCGATTGATTGTTGTGCGTATGCGTTGTAGCATACCTCCTATACGTAGATCAATTACTTCCAGCCCAAAGACTTTATTTTCTTCCAACCACTGCTTTTTATATACTTCCACAAAATCTTCAATATTATTTATTAACTGAGGCAACCAATGCTCTGCATATTGGGTTAATGTTATTCTATCCTGTTCTTTATATGCACGACGTATTTCTATTCCTGCTATACACTTAACCTCCAGTATCTTTGACATCCTATACTGTGTCTCGAAGATATAATTGAATTCCCCATTTCTTGTTCTCATCTGATCAAAGGTTTTGACACAGGCATGGAAATGGTCCTTATAGGCGGCTTCGTTGATGTGTTTATCAAATAATCCAAGAAGAATATCCTGATAGAAAATATATTTGGGTGGATTCACCGAATGCACCCCAGGGCTAGGATTATCGGGTGTCAGCATCATAAGATCCAGCATCATAAAGTCCTCATAGCACAGCTTCGTACAGGTTGCAAATCTCGTAGCAAGATGTCCCTGTGTACTGTTATCCTCATAACATAGCTCCGCCCACATGGTAAGCGAAGGAAGAACAGCGAACAGAGCAGCTTCAGAGCCATTGTCTCCCCATAATGTAATCAAGACTTCTTTTATCCCATTCTCCTTACAGCTTTGATGTGCAATTTGCCCAATCATCTCGCTATAATGACTATTGGGTGAATAACCTATCCATCTCCAGGCTCCTCCGGCAAACATAATATTAGAGCTCATATTCTGATGCTTCTGTATCATAGTATCATAGCTTTCTTTCTTATCTGAATAGTAATCCCAGTAAATCAAGGTTAGATCCTCCGGGATAATGTATTGTAAATCCAGATTTTGCTCCGTTTGTGTTATATAATATTCGCCACCGTTCACAAGTCGAAAAAGCATATCACTCCACATCATCGGCTTTAATTCGTACTTCCTTGTGAGAGTCATTACCTTCTCTAGATGCTTCATCATCAGATCGATGCGGTTTACATACCCATGCTGATCCAGATATTTGCCTAAACCAACCAAACCCGCCTCATCCATACCGATATTAATTCTCCTGCTTCTAAAACACTCCGACAGGGTGCGAAGCATAGCTTCAATAAAGTGATAGGTATAGTCGCTATCAATAAGAAGAATATCCTCCACATCTTTCAATTCTTCCATCGACTTCCATTTTAATACCTGTTTTAGATGTGCAAGGGTCTGAATGGCAGGAATTAGCTCAATCGAGAACAAATCTGCATACTGATCCATTTCCTTAAGCTCCTTCTTCGTATATCTTCCCCGAAGATAACCGAAGTAAGGATACTCATCAAGCTCAAAGGTGTCCTCCATATAAAGCTGTATGGAAGAATACCCCATTGCTGCCATATATCTTACCAGCTTTTTATAGGCATTAAGATGAGGTACCGCATTCCTTGAACAGTCCAGCATCACACTTAGAGTATCATAGCAGGGCTCTTCTATAATATGAAATTCTTTTTTTGATTTTAGATTTTCAATCATTAAACCGACTGCCCTAATGAATTGGTGCTCCTTCCCATAGCATATAGTCACCTGTGCTGCAGTGGATACAATTTCAATCTTAAAGCCTGTTGTTTGGATTATAACAGGAAGTCCTTCCTTATCCATTTCGATATCGAAAAGTGCTTCAACCTCTTTAATCGCATTTTTTTGCTTTTGAGTAATATTTTGAAAATTTATTTTCATCGATTGATACCAAATCTTTCTTAATATTTATGTTGTTTTACATTCATCTATATAGCAACAGAGGGTTCTCATTTCAAGAACCCTCTATTCCATGACAAGTGATTTAATTGATCAATTCATCTTGTTTTTGTATCTTTTAATCTCCTATCTTCTGTAGGTTCTATGAGCATAATCCTCTAAACACAATTATTATTTAAGACCCATTTCTGCAGCCTTTGCATTTACTTCTTCAATCATTGTGCTAAGTCCCTTTGCCTCATAAGATGCTAAGATGTCATTCCACATATCCTCTACCGGTTTGCTACCCATCATGATATTAAGAAGATCATCATGATCTAAAACAGTAAAGGTATCTTTTGTTGGTGTTGATACATAAGTTAATTCTGGATAGAATTTAGGTACTGTTGTATTCTCTTTAACCCAATCAATGTAATTAACAGCTTCCTGACGGATCTTCTCATCCACGATTACTACGCTATCCATATCATATGCTGCATCATTATTGTAGGCAACAAGACTGCTGAATAAGTTCTTGGAAGGATATTTTGTCCATAAATCTTTTTCGATCTGTGTGATTGTATCTCCGTCCTTCGTATAGTCTTCCCCTTCGAAACCATAATCTAAAATTTGCTTTCCTTCATCAGAAAGGAGGAAATCATAGATTGCCATTATTCTAGCCATCTTTGCATCATCTACATCTGCACCAAAGTAGCTTTCAGACCAGTAGGTCTTAAATATAGCATGATTGTATTCTCCATTGGTACCCTTCATGGGCTTTAATACTTTAACACTCTCAGTGATTTCTTGATCAGGATTTAATTTTGCCCATCTCTGTGCATAGATTGCGCCATCCAAATTTCCAAATCCACCACCAAGTAATACAGCTGCACTCTTGCCAGCAACAAATTTATCATATGCAGTATTTATATTAGTAAGCGCAATATCAGGATCAATTAATCCATCATCATACATTTGTCTCATATTCTGAAGAGATTCTAAAGAGTTCTTTGAGAACACTGCAGGAATAAACTTTCCATCCTCATTGATCCATTTAAAATCGCTACCACTTCCGTCACTTGTTGCAACAGGATTGCTATAAAGCCAGAAGAAACCACCGATAAGCTTTGTAGTTGTTGATGTTAAACCAGTAACATCTTGATTTCTTGGATCCTTCTCAACAATCTTTGCTAACATATCTTCGAATTCTTCCCAAGTCTCCGGCTCCTTAGTTACACCAGCTTCTTGAGCAAGATCCCAACGATATGCTACAATTCTATCTAATGCACTCCAATCTAAACTCTCATACATTCTTCTTGGAACACAATAATAATCTCCGTTATCATCTTGAAGAGCTTTAATATCCTCTGTTTCAAAGTATTTTGCTAAATTGGGATATTTTGTAGCATCAATATCTAAAAGTGGTCTTACAACCCCTTGTGTAGTCCAGTTACGATAAGCTTGTGTACCGATTGCATCTGTTGCGATAATATCAGGTAACGTACCTGCTGCTGCCCAAGTCTGAATCTTCTGAGTATAGTCATCCCAAGTTGTGTTTACAGATTTCACTGTAACATTGAATTTATCGCTTAAATATTGATATAGCTTATCACTAGCTGAATCTTTCAAGTAGGATTCAATATCCCAAGAAGCAATTGATATCTCCATATGTTCTGCATAAGGATTTGCTTCCGTTGAATCTCCTGTTGTTGGTGCCTGTGTTGCTGCATTATTACTTCCGTTTGTAGCTTCTTTACTGCAACCTACAAAGGAAGCTCCCAACAATGATACAGCCAGCGTTGTCGCTAAAATCTTTTTCCATGTTTTTTTCATTATCCTCTTCTCCTTTACAATATATAGATGTGTATTATGTGACTAGACTAATTAAAAACTATCCCCCTTTCATTATGTCGCTATATGATAATTTTGTAACTCACTCTGGTAGTGTGTCTATCCTTATTCTTTTAATGAACCAACCATAATTCCTTTGGCAAAATGCTTTTGTAAAAAAGGGTAAACCATAAGAATAGGAATACTTGCAATAACAACCGCTGCCATCTGAAGGCTGGGGAAATAAATATTTCTGTCCATAGAACTCTGCGCCTGGTTTAGTGCAGCACTGGATAAGGTTGAATTAAAGGTAATCAATAAATTTCTAAGGTAAATCTGTAGCGGAGCTTTGCTGGCCTCATTAATAAACATCAATGAATTCCACCATTCATTCCATCTCTCTACAGCGTAGAATAATGCAAAGGTTGCCATGAATGGTTTCGAAATTGGTATAATGATTCTAGCCAGAATATATATATCTCCTGCACCATCAATTTTAGCTGCCTCAATTAGTCCCACCGGAAGATTTCTAAAGTAATTCTTCATGATGATGATATAAGTAGTATTAATTGCTGTTGGTATTACCATAACGAAGATGCTGTTAACTAAATTAAGATTTTTCATAAGTAGATAATATGGTATTAATCCACCACCGAAAAACATCGTAATTAAAATCATTGTGAAAAAGAAATTTCGTCCCGGTAGTTCCTTCTTCGCTAAGGCGTATGCTCCACTTACGGAAGCCAACATACTTAAGATAACACCAGCCACCGTAATAAATACTGTTACAGCCGCAGAATTCCAGAACGCTGAGTCAGACAAAACTCTCTTATATGCAGTTAGATCAAATGACTTAGGCCATAGATAGAGGTTACTTGTTGCAATCTTGTCATATTCAGCAAAAGAAATAATTACAACATTATAGAAGGGAAACACCACGATAACAGCTAAAAGTCCCAGACCTATGATAGTAAACAAATCGAACATTACAATTTTTCTTTTACGCTTTATTTTATATTTATTTTCTTTATTTTGTCTCATCGTCTCATTCTCCTTAATACAGACCATCTTCTCCCATTAATTTCACAACTTTATTCGCTGAAAAAATCAACACCAGGTTAATTATTGATTTAAATAAACCAATTGCCGTCATATAACCGAAGTTTGCACCAGTGGTGAATGTAGTCCTATATATGTAGGTGTCAACAGTATCGCCGACATTGTATACAGGTGCGCTATAAAGATTAAAGATTTGATCAAAGCTTGATCCAATGCCCATGGTATTACCGATTGCAAGTATAAGAAGAATCGCTACGGTGCTTTTTATTCCAGGCCATGATACATGAAGTATTCTCTCGAAACGGTTAGCACCATCAATTTTGGCCGCTTCATACTGTTCCTGACTAATACCGGATAATGCAGCGATATAGATAATCGAATCCCAACCAATTTCTTTCCAAATATGTGTAATATAAATCATCGGTCGGAAGGTATCCGGGTTGGTTAAGGGAGAAATCTTGTCCAATCCTAAGCTACTAATAATCTGATTGAAAATTCCGCCACTACCAAAAATATTAATAATGATACCGGATAAAACTACCCATGAGATCAAATGTGGAAATGTAAATACTGTCTGAAAGAACTTTGCTATTTTACCTTTTGAAAGCTCATTCATTAGAATGGCTAATATGATTGGAAGCGGGAAATGGAAGATTAATTTACCAAGGCTTATCGTTATAGTATTTCGAAATGCTTTCCAGAATTGATAATCAGAAAGCATATCTGTGAAATTCTCAATTCCTACCCAAGGGCTTCCCAAAATACCTAATTTAAAATTATATGATTTAAATGCTAACGTTACACCGTACATTGGGACATAACAGAAAATCACATACCACGCAACTATAGGCAAAAGCATTAAATAGTAATATCGATACTTCCATATAGTTCTCATCAAACCACTATTGGAGCTTTTCATAATGCTTGACCCTTCTTCTATATGATTGTTTTTCTTTTTCACACCCAGGATATTCAAATTTATTTCCCCTTTCACTTTGTATATTAGTATTATATTTAGTCAGGGGTTAATTTCATATGGACAGAAGTTATAAAATGCATAATAATACTGTTATTTGTTCTTTCCTGTCGAAATGCTTTATCTTTTTGTACATGTTAATCATATTATTTTCCATATACATTTCTTTGCCCAAGGTACTCCTTACTACTTTTCATCCGTTCCCAACTGCATCCATCCAGGAAACGCACTGCGCTTTCTTCATACTTCGCTATAATAGCCTGTTTTGATTGGTTATAGGACAGTATAAACTCTCCCTTTCCTATTTAAAGGATGGTAATAAGTTATTGTGAATGATAGTAGGTATGGACAGAAACCTGTTGATGTTGTAAACTATTATAACAATTAGATCATAATAAGAGCACTGTCAGATAATTTGCTGTATTATACATACGAAGCATACATTAATACATACAATAGTTTTAAAGGATGGTATAAAATATGTACTCAGTACTACTTGTAGACGATGAACAATGGATTATAAAAGGACTTATTTGTGGAATAAATTGGGAGAAATATGAATTAACCGTCGCTGGACAAGCCCGCAATGGCATTGAAGCACTTCGTTTTATTGAAGAGCATAAGCCCGCTATCGTAATAACCGACATACAGATGCCTGGTATGAATGGCTTAGAACTAATAAAGAATGCAAAATCAATTTGCCCAGATACTTTGTTTATCTTATTAAGTGGGTATGCCGAATTCTCCTATGCGCAGAAGGCTTTGATGTACGGTGTATATAATTATTGTTTAAAGCCCTTTGAATTAGAAGATATTGAAGCTACGTTAAGTCGAGCTGTAAAGGAATTAAAGAAGAGGGAGAGCTCCACCTCGGAGGATTTGCCTTACATTAGCGATACGTTAAGTTCGAATGATTCCAACGCGATTAATGCTATTCTAAGTACAAAAAACTTAGTACTATCAGATGACAACCCTTTGATTACTCTTATCAGCTTGGGTTCCGATAAGCTTTCCTTAGATCCTTCAATATCCTATATTAGTTTCAAGACAGGTTATCAACGATATGCTTATCTCTTTCCAGAATCTGATTTGAAGAAAATGATGAGATATATCGAATTCTTCGTGTCAAATTGGGTAAGCATCGGCATAGGCCACGCAATCACGGATTGCCTAATGATCGATCAATCCTTGGATGCCGCTACCACTGCAGCTTATACAATTTTCATTACAGGTGAACGCGGTATCTATACCGCACCAATCTTGAATACGAATTCCTCCATCAATGAAATTCTATCCAAATTATTGATTGCGATGAATAGCATGGAATATTCACAAATATGTATGTGCCTGGATCAGGCCTATAATGAAATAGTAAGTAAGCATTTATCCATTCAGTATGCCTATATGTTATACCATGTTATTAATTATATGTTTCAGAGTAATGCTATGAACAAGAAAAATGCCTATATTGGTGATTACGAAAAACTCTTTTTACGGTTTGGTACTTTGGAAAATATGATTGAATGCTTAAAAACATACGCCGCCGACATCTGCTCCCAGTCCGGTGCCACACTTCCTGTAGAGCATACAACACTGAAAAAGATACTAAAATATATTGATGAACATATGACAGAAGATCTGACAGTTCATGATATAACCAATAAGTTCTATATAAGCGGAAGTTATTTGAGCCAGCTATTTAAAAAGGAAGTTGGCACGAATTTTGTAGATTACATCACAAGAAATAGAGTTTCATATGCCTGCAATCTATTAATCAATACCGATAAACAAGTTCAAGAAATCAGTCAGGAATGTGGATATAATGACTATTGCTACTTTGCCAAGATATTTAAACGATATCAGAAGGTAACCCCATCCGAGTATCGTGCCTCAAAGTCTATCCCTTCCTCCACAGCTTTATCAAAGGAGCCTCCTAATGAAAAAGTTTAGTAAATTACCTATGAGAATTCAGATCCTCTCTATGGCACTATCACTTATTATAATCGTACCTATTTTGATTTTTATTTTTTATATCCAATCCAAAAATATTGTGATAGAACAGAATATCGAGCATAGCACTGAAATATCCTCCATACTGCAGAAAAACGTATCAGAACGTTATTCAGATATCTCCAATCTGATGCTATATACCGGATATCATGGATCCATATCTGACTTCTTAAATGCTGATACCAATTCAGAGCGATATCATGCAAGCCAGGATGTAGCAGACTTATTCCAGTTAATTGATAATACGCAGACAGGAATCTATGATATCTATATCACGGATATGAGCGGACGCGTATTCTATAAATATGGGTATACTAATATCGGTCTAAACTCAAGTGAACTTGAAAATAATGGTGGACAGATTTATTATGACGGACTAGCAAACATAACCACCTCCATCAATACCTCAGTAGAAGTATTCGTTTTCAGAATGAATATTTTCTCGGATGGATCAAAGGCACCCATCGGTGAGAAAATCGGTTATCTGACCATCCTCCTCGATGCCAATTTTATTAATAATAACGTGAAAAATTTACCTGATTTGTTCAAAACCAACATCTTCTTAATTGAACGGGATAATAACATATTCACGAGAATGAATTCCTCAGGTCTGACACTCTCTGAGAAGGATATAAGAGCGATTGAAAACATAGATGAGTCGCCAATTATATATACTATTAATGGAAATAAGTATCTGTTTTTGCTTCACCCCATTCCGGAGATTGAGGGGAAGATAATAACCGCAACTAAATATGAGGACTTAATTTCTGGAATAGATCGGGTAAGAGGCATTAGTATCCTATTGTTTACCATCCTAGTTATTGTAATTGCAATACCTATGGTGATTATGGTCCATAATTTCATTCAGCCTTTAAACCGACTCATGGATTTTATGTTCTCCATAAATGAAGGTAATCTAAAGATGTTAAAGGAATCGGTGAAGCTTGAGGGATGCACGGAGATAGAAGCTATCTCCGAAGAATTCAACCAGATGCTTCGTCAGATTAACAGCTTAAATCAACAGCTTTTTACAACGACTACAAGCTTATACCAGCAGGAAATAGAGGCGCAAAAATTGCAAAATGCATATCTTCAGAGTCAGATTAATCCCCACTTTTTATTTAATACCTTGGACTCTATCAAAGGGATCGCATTAGCATCAGGAAATCGCGAAATTTACAAAATTGCTTCTTCCTTCAGCTCCATTTTCCAATATAGTACTAATAGCAATTCCTATGCTTATTTGAAAGAGGAGTTAAAGGCTGCCGAGCATTATCTATCCATAATCTCCATTCGATTTTCTGATAGAATCAGTTATAAGATTGATTGTTCTGAAGAATTCTACGATCTAGAGATCCCTAGGATGATCCTGCAACCAGTAATCGAGCATACCATAACTCATGAGCTGGAACCGCTTATGGAAGGTGGAAATCTTCTCATTCAGGTATCTGCCAAAAACGACACTCAGTATGAAATCAATATTATAGATAATGGTATAGGAATGGATGAGCAAGCAGTGCTCGCATTAAACGAAGCCTTGAAAAATGACGATGTCATGTCGACGAATATAAATACTGTTTTTGAAAATTTGCATAGTATAAATTTACGTATGAAGATAGCCTATGGGAATGAGTATGGTATTTCTGTTATGAGCGAAGAAGGGAAAGGCATGCGTACAATTTTCTTATTACCACGACAATAATGACTACCTCTTAAAGCTTTCTATAAATATTACGTATAGAACTGGGAATGAGATAACACTTTGGCATCTAGCCAGGCATTATCTCATTCCCAGTTTCAATTTATGGCAAAAAGCTTTTTACTTTACCATTTTCACACTTTCCATACTTAATTGCTGTTCAAGACCTTCTTATACGGCGCAATCATACCTTCATTCATTTTGTTTCCTATTTTTGCTTTCAGCTTTGGAGAGGATATGAGGGCACCTACAAGATACATTTTTAATACTGTTCCTTTTTTCTTTTGAGGAAAGTCATATAGTCCATGTTCTTTGTAGAATCGATGATCCGCTTTCATCATACCTCGCATGAGCCAAATTAGATCCCTGAAAATTATCATTCCGCCAACACCATAGAAATTCTTAGGCTGGATATACTTATGACTGATTGCATAATCAAGCCTTTCAGCAAGTCTGTCTATTTCTGCATCCGGGTTTATTTCATCACAAGCAACTCCTGCGAGAAAATTTCCTCCAACCTCACTTCGACCTTCAATAATCATCTGCAGATTAGCCTCTGATGAATAATTTCCACTAATTAAGTACCCTGTAGGCATTCCCATAGTCACGGTTCTATGACCATTACAGAACTGCCTGTCATCATACATTTTAAAAACGGAGCCCATGGAATGATCCTTAATGGAAAAGGCATATATTATAGCATCTGCGGTCTGAATGTTGTTACGTAGGAAATCATCAAAGCCATCCTTATAAATACATTTTCCTGTAGGTGCACAATTAAAGCAGCCTATACATCCACCACGAAAAGGATATTCGATAAGATTAACAATACGACTCTTATACTTAAGAACTGCTCTAAATCGGTTAATCATATCGTTGAGCTGCTTATCGTCCTTAGCACAATCCGTAACGATAACTACATCTCTGCTCTTTTCATCCTTACTGGAAGTAACCGTACTAACCGGACGATGGGTAGAAGCCATAGTATACTTTGGAATAGTTTCATATACATCATGCTCCACGCTCCAGCATACATATTCAAAAAACTCTTTCGCCGTATTTCGTCCATTTTCAGTCAAGAGATCATCCATATCTGCAGACAGTCCCTTCAAATATTTCATGCCAAGATCCTGACAGTTCTCCTGAATATACTTATGTGCAGTCACATCATAAAAATGCTTTGAAGTAGTAATCTGAGTAACAAATTTTCCTGATACATTAAGTCCGGATGCTTTTAAAAGCTCTATAAACCGATGCAACTGACTAGGTGCAATAAAGGTATAAACAGGATAAGAAAAAACAATCAGCTCCGCACCTGTTATTGCATCAGCCACAGTTGAAAAGTCCTTTTCAATGGATTTGATGTTATGACCAACATGAAGAAACTGAAATTTATGCTCTGGAAACTTATTTTCTAAATACAATGAAGTTTGTAATGTAATACTATAAACACTCTTAGGACTTCCATTCAGAACTAGAACCTTCATACTTTACCTCCAATATTCTTATCCAGTTCAATTACTCTGTCACAAATCTTGTCAACTAAAGCTCGTTCGTGGCTTATGACAACTACACCAATATTATTTTCTCTGGCATAATTAATCACGATATTCCAAATCTGTGCCTGTGTAATTGCATCCAGCATTGTAGTCATTTCATCCGCAATTATGAATTTTGTCTTTTCATTCAATACACGAAGTACACAAAACCTTTGCAGTTCTCCGCCGGATAATTCGGTGGGCCACCTATTCAGCCATCCTTCTTTTATGCCCATAGCATCCATTAATTCTTGGGAAGGCTCTCCGGACTCACTAATGATTTTTCTCATTTTCCATAATGGGTTTACCGCTTTTTCAGGATGTTGGAATATTAACTGTACCGGATTATAATCCCTTTTTTTATACTGGCAGCCTTCCAGCACGACCTTCCCGCTTTTAGGCCTTTCGTATCCTGCCAGAATCTTGGCAAGAGTAGTTTTCCCATAACCACTCGGTGCCACAAGACCGACAATTTCACCACTTTCAACAGAAAAATCAACATCCTTCAGGATATATCTTTCCTTGGTATATTTAAAGTTTATTTTCTCTGCTTTAAGTCGCATACAAGCATCTTACCTTTCCACCACGGATTTCCTGGAATTCCGGTCTTTCGTCCCAGCATCTTGTGGTTCTTTGTTGGCATCTGTCACAGAATAAGCACCCTTTCGGAAGCTCAGTCGGCAAGGGTTGAGCTCCTGTTAAAGGAACGAACTCATTACTGGGCAAGGCTCTGTTCAGTGCTTTTGTATAAGGGTGTCTCAGCCTTTCTCCCTGTCCGTTAAAATCAGATACATTAGCTACTTCAAGTGTTGTTCCTGCATAAAAGATTGCAATGTTGTCTGCAATTTTAAGAGCTGCCTGTATATCATGCGTTATCATAAGTATTGCACAGCCATTATCAGCAAACTCTCTGAAATCCCTCAGCACTTCGTTTAAGGCTTTTTCGTCCAAGCCCGGAGTAGGTTCATCAGCAATAATTACTTTTGCATCCGAGGCCAATGCCGTGGACAGCAGCACTTTTCTGGCCATACCTCCCGACAATTGAAAGGGATAATAGCTTTCCACTTTTTTTCCAAGTCCATATTTACTAAATAAATTCGAAACAATACTATCTTTCTTTTTCTTATCTGTTACAGAGATTCCTACCTGCTTTCCAACCTGCTGCAATGGGTCCAAATAGTTTACAGATTGAGGTATCAAAACTATTTCTTTTCCCCTTAACCTTTCCTGATCTTTTTTAGTCAGAACATCACCTTTATAGGTTATTTCACCTTCTGCAACAGCATTGTCCGGTAAAATATCAAGTATGGCATGAGCTAACAGGCTTTTTCCTGAGCCGCTTGAACCCACTACCGCTAATATTTTACCTTCATACAATTCTATATCCAAATTCGTTATTACCTTTAAGTTTTGTCTTCGAAGTCCCTTCGTGTATTGTGAGAAAGACACTCCTAAATTGCTTACCTGTAAAATCGGTTTTTGGTCCATTTTCATTCTCCTACTTGTACGCTGTCTTCGGATTTATCAGCTTTTCCATATTCTTACCGATGCAGTCTACCATCATAGATATCAAAACTAGACTTAAGCCAGGAAAGAATGCCAACCACCATTTACCACTTGTCAGATATTTCATTGATTCTGATAGTATAACACCTATTGCCGGTTCATGTGGAGGTAATCCGAAACCCAAGAAGGTTACTGATGCTTCATGCAAAATTGCGTGTGGAAACACTAAAACAATTCCAACTACAAGCTGAGGGATCACATGTGGCAAAATATGTTCCTTGGCTATATAAAAACTACCCTTACCGAATTGCCTTGAAATCCTTGTATATTCCAGTTCCCTTATTTGCATTACTTCAGCTCTGATTACACGGGTCAGGGAAGTCCAGTGAGTAAGGGTAACTCCTATTACAATACCTTTCAGACCGCCACCGACAGCTATTGAAATCAATACTATAACCAAAGTATGCGGTACTGATAATGTTAAGTCTATCAGCCATGAAATTATAAAATCTATCTTTCCTCCAAGCATTGGCCCTGCTACCCCAAGAATCAAAGCAATCAGTCCGCTGCTCAGAGAACACAACATACCGATTCTCATACTCAGGCTGAGTCCCTTTACTGTTCTAAGCAGCATATCTCTGCCTACCCAGTCAGTACCGAAGGGATGCTCCAAATTTGGAAGAGCAAATATGTTTTCTAAATTTACTCTTAATGAGTCTGGATTTATCAGACTTCCTGCAATTAACACTGCTAGGAAGGATATTCCAAAGGCAGCAGTAGATGTAATAATCCGTTCTCTTACTCCAAATCTAAACCAGCTCGGCTTACCAGTAATTTGTAGTTTATCTGTTCTTTCCATTAAACTCTCTTCGCCCCCCTGATTCTCGGATCTATTACTCTATATAATAAATCTGCTGCTGTATTGCCTGTATAAACAAAAATCAGGCTGATTATAACAATCCCCATGAGTAATGGCAAATCACCCTTCAGTCCAGCTTGAACCACAGCCCGTCCAAGTCCGGGATACGAGAATACTTGCTCCACGAAGATTGCTCCGCCGAACAATTCACTAAAAGATAAGAATTGAAGGGTTATTGCAGGCAGTGAAACATTTTTTATTACGTGATTGAATATAATACTTTTTTTGTTCTCACCACGTGCTTTTGCAAATAATACATAATCTGTTGTAAGTATTTCTATGACCTTCTGCCTCGTATGCATGCATATATTTGATATTCCTATCAAGCTGAGTGTAAGAGCAGGCAGGATAACATGGCTGATTTTATCAGCAAAGCCGACATCCTTTGCAACAGTTCCTATTGGAACGCTTAGTGCTACAGGAAACCATCCCAGTGAAACCGCAAATACCATAACAAACAATATGCCTAACCAGAATGTTGGTGTTGAAATTAATATATAGCAATAGGTATGTATCACCTTATCAATTGCTTTTCCTTCATTTGAACCCGATATTATTCCAAGAACAAAACCTACAACCCCTGATAAAATCCATGCTATGCTCATGAGACCGAGTGATGACAAAAACTTTTCTCCTATCACCTCAAGAACCGGGCGTCTATAGATCATAGATGTTCCCCAATCCCCTTGAAGTATTGACGTAAACCATGCCATGAAGCGTTCAACAGGGGGCTTGTTCAACCCCCAATGTTCTGCTATCAAGGCTCTTTGCTCCGCCCCTACTTTGGTACTTGCACCAACATAAGCAGTAACCGGATCGATCGGAGATAATTCTAAAAGGACAAAGGTAACCAGACACACCGCTACTAAAAGTGTAATGAATTTTATAACCTTTCTTATCAGGAACCATCCTAAGCTATTACTCTTTTCCACTTTATTCCTCCTTTGTCCAAGACCCCAAGTTAATTTTGTTGCCAGGACCACTCAGTTACATTGTCAAATATTCTTCCACCATGAGGCTGTATTGTTGGATTTCCAAAGGTAAAACCATTAGCAGCAAGGTAAACATGGTTTGCATTTACAAGCCAGCAATAAGGTGCATCCCCCTTAGCGGAAGCATTCTTCTGAAGTGCCTTCCAGTAAGTAATTGCTTCAGCTTCATCTGTAGCCGCAAGTGCCTTGTCTACGTTTTCATTCACTTCTTCATTGTTATAGCAACCTGAATTATCCCAAGCTACAGAACCTCCGGCAATTCCACCATAATAGAGATTATACAATTCTGATGGATCACCCGAGCCGAATCCATATAATACCGCTTGTTGATGAATATCAGGCAATATAGTATCCCATGTTGTCTTTATTAAAGTGACTTCAATTCCTATTTCTTTTGCAACATTAACAAATTCAAGGGCCATTTCCTGCCTGTAAACACCATCGGTATAAAGTAAATCAAACGCTGCTTTATTTCCTTTTTTCTCTACTATACCATCCTGATCTGTGTCAGACCAGCCGCCTTCTGCCAGTATTTTTTTTGCGGCATCAACATTGGCATATTCGTTAGCTGCTAACTCAGTATCCTCATTTAACCACGGCATCTTTTCAAGTCCTGTTGTGGAAACGGTGCCATAACCGTTTAACACACCCTTGACAATTTTCTCCCTGTCTACTGCAGTATTCAAGGCCTTTCTGATCGCTACATCACATGTTACGTTATTGCCCATTACAGCACCGTCTTGTGCTTTCTTTCCTTCGTTCGGTATCATTGGAAAACTAACTCCATAGCACTCAATGCTTGGTATATCTATTACATTAGTGCCCTCTACTTTTTGGGAAGCCAATGTACCATTTATTTGTGCTGCATCCACATCCCCATTCTTAACTGCTGCAAAAGCTGCATCAGTATCCAAGAACACCATTGTAAGCTTTTTGATTTTAGGAGCTTCTCCGTAATATTTATCATTTGCTTCAACAATAACCTGCTGCCCTTTATCCCACTGAACAAACTTGTATGGGCCCGAACCAATAGGATTGTCCTTAAAGCTATCATTATGAGCATGCTTTGGTACTATTCCAAGGTAGGCAAGTCTTTCAAGAAAAGGTGAATACGGTCTTGTTAACTTGAATTCAACAGTCTTATCATCAACTTCCTTTATGCTGTCAATCATAGTCAAATCAATATCGGCTCCTGCTTTTTTCGCAGTTTCATAAGTATAAACTACATCCTCGGCTTTTACAGAAGTTCCATCTGTAAATATAGCATCTCTTATATTAACAGTCCATGTCAGCTTATCATCTGACACTTTATAGCCTGTAGCTAAATCATTTTCCCAGCCTAATTTCTTATCTCTTTTAAATAGCGTTGAAAAAAGAACCTTTGTAATTGAACCATGTCCACCTGTAGTAGAATCGAAACCCGTTTCAGGTTCTGAACCTATCGCCACGATGATTTCGCTGTTTTTAATTCTTTCTTCCCTTGCCGATACTTTTTGGCCTCCTCCGCATGCTGTAAAAGCTGTGACAGTCATTGCACAGACAAGTAATAATGCTGTAACTTTTCCTAGATTCATTTTCTTCTCCATCTCACATTGTATTTTAAACATAAAAAAACCAAGAAATCATGATTATGCTTCTGCATAAATTCATACCTTCTTGGTATCCTTTTACAAATCCAATTATAGTATTGACTGTTAATCTTACTTAACTATAAGAATAAAAACTAACACAAATAGATGAAAGTGTTATATATTTTATAAAAGGCTCCTTGCCTAACCTCATGTCTTCATAACATGTTCTTTGTGTATATTACAATATTTCATCAAAAGTGTCAACTCGTAAGCCTAGTGTTTATTACATTTTATCTCCATTTTACTATCTCACAAAATCAGATACATAAATATTTATAAGTGTTTTATTAAACTATTCATTCTAAAAGCACAGGACATTTCTTCTATAATGTTAAAATCCGGTTCAACATGGCTCAAGATCATTGCATTGATGTCAATCCGTGAGCAACATTAACATTTACTAGTGGTTTGATTTGCTTCTGTCTGCAACGCTTGTGCGAGCTTGCCAAACTGGGATATTTGCTCCTCCAGTCTAATAAGCATTGCATCGTACATTTCAATTTCAGTCATAATTTCATCTGTACAGTCGGATGCATTATCAGAGAGCTTCGCTACCATCCCTACCAAAGTACTCGATTCTTCCGATGATGCAAGTAGCTCTTCTACACATGCTGAAATTTCCTGAACAGCATTACTGATCTCTATTGATTCTGTCTGTATGCTACTGAAGGTGTCACGAGTGACATCCATCGCCTTACGTTGTCCTACAAGTGCTGCTGTTGACTGGCTGATTTTCTCCACAGTGTTTTCTGTACTCAGTTTATTAGAACTTACCAATAAGTTGATCGTGGTTACAGCCACTTTTGTTTCATCAGCTAGCTTTCGGACCTCTTCTGCCACTATAGCAAAGCCCTTGCCATGCTCACCGGCTCTGGCTGCTTCAATGGCAGCGTTCAAAGCCAGCAGGTTCGTCTGTTTTGCAATATTCATGATTGTATCTACAATCGAAGAGATTTTCTGAGAATTATCCTCTAGTTCATTAACAGCCATCATAATTTCCTGATTGGTTTTTTCAGAGCTTTCAAGGCAGCACTCCTGACTTTCAATCGCCTTGTTTCCCATATCTATAGCATTTAAAAACTCAGATATTCTATTTCTTATACTAATTGTATTTTCTGCAACATTGCGTATTGCCATTCCAATCTCATCCAGCACACTTACATTCTTTTCCATATGATCCGATTGGTTCTGTGAAATTTCATGAAGGGATACCGCCTGTATATGAATCGCTTTAAAGCTGTCCGTGTTATTATTAGCGGTATCTTTCAGCGCGACCGTATTACTGAATAAATCCGTCGATAGATTCCGTACCCTGTCAAGTATATTCTGTAGCTGAGATACCATTGATTTCACTTCATCTTCACCTTTTGTCGCAAGTGCGAACAGTCTATTGAAGGCTTTTACAATAAAAATGGCAGCTAGAGCTAACCAAAAATAACAGCAGTATCTGATCACTACATCTCTTGGGAATTTAACAAAAGCCTCCATCTCTATCGTGTAAATATTCCACATAGCAATATCAATTCCAACAGAAGCGATAAATGAATACCATATTACCTTAGTATCGAAGAATAGTATTGAAACTGCAATCATGAAATATCCTAATGTATGAGTCTCCGGTGCATCTACCGTTGTCAGACGCATCAGAACTAGCAGTATGGTCAGGGCCAGTATCATGAGCCATTTGGTCCATGCCCTGTCTGCATATTTTACACTCAACCACTTTACAAGTAATGCATTCAGCACAATTCCTGCTAATGTTGCGCCAAGCATTCCTAATGTCATGTATTCACTAGCAATACCAGCAATAATTGTGCCAAAAGCAGCAAGAACCATAGCAGTGGATACTCCAGTAACAACCCATAAAAAATACTTTTTTGCCTCTTTGTCAATCATTTCACGAGTACTTGAGTTAATGGCCATAATTTCATCCTCCGATATGGTATATTGTAATTTTTTCTTATGTGATACTTTTATAAGGATCAAAAAACAAAGATCAAAAAACAAGGATTAAGAAACAAGGATTAAGAAACAAGCATTAATAAACAAGGATTAAGAAACAAAGATTAATAATCAAAGATTATTAAACAAAGATATACATATTATAACACATAATACATCATTTGGTAATTAATATATATGATTTTTTGAAGTTTTTATCATAAATAAAAAAGAACGTTGGATTAATCCAACGCCCAATAAGTTTTACCTATCTAAGTTGGTCAGCTCACTTATGAGGTGGACTGGCTTAAAAAAATCTGAGCAAATTCTCGGACCCGACTGGAAGAAAAAGCTATTCGTCATCATTATTACGCACTCAACATGGCATGAGTAGACAATAGTGATGCCGTGGATATCCGGTATCCCCTTGGTGGTGGATATTCCTCACAATAGAAAAGCTGGGATACCTTTCAACCAGTATACCACTTCTCCTTTGCAGATTATGTAATGACATATCTTAAAATTAGTTAAATAATCTTTTATCACGTTTGTCATACGCTTAGCCACAAGGCATATATGTTATTAGCTTTCCATCCTAATCCAACCTATACTAAATTTTCAATTGTCTCGGTTTTTAGTTCCCCACTCACACAATGCTTCCAAAACAGGTAATAGAGTTTCTGCTTTATCTGTCAGACTGTACTCTACTTTAGGGGGGATTTGTGGATACTCTTTTCGTTTCACCAACCCATCCGCTTCCAATTCTTTTAATTGAGAACTCAATATTTTAAAAGTAATCGTTCCTATTTGTCTTTTCAGTTCATTATAACGAACTAGTTTGTATTCTGCTAGGAGGTATATAATAACCATTTTCCACTTACCACCAATCACTGACATTGTATATCCAAAAGGTGTATCTTGAACAGTTTTAACTTTACCATTAAAATCAGCCATACCCATACCTACACTATCCTTTCTAATAGTACCTATCAATAAAGTGCGTACTTTTTTTAATTTTGAGCTTAGTATATACTGAATTTAACTTAAAGTAAAGGAGTGGTAAAAATGACTAATACTAAAACCTATAGTCATGGTCTTCCATGGGAAAACGAGCACGGCATCGCCCAAGGCTACTGCGTTAATGGCACCATATACATTTCGGGACAATTCTCCCATGATATGCATGGCGAGTTTGTTGGCAAAGGTGATATCGAGGCTCAAACCAGACAAACGCTAGAGAATCTCGATCGAGTGCTGACGGCATTTGGCGCTGGGAGGACGAACATTGCTGAGATGGAGATTTTTCTCTCGGATCCACAAGAGCATTTTGAAAAATGCATTCGTATTTTCAAGGAGTATGTTGGTGATCATCGACCAGCCGGCACCTTAGTTGGGGTGCCAAATATGGCCTTCCCTGATCAGCTGATTGAAATTCGTGCAGTTGCTCACATCGGCTAACTAGATTATAATAGCTAATGAGGCGCTAGAAGATCAGTCACGATTGTTGCTAGCACAGAGTTAAAGAATACAATGAAGAAACGTGTCGTCAAGTTAGAGTCATGGCCGCAAATGGCTGTGTATCAGCAATAAAGTTTAAAAGAGCCAAAAGCAAAGGCATCAAGATTTTCTGTCCTGAGGCCTTTGCTTTTTCCTGTATAAAATTCCCGTTTTGGAGATTATATCCTTCCAACGACCCCTTGTCATCTATGAAAACAGCCAAAAAACGGGTCAAAACTTATTCTTTTTTGCCTCGATTTTTGCTCATT
Source organism: Bacillota bacterium (assembly GCA_023411215.1). GTDB lineage: Bacteria > Bacillota > Clostridia > Lachnospirales > Lachnospiraceae > Mobilitalea. The sequence goes on along the minus strand of JAEYOY010000077.1, from coordinate 37,741 downwards.
TTTTGCTCCAAAAACCATTACATATAGTGGTGGATGTGCTTTATTTTTCGTTCAAACCACTATTCGTCATCAAAACTACTGTCTCCACATGCCTTGAGTAGACAAAAATGATGTCGTTAGGACCCACTGGTTCCTTGGCGGAGGGTTATTTTTCTCGAAAACGGATTACTAAGATCCGATTTTTTGAAAACCTGACGCCACTCTTTTAGAATCAAAAGAGCCTCAAATTTGTTCGGCATACCATAGTGCTGCTACAACTTTACCAGTTAGTAAAAATTGTGCGCAATAAAACTTTCAAACTTGTTGTGGCTTGAGAGCTTTATTCTGAACAATTATATACTAGTCTAGACTGCAATTCTTCACACAAAAAGAGAATGCATAATAGCATTGAATTGGATTAACGAAATCTGTCGAATTCACTACCAGATGTGACCTAGAAGACAATCAACGTCACATCTGGTAGTTTCATATCGAGTACATGCACTTAGTTAATTTTCAGCAAGGTATCATTAATCCTGTTTTCAATCTGGCATATGTGTTCTCTTAATACCTTTTGTTTACTGTCTGATTCATTTAACCTTGCTCTTTGTTCGTCAATTATCTTAGTTTTAGAACGCAATTCACTACTAATGAAATTTTCAACACACTCATCAATAGTTGATTCAAATGTCTTTCCAGCTTCTATAAAAGTGCTTTTGATTGAAGCCTTTGTCTCACGAAGTTTCTTTTCCCATTTTTCCTTATCTGACTCTTCTTTCAGATTGCAATATAAGTCCCAACCGATTGCTAGCCAACCAAGAGCTTTTCCTGCTTTCCCTAATACTTCAGCTGCCTTGTCTGTAAGCTTAATTTTCCCATATGGTTTGAATTTAACGTCTTTTACTTTTTTATATATTTCAACAAATTTAACGGCAAAATCGTCAGCGTTATCAATAAGTTGCTTACCGATATTATCTATCCCTTCCTTAAGTCCACTTTTCATAAATCCAGGAATTTTACCAGGTTTCTTTCCGATTTCAAATTCGTTAAGACTAATGTTACCGCTAAATATTATTTCTTTAAATTCTTTACTAATTGGGCTTTTGTTAAACTCATCCAATTCCTGTTGTAGCTCTATCATTGGATCTTTTATGGTGCTTTTTAAACTGTCTGAAAAAGAATCAATAAGTTCTTGGAGTTTATCATCTGCTTCTTGATATGCTTCAGTTATTTCATTAGTATCACCTTTTTCTTCAATAACCTGGAGAATTGGTGTCGCTAATTCTCGAACTTCTCGCCTCTTTTCAACTCTAAGTTTATTTGATTTACTTCTAATTTTATTTTCACATTCTATAAAAATTCGCTTTTGTCTAGAATAATAATTATTGATTATATCAAACTCATTATTTTCTTCACTAGTTCCTTGCCTAATCGAGTCGATAAGTGATAATAGGCTTTGAAGCGGTCTTGCCAATCTACCATTTATGCCCCTTCTTTCGCAAAACTCATTTAGCCCATCTTTCAAGGTTTGCATGCGACTGCTTTCAAACAACTCAGTTTTTATCTCCTCATCATCTTCACTAAGTGAATCAATATAATCTCTAGCGGAAATGAAAACTGGCATAAAGTCATCAAGCATATAAGGCTTTACACGGATTTCTAACTCCTCTTTCATAATTCCTATAGCCTCATCTATAGTTCTATCCATCAGATTAACTCTATCAATTTGATTAACAACTAGCATTGTTTGTTTGCTCTTTTTCAATATATCTAATGTCTCAAAAAAGTTTTGAATATTAGATGCGTTAAATAGTTCATTTGATACTACATATAATAGCAAGTCACTTTCTGCTGCTGCTTCGAACGCCTTTTGATCGTGTTCCTCTAATCCAGATAATGTACCCGGCATATCTATCAATCTAATACCTTGATATTCATAAATTTTTACATCACTTGTTGCCACATTTGAATTTATCAAAACATCTTGATTGGTTAACGCCTTGATAATTGATGATTTTCCAACATCGTACTCTCCAACCAAAGCAATTTTAATAGGCTCTCCAGTTTCAGGTATTACTTCATTTAGCCTATTTTTCCATTGTTTTTTTTGGTTGTATTCCTCATCGGAAAGATTATCAATAAGCACTTCCATGCGTTCGCAAATTAGTTTTGTACTATCATAAATAAGTTTATAATTGACTGCTTCCATATGACTGTTCCTCCTCATAATTTATTGTGCAACTAAGTAGTTCTTGCGATAATTTCTTATTAATTTTATGCCTGTCATATAATAACCCTAACTCTTTCTTAGAACAATCACGAATGGTCACAATACGTTTACTATTGGATTCAACAATACTCACCCTATCAGATTTTACAGTTTTTACACCAATTGCTTCGATGACTTGCTTTTCGTGCCAACTGCCGTTTATGTCAGCTAAACCAACTAAATTTATGATTTCTCTTCCGAAACTTTGTCTTAGTTTGTATAGATTTTGATTTTTATCTCCAAGCACATGCCTGATGATATCAGTCTTTTTGTTAGTGGTTGGAATTAAAGCAATCTTTAGTCTTCGACCTATTTTTCTCACAACTCTATGTACATTAAAAACCGATTGTTCGTTTTCAGTTAAAATCGTTGACAATACATAGTCAATTTCATGCTTAAGAACATCATTTTTCAAATCGGACAAATGGTTTATTAGTCCATATGTTTCTCGAACATATACATTTGATTCCTTAATTGATATATCTAAACCGCCCAGAATCTTGCTTTCTAGATTAGTAACTATCTTACTTAGCCACTTAATATTTTCTTGTTCAATATCAGAATAGTTATCTTGAAGTTCCTTTTTAAATCCTTTAATCGCAATAGCTTTTTCATGCGCTATTTCTCTTTTACCTTGACCATCTAATTGATTTCCTAAATGTTTGACTCCCTCTGAACCGTAATATCCCAATGCACCTCCAACAATTAACGTGCCTGCACCTGCAGCAAATGCAGCCCAGCCAGTCGGATTCCAGAAATTTGCAACCCCCCAGCCAATTAATGCAGATGGTGCAACGCCTGCGGCAGTACGACCTACAGTTTTTAGAACTTTACCAGCGACTTTTTTGACATTGGCGTCAAATATTCGTTTGGTATCTACGGTGAACTCGTATTCGATTTCTTTTGATGCATTAGCCGAAACTATGTTCAAATCAAAACTGATGTCTTCCTCGAAATTCACAACATATGCATTCAGAATCGCTACCGTCTCACTCTGGTATCTGGTAATTGCTTTTTTGATTTCATCCCAATATAAATATTTCTTATATGCGTCCTTAATATTTCCCTTTGCACCATCATCGATATATTTGTCAACAAAAGCATCAACATTTGATATCCTACTGTCAAAAATCTCTTGTATCGTATAGAAATTTTCAATCAGCTGTTTATTAATTTTTTTCAAATCACGTTTAATAGTTGGTCTCTTATCCTTCAATAAATCGGTTTGCCTTTTTAGCGGATAAACTTTCGCAACTAAAACATCAATTACCTCCTCTAATCTGCAAATAAAGGAGTCGTATACTGATCGTGACTTTATTAATGACGCATCACCGATAATATTCTTTGTCAAATACCTAATAACATCATCAAACCTGCTATACTTATATAATTTGTAATAGATTTCTTTTTCTTCATTAGTACAAAGATCATTGGAAAGTGCTACTTGTGCTCTAAATGCACCTTCCATATAAACCGGAAATATTGGTATATCCAAAACAGATTGAGAGCTTTGTACCGATGCAAACTCACGGCTAAGAAAATCTCTAATTCTTTGTATGTGTCCATTAACTTCATCATCTCGAATAATCTTCTCAGGTCTTTTCAAAACGATTCTTGGATTACCAGCTTTGACATTCAAAATAACCGCAAATGGCTTGTTTTCTTTAAGCAAATTTGCCATTTTTTCAATAAGCACTGGTTCTATATGATCATCACTAATCACCATTATAACCATATCTGATTGTTCAATATAATTACTAGCAATATCAAAGTTATTTGAATCAAACCCCTCAATACCAGGTGTATCAACTAATCTAACGCCAGCCCAATCATAAACAGAAATATCCTTTGTCCAATCCGGAGTACCATTTCCGTTGATCTCGAGATTTTTCCCGAGAAAAGCTTGAATTGTGGTGCTTTTTCCTGCCATTGTCCTGCCAAAAAGCATAATAGTAAAATAATTGCGATTTAAGTTCTTTTCCTCAAATATCTCCTTTTGGGTTAAAGTCATTCCTTCAACAATGGAATTCCTTTGCTCCATCAGGTCTTCTATTTGCCTGGCTAATGATTTATCATATTTTGACACTTCTTTATAAAGGGCATCAAAATTTTTGCTATCTAGATATTCATTCAATGCCTTCTCCATTCGATGTTGAACGGATTCGATATACTCATAATGTGGTTGAGAATTATCAATAGCATTTTTAATCGATCGACTAATCGTTTCTATTTCAAAATATTCCAATTCCACCCTCCATTCTAAGTGACAACCCTCTCCATTCTCTTCTTGATCTTTGGAGAAACTGGCATTACTTTAGTAACTTATACTATTTCTTCTAATTATCTATCTGTTTTACATTAACCTTACAATCTTCAATTCACTTAATTTTTCTTGTATTTTTCGTTCTTCCTCGACTTCAAGTTCATCCATTTGTATAAATAACCGTCTTCTTGCTCTGCTCATCCCAACGTAGATTATTCGGTGTTCTTCATTCCTATCTAAATTCGGATCTAGCAATAATGCTTTAGTATTTTTGTTATCAATAAGCATTACATTCTCATATTCTGATCCTTTTGCCTTGTGAATTGTTATATGGCTGCTGATATCTTCTGTGATATTGATACATATAGCAATACTTTTATAATGAGTGTTCTCGTAGAATTCTTTCGCTGGCACCTTTTCTAAAGCCTGATAGATTTGCACCTAATGTTGAGCAAACTACGTTATAAAACTTCATCAAGGTATCATCACAATATTGATTGTATACATTGAGCATTTTTACTAATGAATGCAATGCTATTTTCTTCGAGTTATCATCTTTCCTGAACATCCACTCAATGCCCTTAACGGCTTCTTTGTATTTGCCATTAATCGCCAATTCTATAGCTTGTACAAACGATATCAAAAAACGCCGTCTTTCACTATTGCTGTCTTGCTCCGAGTAACGCTCAAGTAATTTCCTATCTAAGTCATTTCCTTCAATTTCTTTTTTCATGGCATTTGAACTGAGATTATCTCTTGAAAGTGATACAACTGTATTTCCGCTACATAGTTCGCATGCTTTTTTATATGCTTCATTCCGCTCCCCAATATAAAGGATTGTCTCAATATCATCAATGTTCTCACATGGATTTTGGTTTATATCGTTACGTATTCTATTTAAAAGGCCTACAATTTGATTAGTACTTCTATGGTTACTACAAATGGTATGAATACTGTTTTCATCGACTTCATATGAGTCAAACAGGGTCGGATCAGCACCTTGGAAACTATAAATGGATTGTGCTTTATCACCTATCACTCCTATAACGGTTTCCTTTTTTCTCATCTCATTTACTATGTGTGATTGTATGGGATTGGTATCTTGATATTCATCTATAAACATATAAGCAAATTTTGCTCTAAGAATTTCAAGGATAAACGGATATTTCTCAATTAGAACAAATGAAAAAAACAGCACATCATTATGGTCCAGTTTTCCTTTTCTCCAATAGATTTTCTTGATGCCGATTATTTTGCTAGATAATACTCTTAAATTGTTTGTATTAATTCTCAGTTGAGCGTTACTGGCCTTATCATATCCAACGGCTTTCGAATTATCGCACTCGAATGAAACGGATCCATCCCTACAAACACATTGCATAGATGATAACCAATTCTGTAGGGCTTGATTGTATGCAGGCATATTTAGAATTTGATTTTTAGTATTAGGATGTCTCAAAGCGCTTAAATCCTCGCTCTCAAACCATTCTCTAATATACCTATTACTAATATATGATTCATCATGCCCATTAACTTTACTAGAACACAGTTCATATTCAGTGGGAAGGAATGCGCAATATGGTTTTACAACGTTTCTATATAGAAAGCTGTGTATTGTTGATACCTCAACTCTGTCCGAAACACCTTTCCCAATCCTATTAAGAATAGTCTCAACCGCTGTGTTCGTATATGTGATGCATGCTACTTTTCGTGCACACGATAACCGATTAGAGTTTTGAAGAACATTTTTAATATGATTAACCAAAAACTCTGTCTTCCCAGCTCCCGGTCCAGCCTCTATTTTGAAATCCTCTTCAATAAAAATTCTATCTTTAGATGTTATTATCATATGTCCTCACACATCCATTCAATTGCTTCTTTTATATATGAAGGTACATGAAATTCTTGATATCCTTCTTTTCCTTTTATTAATAGATTTTCTCTCAATATAGATGACAGTTCTAAGGCATTTTCACCTTTACCAACCGAATTTAGATACCTTGAGGCAATGATTGCCTTCTTCTTTATCTCTTCACTCCAAATCCCTTGATTTACTGCTGTTATTGAGTCTTTAATCCTTTCATTTTCATCGCTACCTCTCAATTTCGATAACATATCAGCTATTGGTTTGCCCTCTTCAATCATTGCCATTAACTCATTTAACTCAGCACTATTCTGCAACGATGGAGTAATCAGTAATTTGCATTTTTCATTTTCAAATGCCAATTGATACTCAAGAGTTTTCCCTAATGCTTTATCTTGAGTAAATGAGCGAATGTTCGGATGCACAGCATCTTTATACTTATCCATAATTGAGTTTAACTCATAATCATATTTCGATGGATCAGCGTTCATTTCAAACGGATAGCATTTCTGGAATTTAGCCTTTTCTTTATTTTTTTCTTTTTGTGCAGGATCCAAATCAGTTATGCATACAATTTTCCGATTAATAGTGGTTTCTTTTTTACTATCAAACAGATAAAGAAAATGCTCAAAATACCTTCCACCAATGTTTATTACAGAAACATGATTTTCTTCTAAAGATTTGTTCAAATAGTCAGCAAAAACTGGCATCAGTAATTGCTCAGCAATTCCTTCTACAAAGATTACTTTTTCGGCAAATAACATATTGGATTTGGTTGCATCAAGAAATCTCTGAACATATTTTTTACTTTCAGGCTTATCTTTTTTTGACCCATCTGCTTCAATATCAAAGAATACTTTGCCTGGGTATGCTACCCCAACTTGTCCATTTTCTTTGTACAAACAAATAATATCATCCAACTGCGTTGACGAAGTAATATGTGTTGAATGTGAAGTTATGAAAATTTGCTTAACTTTTTTATCACTAATGTTTTTCTTAAGGAACTTAATAAATTGGAATTGCATGGTTGGATGCAAATGGGCTTCTGGCTCTTCAATCGCCAATACCGGAAAAACCTTAGCGTTACTCCCTAAATATTTCCCATCAGAGTCTACCTGCATTTTGGCTAATAATAATGACATAAAAATCAAATTATTATAACCAAGGCCATTATTTGAAATAGGAATACTCATTCCGGTATTTTGCTTAACAATCAGTTGCAAGACAGAATATAATTCACTTTCAGTAATTTTCCCTTCAAAATCAGGTTTCGATTTATCAAATGAAGCTCCAATTCCATCGGCATATGACAATATTTCTCGATTCCCACTTTTCAAGCGTTCTCGAAGCTTTGCTACAAGCGATTCTGAAGTAGTATCGAATTCTCTTTTCCTATCAGATAACTGCTCAGATTGCTGCTCCTCTGTAAGATTTTTATCAGACTTAATATCATAGTCTATAAAAAAGTCTATTACATTCTTTAGCAAGGTGTTCTTGCCAGAAAACATATCTCTTTCTACGTCCCTAATAGCATCTAGAAACTGAAAATCAAATTTATTAAGACTATCATTATCAATTTGTATTTGGTTTTCCGGGTTTCCCACCCACGTCTTATTTATGTATAGTCGTATAAAATTATCGTTGATGACTTTCCATGCCATTTCTTTCGTGGATACACTTTGCATATAGCTTCTATATTTTGCTTCATGAGCCTCTGGTAAAAAGAACTCATATTGCACTTGCGCTAAATAAGGTTCCTGCAAAGAAACAAGCCAATTACTAACGGTAACCAATTCATCTCCCATCAAATTCTCGTTTTCTGATTGAGAAAGACGCACGGTAATTGATACTTTGGGGGAATGAAGCTTTAAATCTTCTAGTGGTAAATTGTTATAAATATCATTTGTTGATAATTGCTTTTTGTATGAACTGTCAAATATGATCGCTAAAGCCTTTAGAAGATTGGATTTACCCGCATTATTTTGCCCAATCAACATATTAATTCCATCCCTGAAATCAACCGAAACACTTTTAAAATTTCTAAAGTTCTCAATAGAAATATTTGATATAAACATATTCTCGCTCCCCCCTAATATACCTTATATCTCTGTTGCCCCGACGAAGTCTTTTCAATCGGTACAACCCCTATATCATCTGTTTTTATATAGTTGAGAAATAAGGTGCCAAGGAGCAATCTATCACTTCTTGATATCCGATTCCATTCGTACCCCTTGAACAGATCCCTTAATAGGAATACTTCCCCGGATAATAGATTTGATATTTCAGCCTTTGCTTTATCTAATAATTCATTCACAGTTGGCATTTTCTTACCTCCCACATGGATAACAATATCAACAACATTGTTATGTCAATTGTACCCCTATGAGAAGAAATTCACAAGAAGATTCGACCAAATATTTGGAAATTATACCATCTACAACATTCTAAATTCTGCCTGCATCACTGCCTCTTCTTCAGCCCAGAGCTGCTCCATATCTTCTCTGGCTGCTACTGGGAATTCTTTAGGTTCTGCTTCTCCCATCTGAATTAGAACTAAGTGTGGAATAATCTCTCGGCACAAATTCTGATCTGGGCAATTCGTTAGAAATCCACCAAATACAGACTCACAAACCAAGTTGTCACACATATCCGTCATGATGATCTTATCTGCTGTATAAGCATTCTTCCCGATGAAATTGGCAATGTTTTCTGCTGTCATCTTGAACATATAATCAGTATGCATTCCTTGATCTTGTCTTTTAAAAACACAGGCATATCCAAGGTTACCGTCTTCCATCAGTTCATATAGTTCTTCTTTCGTCATCGTCATTACTCCAATCCTAGTGTTGTTTGGACTGTAGTTTAGTTTCACAGACTTAGCTAATCCAAACAAAAGAAACCGCAGCTACATCTTCAGCCACGGCCATTGTTTCTTATCTGATATTCCAATTTATTAATCTTCGTAGTAGTCCACACTCTCAGTCATTACAATCCCGGAGTGAAACTGTATGGTTATTTTCATGCCCTTATTGACCTTGATGCTGTAGATTAACCTTTTCACCAGTTCTTGATCAAATTCTCGTACCTCTGGGTTTACGTTCTTGATTGCCTTGTCCAAGGCATCTAACCTTTCAGCATAGTTCTCTGCTTGCTTCTGTGCCCTTACAAGCTGTATTTTCGCCTGTTTTAGCTCGTTTATCTGCTCGGATAACTTTCTGTATGCTTCATCAAACTCTTCGCTGACAGCGCCTTGTCGTGCGTTATCTTCGATGAGCGTCAGCATCTGCTTTTGCAGGGCATCGATCTGGTCATCGTATTCCGTTGTAACCCCTTTGGTGCTATAGTTACCGATGACTCGTATCACATTCTCTCTAAAGGTTCCGATAAAATCGCCGTTATTTTCGACCACTTTATTGATTGCCTTTATGATTGCATCGTGCAGTTGTTCTTCTTTCAGGGTTGGCGAGTGATGGCATTTGGAGTTTGTCCCCTGCTTTAGTCTGTCCTCACAGCGCCATACTGCCGTCTTTTGACCGTATTTGGACCATGTCTGTCTTCTGTATGAGTGTCCGCATTCTCCGCAAGTCAGGAGTTCAGTCAGCACATACTTTGAGCTGTATTTGCTCTTTTCTTTCTTAGCCTTATTTGCCTTTCTTGTTACTGCAGCTTTGTTGAGACTTGCTCTTCTGGCTTTTTCAACCTGTACTTGGTGAAACAGCTCTTTCGGGATAATCGCCTCATGGTTGTCTTCAATATAGTATTGTGGTGCATACCCTTGGTTCTTGACCTTCTTTTTCGTGAGGAAGTCGATGGTGTAGGTTTTTTGCATGCAGGCATCTCCGCAGAACTTCTCGTTTGAGAGCATCTTATCAATCGTGCCAGGATGCCAGTTTTCAAGTCCTGTTACGGTCTTTATGCCGTCATCTTGTAGCCCTTTGGTAATCTGTATAATGCTTTTCCCTTCCAGATACTCTCTGAAAATCCGTTTAACAATCACCGCTTCATCTGGGACGATGATGAGGTTACCATCGTCATCTTTGGTGTAGCCGAGAAACTTCTTATGGTTTACCGATATGATGCCGTTTTCAAATCTTCTGGTTAATCCCCATCTTGTATTCTCGCTGATATTCCGGCTTTCCTCCTGAGCCTGACTGCTTAGGATCGTAATCAGGAGTTCGCCACCGCTTTCCATGGTGTTGACGCCCTCTTTTTCGAAGATAACAGGTACATTCTTTTCTTTAAGCTTTCGTATGCACTGCAGAGCATCAACTGTGTTTCTCGCGAATCGGCTGACCGATTTTGTCAGTACCAGATCCACTTTTCCAGCCATGCATGCATCGATCATAGCATTGAAATCGTCACGTTTCTTTGTCTGTGTGGCGCTTTTCCCATCATCGGCGAATATCCCGGCGCACTTCCAGTTGGGGTTGCTATTGATTTTTTCTGTATAATAATCGACCTGCGCCTCGTAGCTGCCTTCCTGCTGTTCAAGAAGCGTACTGACTCTGCAATAAGCAGCTACCCTTAGCGTTTTCTGCTCTACTCGCAAATGCCTATCATATTTCATTTGAGGCGGTATGATTGCTACCGTCTTTTTTGCTACTGCCATGGTTACCATCCTTTCTTTGGGTTTCTATGGGTCTTTCTATAATGATGCCACCTATAAATTCAACCGCTATCTTGGTTTCTTTATAAATAGTCATCTGCTTAATGATCGTTTTGTACAGTTCCTCGTCAAATTCCGTCAAGGTGCTGATTCCCCCAAGAGCTTCTTTAAATCTCTCAGCATTTCTTGGTTGATCATATACTTTAGCCCCTGCATAGTAGAGCTGTGCTCGCCTGAGTATCAGTTCCGGTAGTATCGGATTCGAGTAGTCACCTTCCAGCTCCAGTTCCTTAATCCGGTTTTCTGTCTCTCTTAAATCCAAGCTCATCTTCGGCGGTTCTTGCGGTTTGATTTTTTCGATCAGCCACCTTTGCCTTAATAGTTGATTGGTAGCTTCTATAAAAATCGCTTTCAAGTCCTCATCGGTGAAGAAATGGTTTTTGCATAATACTCGGTTTTGGTAAATATAATGTTTGCACTTCCATTTGACCTTTTCAGACGGCTTTCCAGCGTGCTCGATGTACTTTTTGTAGTTTTCGCCACATTCGCCGCATCGGATCATGCCGCTGAAAACCGTTTGATTTCGAATGGCTTGCACTTGCTGTGTTCTACTCAGTTTTTTCTCTACTCTTACCCGTTGCTCCTGTGCCTTATTAAAGGTCTCGTCATCAATAAGTCTTGGATATAATTCGTCCCCTTGATACCTGATGTTCTGCAGGATCTTCCCCACTGAACCATGATTCCAATTCGGCTTTTTGTTGGCATTAAGCACGCCTGCAGCGGTCAGGTCTTTTGCGATGGCAAACATAGACTTTCCAGCGATATAATCTGTAAAAATTGATTTTACGGTTTTCGCATATTCCTCTTGTATATCAACTGCTCCATTCACCATCTTGTATCCCATGGGCATATGTCTTTGCATCATTCCTGCTCACCACCTGTTCCTGCCTTCTCTAACAACTCCAGTCCATTAATCAGTTTGAAGGTTATCATATTCTTTTGACCGATAATCACCTGCTCCACTGTATGGCTAAAAAGGCTTTCATCATAATCCTCCATAATCACTGGGTTATACCGGATGATTTCAAGCAGTCTTTGAGTCCCAGCGATCTCCTTTTCGAACCCATTGGAACCCAGAAGGCTGTTCCTTTTTCTCTTCGTTTCTTCAAGTTCAACATTCAGAGCATTTTGTTTCTGTATAAAAAGAGCAGAGTCCACATATCCCTTTTGCGCTACTCGGCTCAGGATGTGGCTCTGCTCAGTCAGTTCCATGATCTTATGGTTTACTTCTTCAATTTCAGATTCTTGTTCTTTATTGATTCGAAGATTCTTAAGGGAATCCAGCATCGGGATGAGTATGTATCCATAATTGCTGACAAGTTTATTCCACATTGTCAGGTAGGCATCTTTGATGATGTCCTCACGAACCGGCTTCATTTTGCACATCGCATTGTTCTTAATGTGGTTCGTACAGCTCCATTGGATTTTCTCGTAAGGCTTACCGATGTAGATCTTTTGCCTTTTAAATGAGCCATTACATTCACTGCACATGATTTTGCTGCTGAACTCGTACCTGTTTTGATATTTTTCACTGCGGTCATTCCCCATCTGTTTTCTTCGATATTCATAAATCTCCCGAACTATCTGTCCTTGTTCTCTGGTGATAATCGGTTCATGGTTATCCTTAATATAAAACTGAGGCATCTCGCCACGATTTCGTTTCTTCGTGAACGGGAGTACCTCAGTGGTGTAGGTTTTCTGTAAGATCAGATCACCTTCATATATAGGATTTTGAAGAATCTCTTTCACAGTACTTTCATTCCAAGTCTCTGCAGTTCTGACGGTTGGAACTTGGTCTTTGTTTAAATCTCTGGCGATGACATAGGATCCTTTCCCACCCAGATACTCCAGGTAAATTCGGCGTACTATTTCCGCCTCATCTTCTTTAATCACCAGTTCGCCATCTTCATCCTTCGTATATCCATAGGCTACTGTGCTGAGCCTATAGCTGCCATCCCTAAATCTCTTTTGAATACCCCAGCGGTTGTTGGTCGAAATACTTTCGGATTCCCCTTGTGCCAAGGAGCTTAAAATCGTCAGCATCTGTTCGCTTTGCTCTGACATGGTGTTGAGGTTCTCTTTTTCAAAGTATACTGTAACTCCAAGGGATTTCAGTTTCCGGATGGCTTCGATGCTATCAACTGTATTTCTAGCAAACCGAGTGACCGACTTCGTAATGATGACATCGATATTGCCATTTTCACATTCACGCATCATTCGCAGGAATTCATCTCGGCTCTTAACCTTTGTTCCACTTTTTGCTTCATCCGCAAAGATACCGACAAATTCCCAATCCTCACGTTTTCCGATATAGCTTTCGTAATATTCCACTTGAGCTACGTAGGATGTGTGCTGCTTGGTAGAATCCGTGCTAACTCTGCAGTAAGCGCAAACCCGTTTTTTCGGTCTGAGGGTTTGGATAACATTCTGTCTCACCGGCTCTATTTTAGTTACTTTCTTTGCCATATGCGGTTTCCTCCTTTCTGGGCATGTGCCCCTTCTTAGCAACACACAATACTCCAAAGGCTGGAACATAGCAAGTGTTTTTACGCATATACCTTAGCAAGCTGCGGGGAGAAGGATTGGCGGTTCAAATTATCGATTTTTTCGTACTCTTCCTCGCTCACGATGCCCCTTCTCATCAGAATGTCTAACATCTTTAGTGCCATTTTATATTGAACTTCACCCTTGGATTGCTCTCTGGTCATTCCATGAAGTTTCGCTTCTTCTTCCCCGATTTTAGTTAAATCAAAATCCATTTCTTTTCGCCTCCAATCTTTCATTTTGCTTAATATCACAAAAATAGGGATTGCCTTTCTCCTGACACCCGCATCCGCGAACACCAGAAGAAAGCAAGTCTAGAGACTCTTGCAATCCCCATGGCTTCTGACATTAAGTCAGTTTTTATTCATTCACACACTGTATTTGACACAACTTCCCCAGTGCATAGCCTTTTTCAAGACTTAAGGGCGGTTTCATAAACTGAGGTCAGTTTACCTCATCATAGGATTCTCACCTCCTCCGGGATCTCCGCAGGCTGTCCCCATTGCGATGTCTATGGCTGGACAGAAGTATCATTGTAGGCTGATGAGGTTATGGCAAAACAGTCGAACTGTTTGGAACCGTAGTTCCAACGCTCTGCTTATGGATCAGATGGACCCGCTCGCACCTTATTGTTGGCCGCATTTATAAAATCAGAAAATCTCCCAAGAGAAAAAATCCATTTGCATGGATCTATTCTGATCTTACAGGTGGTCATTGCGCATCTACCCGTGTCGCTTACCCTTTTCAGGCTCATCAGCTAACGTATTTATGAAACCGGATATTCATTTTTCAAGGTTCAAATGAGAAGATGAAAAGACCCCCTCACTTACTTCCACGACAAGCGAGGGGGTTGAGCGGATTTATTTTTGATTTTCCAAAAGTTTTTTTAGCTTACGGAGTATTCTCGCTTTTCTATCGTTTATGGTTTTCTGAGGAATTCCAACGTTCTTAGCGTATTCTCGTTCCGTTAAGCCTTGGTAGAACAGTGCATGAATCATTTCTAATTCATCCTCACTGAGTAACCCCAAGCTTTCGTTAAGCTTTGCAATCATCACATTCTTGATCGCTATTTCTTCTACATCTGTCTCTTCATCTACAAACTGAACATCCGCATTTATCAACCGTTCCAATGAATCCTCTCTGCTTGGAATAAAAAAAGCGACTTGCTTGGTTTCATCCAAAACAAATCGCTCTACTTTAAGGTCATATTCAAGATATTGAAGTCTTCTCTCACTTTGCCTTAAAACTGCAATCACCTCTTCACTTGCTGTTGGGTACATCTTTCGATAATTTGGTATTCTTCTTTCATGTGCCATTTTTCATTTCTCCTTTTCTGATTTCTTAAGTGTCTTTAAGCAACATCAGAAAAAGGAGGTGAACGGCATCCTAACTTTAAACAACTTACTGACTTTTTCATCTGACCTCCTAAAAATGGGCAGAAAAAAAGCCGAGAATAACATTTCTGTTAGACTCGGCTCATACTGCCAACTTTAAGCGAAAGCGGCATTAAAAAACCCCAGAACCATTTGGTCTTGGGGTAACTTCTCTTTATTATATGCAATTAAGATATGCCATAATTCGCCAGTATAGTCAGTGTAACATGTCAGTTGTCGGAAAGCAGTAGGGAATCTGTCGGAATAATATCGGATTATTGTCGGGAATAAGTCGGGGAGTTTGCATTTTGAAAAAAGCTTGGTATTTCAATGTCTCCATTCATTTCACCAAAAATCCCTTTCATAGATGGGATAGTATAACCCCAGAGACAAATAGCAAAAATCTCAATGGCCTCTTTCTTTTTATCGTAGTATGTACTCCTCTCAAGATTCAAAAACTCAAGCATCTCAGTTTCAGAGTATTTATCAATCGTAAAATACTGTTTACTCAAGATATCATGATATAAGTTACCGTTATCTGGATATTCGTTAATCTTTTTCATTGCATGATCTATGATTTCTATCAGCCAATGGGTTTCAAAAAGTGACCTCACTCTCTCTGAAAACCGTTCTTGTTCAGCTTCAGGTGCGTAGTTAGCTAAGTAATCAAGTGCCTCCTTCATCGTTTTACTACAATAATTTTCAGCATTTACGCAAACTTCAAATGCCCGATTGGATGCTGACCAAACAACCGGCCTATATATTTTCAGAATTAACTTAGTTTTATGCAGAACAGCATCCCTCTCGATATTTAAACCTTTGAACATAAGAGAACATTGTTTCATGACATTGCTTACTTTTCTCATAGACCCACTCCTTTCCATATATTTCATTTTGTTAATAGCTAGTATTATTTGGGAACAAATTCTGCTCATCCCGACGTGGTTTATTATAGTTAAGCTTTACGAATTGCTCTTTGCAATGAATTCACTCAAATGCTGGGTATACTCATTCTTGCTTTCTTCAAACTTTCTTTTAGCAGCCTCAATACTGTTTTCGTACTCTCTTTTTGCATTCTTTATTTTGTCGCCAATGATATTCATGTTTTCAATATCAAATACTGGAATCTCAAATCTCTCAAGCTGTGAATTATTAAGTACTTTAACTGTAGTGCCCGTTTGTAGGCTATCAACCATTCTTGAACCTAATTCACTTTGAAAGAACTCCAAAAGTACATATGGATTATACTTTTCCGGATTCACTCTGATAATAGTAAGGTTTGAACTGATTAATGAGTGCAAATAAACATCTTCAACAATTGCAAACTTGAATGACCAACCCTTAGCAGTAACAATAATGTCATTGGGCTTTATTTCATATCTTTCTTTCCAACCATTTTCAATGTACTTAAATCGTGATGCTTGTCCATAATTTATTCTGCCTTCATCAATATCTTTAATATTTAAGCAGCAATACAATGATTTATCACAATTATCTGTTATAGTCTCTTTTTTAATGTTCATACCTCTAATTACTTGAGCAATTTCTTTTAGTAGAATTGTTTCACACAGCGTTTCTTTTAAGCTGTCAAAGTCAAGATACTCAGCCGGATTCATTTTATAGTTAAACTGGCGGATCTTATCAATATCAACAAATCTACTGAAATGGTTTTTTTCAATGCCTTCTTTATAGCAACGTGCAATCTCATTAATACCATCGTCCGTTATCGAATGCTGCAACCTAGTTAATCGCACCCCAAGTTGATTAGCATTTATAAACAGAATTTTTCCTCTACGATTCTCAGGTTTATCGCGGTTCAATATGATCATTTCTGTACCAAGTGAAGACTTTTCATATAAATTGTTCGGTAGCGTAATGACACATTCTACAAGATCTTCTTCAAGTATTCTTTCTCTTAATTCAGCCTCATTGCTTCTGACAAGTGATCCTTTTGTTCCTATTAGAATTCCAATCCCTTTATCATTAAGGTGATAAATTACATTCTGTCCGAAGTACCACTCTGAGCTGTTCTTTGTAGGATATCCATACTTAAGCCTTGGATCGCTATTGATATTCAATTCTCTAGGATTTGCGACTAAAGGAATATCCGTTATCACTAAATCATGTTTATCGACTTCTGCACGGCTTGCATCAAATGACAGAACATCTTTGTTTTCAATAACTGCATCCTCTACCTCAAATATAATCATTAGAAGTTTAGAAATAAGTGATGTCGAAAGAACAATCTCTTCACCGTAATATTTAATAAAATGATGCGGTTCTTTTGTTTTATAATCTTCAATAAGTTTTAATGCAATCTTTGAATATCCACAACAAAACACAGCCATATTATCAACATTTTTAAGTTCAATGATTTCTCCAATGAGTTTTGTTACAGAATCTGGTGTATCGTTAAATCTATTGAATTCATACTCTGTTGACAGTATCATCAATATAATTTCTTTAATCTCTGCTGGAGAAAACCTTGCATGATTTAGGATTGCATAAACACTATAGAATTTTCTATTTATATTAATATCAGGATAGTTAATTACATTTTCAATTAGGCTTGTAAGTATTCTTTCAAATACTGGATTATTCTTCTCAAACTCAGATATTTCTTTTTTCAAGGTTTCGACAAAACTATATTCTGTTATGTCCTTTAGATTTAATTCCTCAAAATCAACAGCTCCGTTTTTTAAGAATTTTTTACTACTCTTAATCCACTCAACTGCAAGAAAAACGATAATAACCTCAAGAGATTGTTCCGTTGTAAAAGAAGCTTGTAATTCTTCGAAACAATTAGCGACTGTCATTCTATATTTATTGATTTGATAATTCATTCTCCTAACCTCCTATAAAAGTATGTACATACTTTAGTATATGTTATATATTAACATCTCCAAACGTGGCCGTCAATAATTAAATAGAGTATGTACATACTTTTTATATAGTCTTGGTATTAGCTAAGTATCTACTCATCATTTCCTTGCGGAAAGGATGCAGTATAAAATGAATATAAGAATTAAGGCAGTTGCTAGTGCTGGCCAAACAAGGAACAACATCAACGGCAGAGCAATAAATGTATATGAAGCAATAAGAAGTACATCACTACTCGTATAACGTTCACTATCATAGTACTCTTCTCGAAATTCATGATAGCCAAATAGTGCTTTTACAGATCGAACGATTTTCCCTATTGTCTCGTCAAAAACAACAAACAAACCACAAATGAATGAGATGTATGACAGCAATGCGAAAAAGATTATTCCACAAAAATAGAAACTCACTACAATTTCTCCATTGAACACTGCCGATAACAATCCATTTAAATTAACGAATTGTGGATTGAACACTCTGGCAACTAAAATCACAAACATCCAAAGTGACACATTTGCAATAACCATATTTCTATACTCTTCTTTTTTGACCATCCCGGTTCCTCCTCTGTTGCTTTCACTTGCAACCAAACTGAATTTTTTAACAACTAAACTTTTCCTGAATAATGCTTTATTTAGGATTATTTTCGACAAACCACTTGGATATTCTATCATTTCAATCCTGTTTTACCGCACTTTATGGATTTATATTATTCCATCTCGCAAAATTTGTCAATCCTGTTTTTTTGTTTATACGGATTGTAATTATAACTTTCAGCGTTATTTTCGGTTTCCACTCCAATTTCTTTGACATTTCAGGATTTGTGTTTTATAATTCACTTATACAGTTTCTTAGGAGGTTAATCTATGGATTTGGTAAAAACTAGACCGGTAGCAAATTCACCGAGTGAAATGGAATTTGATTATATCCATCCAGTTACAAGCAAGAGAATTCGAAGAAAAATAAAAATCACACCATCCAATGCAGAGATGGTGTGCAAATTACTTAATACAATTATTGAAAACAATCAAACACTAGATGAAATACAACGTACATTATTCGAAGATCCATTATACATGGAATCTGCGGATTTGTTTATTAAAGCCTGTAGAATTCTTTATTTCGACTACAATGCGGATCAAGAGTATTTTGATTACGAATCTGAAATAACTAAAAAACTGAATGCTAAATTCATTGAAGAACCGGACATAAATATCAGCTTTTTGGGTAAAGCAGGGGTAGGCAAATCATCAATAATACGCAAAATGTCCATTTTTTCAGATACCAATATTAACTTCCCATTCGTAGATACATCTAGAACATCAACGTATTCCGCCGAATACTGTTTTACATCAGAAAAGCATTATTATCAGTTCGCCGTAGCTTTTATGAGCGAGGTTTCAATTAGTAATCGTTTGGAAGAATGCATCGAACGTGGTATTTATAAATCAATATCAGTGTCCGCGAAAGAAACAGTTATTAGTGATTCTCCTGAAGATGATATTTTATTCGCATTCTATACAGACCCTGCTCAGCTTTTTGATATTAGATTGTGTTTAGGGAAACATATTAAAACATCTTCTAAAAACTACAGCCTTGATAAAAATCGTACTACCGTTGAAAGATGGAAGTATATTGCCCAATCGTGCATGAAAATTGCACAAAAAGTGATAGGAAGTAATTCGATTTCAGAATCTGATATAAGCTTTTATCAGGAAAAATTCTCAGAATATATTAAATCAGAAGAGACTAACGAAATCCAAGAACACTATAACGAACTAATTGATTATTTAAAAAATCAGCTATCTGAAGAACGAGCAAACATTATTGCCGCGATAGAAAACAATCCTTGTATCAGAGATATAGAGCATGACTCTGAAATACTATCATGCAAAATCATAGAATTTAACTCGGAATCTTTCAAGGATTTTATTTCAGTATTCACATCAAAAAAAATTGAAAGCTTTGGAAATTCATTGCTCCCAATAATTAATAATATGAGAATCGAACTGCCCTACAATTCAAAGATATCAGAAGTTGTGAAGGCGATAAAAATTCGTTGTTACGACACTGTCGGAATTGCACATACTACGGAAACTAAGGGCGGATTTGAGAAAAGCACTCAGCTCAAGTTGGAAAATATAGATGCCATAATTATTGCCGACGATAGCCGGCTTAATATGTCAAACGATACAGGTGTTATAATCAAACACATTTCTGCTCGTGTTGATCATAGGAAAATATATTTTGCCTTAACTTTTTTTGATAAATTTACCAAAGAGCAGTTTGATCCTGACGAAGACATAAATGAACAAAAAATTGATTATTTGCTAACCATTCAAAAGGAAAAAATAAGTGAATACCTCGAAGAAAGCGATTATTCAAAGTCACTTGTAGGAAGAGTCCAAAAAAATGCTATTTTTTACTTAAGTGGACTAGAATACAGTAAGACCGAGATTCCCACTGATGGATATAATGAATTAACTCAAATGCTTAATCAAATAAGGATGGACGTAGAGATTTCTAAAAGCAAGAAAAAGGTATGTAAAATTATTCCTTCGCTTCCGATCGTTAAGTATGACTATAAAAAATTATCAATACTATATTCAATCGCTTATAGTGAATTTAACAAATTGCAAGAAGATATATATTTTAACAATCCACCACACTTTAAAACTACAGAAGCTCTTACACGTCGCCTGAAGGATAAAGAAACATGTTTTTACGGAGCACGAATACTAAAACCGGTTGACAACTTATACAATGCCCTAATAACACAACTTGACGAATTTATCACTACACCTATTTCAATTAACTTAACCGGTGAAAATTCCGATGATGTAGAGCTTGTTATCGGGGAATTAAAATCGTTTATAACCGATAAAATCTCAACACTAGTAAATCAACGTTTTTTTACAAAAGAAATGATAGTTACTTGGGAACGATTGTGGCGAGATGGCGACTCTGGCGTGGATTATCGTCGTCGTCGAGGTATTATCACCGCCGAAAACATAATTGCTCCAACAATAGAAGAATATCTAAAATCAAATAACACCAATCATTTTATTAATAATCTCGAGAACCTAATCAACGATTGCATACTTGAATTTGAGAAAAAACTTGATATCAAAAACTAATTTTAGTTACAGAAAAGAGCCTTCAATCGTTTCATGAAGGCTCTTTTCTAATTATACCCCCCAAAATATCAGCCTTTATCGGATCTTTTTTAAATCAAATGTTCTTGAATATTGATTTCCTTCAGCCACACGTTGAAAATTATATACAAATGTACTTGGGTACATATTTTCACGTATTATTCTTCCAACCTCAATGCATACCCCTGCTGGTGCAGCCATGAAAAGATGTATCTCATCGTAATTGTAATAAATCCTATCTAATTCATTCTTTATTTTTTTCTTAAATCTTTGTACATCGGCATAATAATTCAAGTATGATAACCGTGGATTGTCTACCCCGATCGATAAAAGGTCAAAATCTACATTTAGTGCCGATTCAATGTCACGAGTATCAACATTCGCACTTACATTAACCGCTACTGCTAATAGCTTTGAACCATTCGATTTGAAATCCGATACAATTTCGATATTGTCATCTTGCTCGATATAAACCCATTTATCATCATTTTCAAAATACTGATAAATGTTAATATTGGGATTGTCATTTTGGAGCAAGTATCCAAAAGCTACAAGCAGCGGAATAGCTGCAATTGGAAATATATGTACAACTTTATTCGAATTCTTTATTATACTGTCATAGATATTAATAACATCATTCAAGCATGCACTCCATTCTTCAGTCGATTTTGGTCTTACATTTTGAATAGAAGACCTGTAAACTGCAGAATTCTCGATATTAAAAGTTTTCATTATGATATCGTAATCCAATGGAATCCCATATAGCTTAAAATCCACAATAATGTTTCTGTTCATTTCGGGTATCTTTGTGAATTTTTCTCCGCGAAGATAGTATTTTCCATGTTTCGCTGGATTCACTGTATAGTCATATGTCCATTTTGCTAAGCTGACTTCCCAATTGTAGAATTGGAAATGGCTTTGATCAGTCTCTGTATTGATTTCGCCAACAATAAACCCTGCAGGATAGTTCTTGTCTTCTGCTCTTCCTTGCCTGCAAGAACAGAACTCTGTATTTATTGATGGGTCAAATATCACAGTTGCATCATGACAGTGACCGCCTAAATATAAATCAATATCCATTGTTTTAAATAGACTCTTTAAGTGTGATTCGACAAATCTATTAAAATCACTTAATCGATGATGCCCAATTGCAATCTTAATTGGCTTTGTCTTCAAAATCGGATCTGAAAGGCAATCAAACAAACTATTAAGACCAATATGTAACCTGCCAGATTCGTTCTCTGAATCGTAACACATCCAAGAAGTATTAAGATGAATTATTGAAATATTGTCGTCTAGACACTCTGTAAAATGAATTTTCTCTTTAGGGTATTTTCTTCCTAATATGTTTTCATATGTGTCAAAAAAATCATTCTGCGCTGTGTTTAAATCGCTATAATACCGTCCTTCCTCGGCATCAAGTAATTCAATCTCCCATGCTTTTTTGATGATTTCTTCTCTTTCAGCCGGAACACTTCTATTCAAATCATGGTTACCGGGTATAATAAAAACCTTTTGTAAAGGAACATTTATAGCTTCGATGATTCTCTTTATCAAGGTTTGAGCTTCATTATATCCAGTATTTTTATCACTTATATCTCCAGTAATTACAACAAAATCAAATCTGTTTTGTCTGCTAATATCTTTTAGCTCTTCTATCAATGACTCTCTCATAACCGCAGTTTTAATTCCCGAACTTATCGAATGTAAATCTGATAAATGTAACCATCTGTACTGCATCTATAGCTCCTCTTCTTTCTGATATTCAAGTTCTTCGATCTGACCTGACATCATATTTCCGCACCAAGCTTTAATTTTTTCGGTTCCGATGATAATAAAAAATATGTGTTTGCTTTCTCCGGGCTTTGACTCTTTGATTGCCTTTTTCCATGATAATACATCTAACCACGATGGCGTAGGTATACTTTGCGGATGTGTGTGCCAATTCCCTTTAAAATAAAGGCATCTATCATTAGCAATTTTCACTTCCTCTAAGTGTCTTTTATCAAGCCGTTTAAAAGCAAATCGATTTCGCAAATCTTTTTTCATTGGCTCTGTAATCTCATAAATCCTTGTTTTACCATGGATGTCGGTCCTACCGATAAGCAGTCCACCACTTTCGCAATCTTCTCGGTTCATCTGCCTATAGGCATTTACTTTGCAGACTACAGATTCATTGATGTATAATTCTGTTTCGTTATTCTTGAACTTGTAGTCCACAAACTTCACACCTTTCACTTACATAAAAATGATTTGTTACTTCAAAATCTCTTCTTGAAATAACAAAATCTTTATCCTTTACAATATTCTTAGTTCTTACAGAATACAGAGGGTTTAAGTCAAAATGCTTACCTTGTTGTGTTGCCGCTATTATCAATTCTAATATCATTGCACTACCTTTTAATAAAGTGAGGTTACCATATGCATTAAAGACACTTCCACATCCTGTTCCGACATTATGGTATTCTTGTTCTTGTTTAGCGTAATGAGCTTTATTGATCTCAGAATCCGTATATAAACACTGGAAGCAACCTTGCTTGGAATAATCAACCAACAAAGAATGTACACCAATCCCCATTGCCTCTATCCATGCGAATAGGACTGGTTTCTTAATGCCTATCGTCTTGAACTTTCTGTTTAACCCCAGCATAAAATCAGTTCCACCTGTAGCAACAATAATTATGTCAAAGTTATCTAAGTCTTTTTCAACAATATCATCCTCACAAAATTTCTTGTTAAAGTAATCTACCTTTAAATTTGGAAATGACGATTCCAGTTCAAATTTCATAGCAAAAGCTTTATTTGAATATGCATATAAAGCTCCTAACCTATGCCTCATGATATTTTCATATGATAAGTCATCATTGTCGTAAATCGTTATGCTTTCGTATCCTATTTGCGGCATCTCTTTGATTATATAACTTCCAAGACTGCCTGCTCCTATTACTAAAGCTTTCTTTTTTGTATCACGAATATCAATTCCAATTCTTTTAAACAAATACTTATGATCACAGCGTTGACTTGACCAATGGGTAATTGACCTTATATCCTTTAATTTTCTATAAATATTGCCTCTTGTAGATTTATTGTATTGAACTTCTATCAGGAACGAGATCGGTAATGTATCCGGAATGTTCATTTCAAACACAACAAACACCCTATTTGTATTTATTTCAAATTCCTCTATCAGAGTAGCATTTGTCTCGCTAATGCACTGCTCTAGAATATACTGTAACTCTTCTACACTCCAAGGTTTATTATTTAGTGGAGGTAAAATTCCTTTTGTATTAACGACTGGAATATATAAACATTCAGTTTGGGATAAGCTATACTTTTTCGAAAAATAGGAATTTAATTCGATTATCGGATCAAGGACAATCATTTTTTCTTTATCATGATGAATGCACAGTCTTTTAGCTGTACTTGAAGTGTCAATATACATGGCAACCTTATCTTTGTTTGTTGCCATGTAATTCCAAAAATACAGAAACTCTTTTCTAAACTCCTTCTCTTCTTCCTGCTCACTTAATGACAGTAGCATAAATACTCTTGCCAAAGTATAGTCAAGGATTTCACGATAGTCCTTATTCTTGACGCTGATATCGTCCCTTACAGAAAGGCACAAATGAACCAAATCATACTTTCTTATATATAGTTGATGTGGTTTATTGGATTCCCCTTCCTTAGGGTTACACAAATAAACTATTGGCATTTTATAATCCGATAATGCCATAAGCATTATCGAGTATTGTTCGCCATTAGCCTCTATTTCAAACGAAACATCTCCAGACTCTAAAGTCTGTACGCTTCTGATGTTTTTACAGGTCTCTAAATATTGTGCATATTTATTAGGCAAAACTGTCTTGCGCATTTGCTTTGTCCTTTTCCGGCAGTGGAAATTTATCGCCCAACACCTTACTTACTGCTTCACCGGCTTTCCTTTCATCAGATTCGTCAACCGCTAATTTGAGTTGATTCTTTAAATATTCTAATCTATCATAAAACCTTTTGACGTAATTCTCAGATGCCCTCATATTAGATAAACAATCAGAGTACGGAGTTTTAGGTAAATTACATTCATTTACTTTCTTAACAATTCTCCCATCATCGCTTAAACCATCATAGAAAATCGTACTGATTATATTATTTGCTGTTTTGTAAAGCGAGTCCAGATCGTTGTATTCCCCATCTATTTTAGAATGTTGAAAATAGCTACAAACTAATAGGGTTAAAGCAATACTCGGCGGCACCTCATTATCATTTTGAGAATTGCCATATTTCTCTGCTTTCCACCACTTGAAATACCGGATTACCCTTCTTTTTTGATTTCGCTTTTCCTTCTCATCATCACTTAGGTCTAGTCCTTCAATTTGTAAATTATCATTTTTAAAGTATGTGTTTAGTCCTTCCGGATCTGCTTCTTCCCAATATCGGTATTCTTCTCCTGAATACTCATTTCCCCTGGCTAAGTATAGCTTTCCATTGCAGCTAGCGTATATTGGGAAATCGATATGGTATTTTTCTTCGCCAGCCTTTGTGTATTTCACTGTAATACATGGCTTCTTAATAATCGGATTTCTATTCGTATTTGACAATGCATCCCTTGCTATCTTCTTAATATCAATGGGATTCGTGTATTTAGTAATGTCAAGTTCAAGAATCGTTGCAACATCAATGTCAAATGCGTTATTGCCATGGTTGATTGTCGTACCAATTGCATAACTCCCTTGATCGATAAATCTAATATTTGAAGAATTAAAATCGTCTCCAAAATGATCTTTGAATTTTGATGGAAAACTAGCCTTAAAGTCATCTCTTAAGTCAGCTTTCTTGTCTCTAATTTCCTTGTTAGCATAATACTTTACTTCGTCATTATAAAACGCTTTGAACTCTTTCTTCAATTTTGCCATAATACACCTCTTTCTCAACTAATGTTGATTAATTATTTCTCAATCACAAATCCACTCCAACTATCTGCATATTGCAATAGCAATGTTAATGGTTCTTCGTGTGTTGCAACTGATCGGTTGTCCTCTACATACTGTCCATCATGATAAACAATAGCCTGTACCTCTTGTTCGGTAAGATCAATATGTCTCGCAGCTAGATAAAGACTTCTCACAGGAACGCTCAAATATGTTAGATCTTTATTGAATCGATATGGTGGTTCCGATTTATGTCCACTCATCTTCTGTTTATCGGTTGGGTCATTTATAAGATATTGAGGGTTCCCCGGCATCCCCACTTTCCCAAAATCGTGGATCAGCGAAACAATAACACAGCTTTCCTCACTTATATCCGGCGCTAGTGCTTTTCGAATTTTCAGCATTGATTCCGCAACATTGACACAATGCTCAAGTAGGCCACTTTCTTTACACAAATGATATTTTGTACTTGCTGGAGCTGTTAGCCAAGTTGTTTCGCTTTCCATAAAATCAATAAGCCTATCAAACTGTGATCTCCTCTTTACTACTAACATTTTCAATGCTTCATATCTATTCCTAATGCTATCTTCCATAACTCACTATCCTTCCATGTAAATCGTACTCTTGCTTATAAATATTGTATCAAACAGCAAGTACAATAAAACGGACAGTGCATCTCTCATTGTGCATGATTTATAATCTACTCAATTGGATCCAGACACCAATTTATTATCTTTCAATGTCAATATTAAAAAGGGGCAATAATTCGCCGATCGCTTTGTCTTCTAAATAAAACCTATTTGCAGATTCAATATCCCCATCAAGTAGCACATATGAAAGCCCAATATTATGTAGCATCAATTTTCTAATATCAGCCTCATTCAAGAACATCCTCTCAATTCTATCCCTTACCTGATTGCTTGTTGTTTTTCTTTCTTCGCTGAGAGCTTTTTCACCCAGGCTCAACCCTCTCTTGGTTTTCAGCTGCAAATGAAGGCTTAATCTTTTATGTAAGCTGTCCGCTGTTTTACCAACGTATAAGGGAATCTTGCCATCAACATGAATTTGATTAATCCAATCATCAGAGAATTCTACATCAACATTTCTACCGTTTGGCCCTTTGAATCTAATTATTCGATTAACGTCCTCAGCTAAAAAGTGTCCGGATGAGCCTGTCCACCAAAAGGCATAAACTGCCCCTGAACTCGGAAAGATGTTTGCCTTTAATCTATAGCTCCCATCGGAAAGGTGATCGACAACATCCAGAAGATTAACATTTCGAAGTTCCTTCAAATTTTCCATTTCTCGCAGAATAACATCAATATTTAGTCTCACTGTCCAACACCACCCTCATCAATACAATTTGTTGCAGACATCAACCGTTCAAGTCTTCTCAAAATCTTTAAAAATGTCTTGTCTTTTACCGCCGACTCCCACAGTCCATCACAAAATCGTTCTTGCCGAATATATCCAGTTAAAACCGCCAGAGTCAACTCAAGGTCAGATTGTTCTATTGCTGTATTCATTTCTTTCGTACCATGTAGACCATGCTTTTCAATGACCTCAAGGTAGTTGTAGCAAGTTAGATTTGATAAATTTACTGCTTGGATAAAATCCTCCAACGTTTGTTCATATATAGGATATGGCATGGAAAAGTGATTCTCTCCAAGCTTTTCTCCACCACCCCAGGAACAAGCATTTTTCTCATTTGCGTTTTCAAAGTAAGGAATAAATGCTAGCAGCTTATCAATGCTTCGTTTTGTCAGTGAGCGATGAAGCCTATCCGAAAGCTCTTCAATATAATCTTTCCGCACAATTTTTGCAGTCCATTCAACCGGGATATTCTCACTCCCGTAGTATAATCCTGCCAATCCTCCTGCAATGGCTGCAACCGTATCCGTATCATCTCCAAGATTGACCGCCATAAGAACACAGTCTTTATATGTTTTTGTATTAATCAAGCACCAGATTGCAGCTTCTAGAGTATCCACCACGTAGCCACTGCTTCTTATTTCTGCCTCATTGATTTCTTTGAAGTTCTTATCTTCCAGCCGATGATAATGGATAATTTCTGTTTCGTACTCCGATTTTCCCTTGTAGTACTCAAAAGCTTTGTAAATCCCCATCTCTACTGCAATACTTAGGTCCATATTACCAATAAGCATTGATGCTACTGAAAGATAAATACCACAAGCCATTTGGCTTCGCTTATGAGCATGGGTTAACGCTGAAGCTTGATGGATCATATCAAATGCTTCATCCACATCCTGAAAGTCCGTACCATACAATGATTGAATGTAGAACAGCAACGGTAGAATTCTCATAAGAGATCCATTGCCATTATCACGTTCACCTTCACCACCGCACTGTAATGGCGCTACTCCAGAGATATATCTCATAATTGCTTGTCTTGTGGCAACTCCTACGTCAAACACTTTTCCATGAGGCGTGTACTTCCCTTCGGTGAGCCAGGATTTAAATTTCTCCATTACATCCTGATAATCAAGACCGTAACAAAAGCTATCGAGAAGGCATAAAGTCATGCTAGTATCATCTGACCATGTTCCAGACGGTTGGTTGTGCGTCCCGTATGCCCTCATATCTGTAACTGGGTTTGCCTTGAGTTTTTCACGGCTATTAAATTCAACAGGTACTCCAAGTGCATCTGCTACGCACAGGCCCATTATTCCATCAAGAACTTCATTTTTCATGGTTATGCCCCTCCAAATACATAATCTCTATCCTTATAAGTTCAAATACTTACATGGATTTGCTTCTCCCCTTGAATAAAGATGTTTAACGGATTTATCGAGATACTTTTCTCTTATAACCTCTGGAGCTAATATTCCATCAAAAAATATTCTTTCTGAATCAGTACATTTGCTCCAGCTCAAAGGCTTAAATACCTCCATGATTGTCCCATTTACAATGCTAAATACATATTCTGCATTTTGTGCTTTTATCAATGACAGCTTCCAATTACCTCTAGTAGCAGTGTAGATTTCATTTTTGGTCATCCCATCACGGTAAGTTGCATTTATCTTTATCAAAATCGCTTTTTCTTCAATCCTTGTTTCTTCGTCATCGTTTATATCGTCAGATTCTTGCATATTGAAGCTCTCTTTAAAATTATTCACAAAGAAGTATTGAATCGGATTTGCATTTCCTTTTACGATAAATTCTTCAATTGAACGATGCAGATACCTTTCCTTGATTAAATCATAAGCTGGTATTCCCTCGAATCCAATTCTGTTGGAGTCCTCTGCTTTAAACCATGCTATAGGTTTAAAAACACCTCTCACAATCCCGTTATGAATACTAAGAACATAATCTGCTTTTTCGGCATTTACTTGATTTGCTTTCCACCATTTATTCGTTGCCTCATATATTTCTTGTTCATTCATATCGCTTCTATATTTGGCATTTATTTTTATTGTCATAACATTATCTTGGATCTCAATTTTTTTAGCTCCTAAAAGAATATCTAATTCCTCACAAGAAATTTTACCTCGTTCAATGGAATGCCCTTTGACACAGTTTGATAAATTATCAAGTCCAACAAAATCAATCAAAGCTGCTTCAACTTCAAAAGCCTCTTTCTCACTCATTCCATATCTGATAATCCAGTGTTCAACCTTTTGACCTCTACTTTTTATACTATTTATCACTTCAATTTTGTCAATATTTGAGTCACTTTCCAAGTTTCCGTTGGCATGACTAAATACCCTATTTCCTTTGCCTTTTCCTATATAAAAGGTCTCTCCTGTATCAGGATAATTCAAGCAATATACGTAATATCCGATTTTCTCTTGCGTTAGTGGTGAAAACACTTCTATCCCTCCTTCAAAGACGAGAGTAATTCATTTTGCATGACTTAATACCGTGTGTACTTAACTTTGCATTTTCAATATGCTATTACTAACCAATCTCTAAATGATCGAACAGCCTCATTTGAATGATTTCCTTTGATTCCGTTTTCTCATTCCGAATAGTATTGATGAACTGACCTTTAGCATTCTTTGTCTGTTCAATGATCATGTGTTTATCAAACAGTATCTGTGCTGAACTTGGTACGTTGTGCGCAACACAGAGTAGTTGAGCATTGCTTTTATCGAGGAATCGCCTTACTGGTTCCCAAAGCTCAATTGAGGATGCAGATGCAAACGGATTATCCAAGAACATAAAAATCGGTGCTTTCATCTTGTCATTTATCACCGTCACATTGTTAAAATACTTAACCATCGTGATGGCAAACATAACATATGTTACATAGCTTTGACCTGATGATGCTGAAAGCCTTCCCCAACTATAGTATTTAGGCTTTTCTTGCTCAATCTTTAGTATCTGGATATTCAGCTTATCAAAATCGATTCCATACTGAATAATATTGTTAATGCTAAGCCGATTTTTAATTTCCTTCTTAGACATCCCATCATTTTGGACTGAATACGCCAGTTCATAGACATAAGCCTTAAGTCTGCTTAGAGCAATATCATTTTCAATCCTGCAGCTATTCTCATCACTTAAGTTGATTTTAAATGATTCTTTTGTGTAATCACCGTACTTAAACTTTGAATACTCCGGAATTTTTGCAATCTCATCCAATATCGTTTTAAGCATTCTAAATACTTGTTCAGCAATCTCTTCATCAAGACGTCCGATGTTTTCAATCGATGTTTCTAAATTTCGAATAGTCGTATTGATGCTATCAGAAGTCTGTAAAAGGAGTTTTACAAGCAATATTGTTTCTTCAAACGTCCGCTTATTGGTAAGGTAATCTTTGAGCTTAAGCTTAAGCTGCTCATTGATAATAAGCTTATGGAGCATTGCGTCTAGCTTTTTTATCTCCCCGTTTATTCGACTAATTGCCTTATCATACTCTGCTTTCACTTTTACGTAGCTTTTTTGCATTTCACTATAAGAAAGCATGAAGTCTGATTTTACAGCGGTTTGCCAATTCAACGCATTTGTGTCACAAAAAACTTTGAACTGACCAAGCTCATTAGTATATAGATTACGCTCCGCAGTTATATCATTCATTGTTTTTCTAATAGTTTCAATTTGATCATTAACCTTCAATAGCTCTGTATGACTTTCTCTCTCCATGCTAGATAATTGCTGCGCATCAAGAACTTTAAATTTATCAAAGTAGACAGTAATCTTATTTTCCAGTTTTTCGTATTCCCTTTTGCAGGCAATCTGTTCAGCTTTGACATCGTTTCTTTCTTCTTCAAATCCGGATTTCTTTCTATTCAATTCTTCAATTTTTAGATCAATAACCCTAAACTCTTCCGGCGCAACCTTTTGAACAAAATTAAGTGCGTAGACTTCCGAAAAGTCTATCTGCCCAAACCTATGATCTTCTCGGATATCTTGCATCAATTTATTCAGTTTGGCTTGCCTTCCAACCAGCTCTTCATAATTCTGTGCCTTTTCATCGAATTCATGCTTTGCTACTAAAAACTTGCTGTAGAGATTGGCTATATCCACTTCCTCTAATATGCCAAAGCTTTCATCCTTATAGCCTTTCGATCCCTCTACGTAGCCACTATATACGCGGATATTCTCTTTAAATCTCTCAATAGCATTTTCGAGATGATCCTTCTCCTTGAGGGCAAGGTTAAGATCAGCATTGTTGTTGTCAATTTCATATTCTAAACTTGACTTTTCATCAATGAAATCTTTAATTCGAGCAGCAATTTCACTGATCTCGCTTGTCAATTTCATTTTGGAAATGAGTAGCTGCTGCTTTTCATTTATCTCTGTATTTTCGTTTTCAAGTCTCTGAAACTTATCCTTTAATTCCTCAGCTTTAAGCTCTAACGTTCGAATGTACTGTTCCTGCTGCAGCTTTTTCGCCGTTAATTCAGAGATTTCTTTTTCCAATTTACTTACAGATTCAGAATATTTTTCGACTGTTTGTAAGGGATACTTATAAATATGAGCGCTTAACAAAGCTATCTGCGTTTCAATCATTTCCTTTTCTGAAGACAGAGCAGTTTGCTTTTCTGATAATTTATTGATTTCTTTACATCTCGATTCAATTGCCACTTCTGGATTGAGAAGATTTCTATAATACTCTCCATCACGGGTAAGCAGATACAGGGAAGCAAATTGGATTTCTTCCTCAAATTTCTTTATAGCAGACCAGGGCATTAACACCAAATTCTCTTGAGCTACCGTTATACTTACGGTTTTCTTACCTTCTGAAACACGCTTATAGTCATCATCTGCAACTATCAAGACCTCAGCAAAGCCCGGAAATCTATCAAGTATTTTTCTGGATTTCTCTTCACCCAATTCTTTCAAAATATCCGATCCGAATTTCGCATATTTCCAGTCGCCTTTAATGGTGTTTAAAGCATCATACTTTGATCTCGCTCTTAGGAATCCATAGTCTTCGAGTATTTTAATTTCGTCATTTATCTGATCTATAGATCTATTGATATCAATCGATCTTGAAGCATGACTTTCAACCTGTTTTTTAAACTGGCCAAAAATTTCTTCGATATCATTCTCTTGAGCGGATGTCTTTGTCCTAATTTCTTTGAGAGAGTTTCTGTATGCCTCCACCCATTCATTTTTCTCTGAGAGTTGACTTTTGCGTTCACCGATAATTGTCTCAGTATTGTTTACATCACCGTTTGCTTTTATTTGATCTTCTTTGTTCTTATTGATTGCTTCAGATGTGCCTTTCAATTCAGAAACAACACTTATTTTAAGCGCTTCAAGGCATTTAAGTTCTTCTTCATCCAACAAAGAATTACTGTAATTAGGGTATTCTATAAGTTCTTTGTCGATATCTGATAAAGAGCGTTCCAAGTTGTACTTTTGCTCATTTGCATTTGTGATATTCGACGAACATTGATTTAACCGTTCCCCCAACACACCTTCTGTTTTCTTTAGGTTATCTAATTTCTCATTTTCTTGTGCCAGTCGCGTCTTATTCGAGTCAAGCTGAGTCTCCAAATTGTCGATTTCTTTTTCTGCAATCATACAGATTGTATTGGCATACTCTGCTGTGATCTTTTTCTCGTCATAGTGTGCGCTCGTTAATTTCTCCAATCTTTCGTCGATTCCATTTTTCTCAGACTCATGCTGCTTGTAGTCAATAGCCAAATTAATAGTCTCAAGTTTGGCCTTTTCTTGCTGCATATCTTCTATTTCAGTATTTTGTTGATTCACGATCTCTATTTTATAAGCAAGCATCTTGTTTAGTTTTTCAAGTTCTATCTGAAGCTTACGAATTTCAATATTTTCAATGTCTTTCTCGAAATTACTTTTCAGAACATTAAGTCCAACATGTTCAGCTTCCAATCCCCTCGAGCGCTCTTCCATTTGCCTGAGAGCAAATACATATGCCGCAGCTTGCTTAGGGTATTCTTTCAAATGAATATCATACTCCTCAAGAGCATTTACTCTCCCATTCACAAATTCAATAAAGGCGGCAATTTCCTCTCTTAACCGCTCATACTCTGCTTTGTCAGCTTGAAATTTATTAAGTTCATTCAGACTCTGTGATTTTTCAAAAAGCGATTCCGCGAGTTGAGATGATCGGTCCACTTTTTCCAGACTCATTACGAATGCTCTAGCATCAAGAGCTTTTTCTGTATTTGGAACAATAAAATTCATCAGCAGGTCCTTGGGGCGCTTGCATTTTTCTTCAAAAAACTGCTTAATGTAGTTTTCGTCTTTGTTGATTTCTCTCAAGAATTCAAATACTTCTGAGTTGATTCCAAATTTCTTTAACTCCTGATAGTACCGACTCTTTTCATTCTCAAATGTTTGTATGACAAAATAGCGACCATGTTTATCGCTTCTCATTTTTGCCTGTAAAAAGTCCTTTATACTTTTATAGTTTGCAGGTGTTATCCTGTCACCGTCCTCTTTACACAATGGCAATGTTTCAATTGACAACGAATCTGCCGCTAAATTATTGCCTGCAATGATGTAATTCATATATTTTAGTCCCAAGTCAGAATTATCTACTGAATCCGAGGCTTCATCACTATTTCTTGGCTCAGCCATTGCAGCAAACCCAAGATAAATATTGTTAAACTGGTGTCCTTCAATACTAAAATGAGATACTGAATGCACTGTTGATCCCAGTGTTACCCCCGAAAACAAATTAAGAACTTGGTTTTTATCAGAAAAAAACGAATTTGGCAAAATAGTTTGAAACAGCATCTGTGCTGCAAGCGTTTTACCTCCACCATTTTTCATATCAAGCAGAGCATTTTTGCCATCAATAAAGAAATACTCGTTTGGATACACAATCGAGTTATGATTAGCATGAACATTTACCAACCTAAAACCCTCTAATTTCGCCATATTTCTCCCTTCCTTCTCTAAAAACGCATTATCTTCGATTTATTCATTAATCAGGTTATCAAGGTAATTGTATATTTCAGCTTGAATTTCATCTGCATTGTAAGCGTTCAAAATTGTAGCTTTGAAGCGGTCTGTGATGTAAATTACTTTGTCTCCATTCAAGTCGACCATCTTAATCAGTTCTTGATTTTCCATAAAGCGAAGCGTTGTATTAAGCAGTTGGATTTTTGATGATTTCCCATATTCCTTCCTACTATCCCCTTCGCCTTTATCCAACCTTACTCTGGGCAGATCAGACCATTTCTTTACGACAACTTCAAAATTGTATGATTTCTCGTATGAGATTTCATCGAGATTAGCTTGTTCTCTCAGGATTTCTACCTTTTTATCAACAATATCCATCAGATCGTTACTTTTCATGAATGGCTTCATTGGTGAGGGGCTTGCTTCTGGGAAAAACTCAGTAATAATATTTGCAATGATAAATAGCGCTGTATACAAATCTTCGTTATTAAAGGAATATCCGAATTCTTTCCTCATCTCTTCATTCGTATAGCCAAATGTTTTTACTCCAGGTATCGGCGAGACGTAGAAGGTTCCGGCTTTTTCATTTAAAAATAGTCCCATTGTTTGGCATAGATTTTCTAAGTCACTCAGAGTATCTCCATCGTTAATAATACTTTCATGGATTATGGGAAATTCATCTCTTGAAAGACTTCCTTTTTCAATCAGTACTTTAAGAGCATTCCCTACGGTATCAATATTCTTGGCCATTTTTCAAGCTTCCTTTCTCAATCAGGCTTATTTTCAAATTCCCAATCGTTCTATCATCTTCACCATTAATTTGCACCTTTTGATCCGGTTCAGTCGCAATATGGATCTCGGCATTATAAGCCATTTTCATCTTCTCAAACCAGAAGTATGTTAATAGTTCTTGTACTTGAAATACTTCAATAGGTTTATCGATTATCAAGTTTCTTTCATTCAGTTGTATCACCTGTACATTATCAGAGCCGTATTCATTCTCTCTCTGTGCATCCGGCAAATAACTTAAGCTTAATAAGAAACTTAAAAAGTCAATTGACCCTATTGCTGCTGTTCCCTTTCCTTGCTCAACATAGCTTATAAAATCTGAGATATCCTCTATCGTAGTATTTATCTTAACCAGGTATTCGACCAACATCTCGAACAGTTTAAAATAATTGTTCTTCATTCGGCCATCATAGATTTTTTCAAAGTCTTCATGTTTTTGCGGTTTTACGTTAATTTCTTCAGGTACTATGTTCTCCATTTGCCTTGTAACCTTTTGCCCCGATAAAGCGGCAGTAACCCCAAAGCGCTTGTTTCGTTTCGGCAATAGTAATGGCTGAACAGAATTTATAAATTTATCGATAGGGGTATCGAGTTTTGTCAATTCATCAAAGTGCTCCTGTAAATTGAACAGGCTTAGAAAGATATTAATCATCGATGATTTATCAATTTCAAGCATTTCAACTGGCATTTTTGAAATTTCATTTGTATACAGGGCTTGAAGGTTCGAACTCTTGCTGAGTTCAATTTCAATAGCTCTTAACACCTCGATGTCTTCGGGTGTGAGTGTAATGCTATTCTTTTCTAGGTATTCGCTCACCTTGTAAAGCTGCAGACGCTCCTTGGCATCTTCATAATGACTCGTTTCTTCACTGCGAAGATCAAAGAAATCGCCCCAATATTTTTTGTAAAGTCTACTCGCTTCTTCACGACCAAATCTGTTCATCGACAAGATTTCTGTCTTAATGTCCAATTGTCTCAAGGTTTCCAGATTAATGCTCTTAATGGTATTTAGAGCTGCTTTATACTTTTTCTTTTCCAATTGCAGTTTGAAAAGGTATAATGCCACGGTCAGCTTAGCTTCCTGCGGAATCTCCTTTGATGAAATAAGAAACTCCAACCCTTTATCTGTTATCTTGAAGCCTTCATCTTTGAGGCTGTAATCCACATAGGCAACCTTAACCGATTTTACACTGCGAATTTCGTGATTATAGTATTCAAATTTGATTGGATCTCCATTCGGTTTAGCTCCTTGGAGCTTGGAAATTAAGTTTTCGGCAATCTCATCCAAGTTGTATTCATCAACATGCTCAATACCACGTAAGTACTCATTTATAAAAGTTTTGATTTCATAGACTTTCATCGCATATGCATTCAGTCGTCCTTCTTCAACCATGTAAATGAGAAGTGATATAACTAAATTGCCAATATCGAACGCATAGGAAGCTCCCGACACAATATAATAATACAGCGAATATATCCCTATTATTTCCTGACGGTTACTGGCATCAGAATAGTCTATATTGTAGTTCATCCATTTTCACCTTCATATCATCATAGTTTAATGCTTCCTGCGGAATACATCCTTCAGATTCCAATATTGACATTATTGTAGTTCTATCTTCGTCAAATAGGTTTGTCAGTATGTCTTCAGCTTTTGAGTTATCAATCGTTCGTTTTTTGATTAGCGCTCGTCCTTCATAGCTAAGCAAGCTATGGTATAGAGCCCTTGAGAGCTTAATGTTATGCTGCGGATACCTTTCTATAAGAGATCTTGCAATGTCAAAACCTTCTTGATCAATGTCTCCATAGTATAAAAACAAATCTTTGTTCCCGAGACCATATACATGCAAGAATTTAAAAATCTTAATAACTGCTCTTCCTTCTCCGAAGAGAACACCTTTGATGTTGGACTCTCTCCCAGCTAATAGTCTTAGTAGTGAAAAGCAGGTATCTTTATTCTCGATGACTAGAACGGTATCACCATCGGAAGATGTCGGATAATAGAAAGGCGATATTGTATCCACATACGGAATGTCGCTAATCTCTAGCCCCAGATTGTTAAGGATACGTTTCCCATTCACTGATGCTTTTTCGGGCTGTGATAATGCTTTTTCGTCTTTGAAAACCACATATGAAATTTCATTGAGAGTCAATTCTCCGGAATTTCTATGTAGAAAGGCTTTTAGTCTCTCAATGTGTGGTCTATCAATATGATACTGCTCTAAATTCTTCAGATAGTATGAAGCGTCCATCCCTAAATCGTGGCAAAACAAATCAAGATCTACGCATTCAGATTGACCTTCTAAATTCCATTTATTAATCGTGATTTTTCTCTGGATAGAATCCAAATTTGCCTCACCTTTGCCACTTCTCTTTATTTGAATAATTCTTTGGTCATCCAAATCTTGAAGCTGCTGAATATACTCATTGATTTCTTCACGTGACCATTGCAATACCGATTTCTTACGATATTCAAAAGCTAGATCATATATATCTATTGTTTTCTTACTATAGTTTTTTAGTATATTTATCATCAACCTTGCCTCCAATGATTTATACTCGAGCATTTCTAAATTTCTAGCCGGTATTGATCAAGGATTCCACTCAAATGTAGTTTATACTGCTCAATCACTGGCTCCGGAGATAGTATTTTCACCTTACTTCCAAACTGTGATATCC
>JAEYOY010000037.1 GCA_023411215.1 Bacillota bacterium | reverse complement strand
TCAGTTTAGAGGTTTACACATACTTTGAGATGCTCCCGATTATAAAATTAATATATAATCAAATGAATTTCTGTTCGGTAGTACAATGCATAGTACTATATTATTCTGAAGTATACAAATAACTTCTTGTCCAGGGGATATCATCTGCTAAACCCTTTGAAAAAAGAAACTGATGAATATCTATATTACCGGCTTTAAATGATGCAGCACAGGAATTCAGATAGAGTCGCCACATTCTTATAAAGGTTTCATCCTTCATTTGAGAAATCCTTGATAGTGAACCTTCAAAATTACTGGTCCAATTTTCCAAAGTTCGAACATAGTGTCTTCTTAGGCTCTCCAGATCAAGAAGGGAAAAGGCTTCTGATGATATATGATTAACAAGTTCATTTACAGTGGGGATATAACCGCCCGGAAAAATATATTTGTTAATCCAAGAGTTGTTTCCACCTTTTAAGCTTGTAATGCAATGTAATAATGAGATTCCCCCCTTATTTAATAAGGAATTTATGATAGAGAAATATTCAGCAAGATATTCTTTTCCAACATGCTCGATCATGCCGACACTAACGATTCTATCAAAGGTTCTATTTTTAATATTGCGATAGTCCATTAATTGTACTTCAGCAAATTCTTCAAGACCTTCTTCTTTCATTCTTTGATTGGCTTTCTCCATTTGCTCCTGGCTTAAAGTAACTCCCAATGCTTTTACTTTATACTTTTTCACAGCGGAAATCATCAATTCACCCCAGCCGCAGCCGATATCAAGCAGTGTATGATCTTCCTTAAGGTTTAATTTTTTGAGAATATAATCTACCTTATTCACTTGTGCTTGATTAAGAGTATCGTTATCTGATTTATAATAACCACAGGAGTAGGTCATAGATTGATCCAGCCATAATTCATAGAATTCGTTTCCGATATCATAATGAAAGCTGATATTCTCTTTACTTTTTCGTAATGTATTCTTTATCGGATTTAGGAGTTTGCTATATTTTTCTTTGTCCCTTAAAAAGCTTTTTGAATTCTTATATAAGGATTCAATCACATCTTCAATATTTCCTTCAATATCAAGCTTTTGAAACATATAAGCTTCCCCAAAGGATACAGATGGATCAGCAATAATCTGTGAAATAGGCAAAGGCTCATTTAGTAGAATTCTAAACCGAATTTCTCCGGTACCATAAGTAATTTCTTCACCATCCCAAAATCTGATTGAACAAGGGTCTGAAAAAAGATTTGCAAAGATATTTTTATAAAATGTTTTTTCTAACTGATTTGATAGAGCTTTTTCTTTTACTGAAAACATTTTTATCACCTCATAAGAAATATATCACGTACGAACAGTACATTATTTTCAAGTATATCCAAAGTCTTCATGTATTAATCAGCACGGATCATTTGCTGAGATTAAATATGTTTGTAAAGGAAATTTATGCTTTACGTTTTTAGCAGATTATGTTATTGCTAAAGATAATTACTTTAAATTTGATGTAATAGAAAAGCAGTATAATCAAAATTACATAATGATATTGGAATGCATTTGAAGATATGTTAATATAAGGTATAGTTTTGTATCTGTTTTTTCAATCGTATATTATCACTTCTTGTAAAGTATGTATTTGATATTGCGGATACACCGCAATTATTTCCAAGGATGTTATGAAGCATAGCCTAGTATAGAAAACATGAATTTTTTGGAGGATGAAAATGGAGGCTAGAAAATTATTAGATGTATTACTGGTTGCCGAAAGACTGAAGGATACAACGCGACATTGCTATACTTCCAAAGGCAGGCGGGAGAGTGTTGCAGAGCATAGCTGGATGATGACCTTAATGGCTTTCTTTATGAGGGATGAGTTTCCCGATGCTGATATGGATAAGGTGATCAGAATGTGTATTATTCACGACCTGGGAGAATGTTTTACCGGAGATATCCCTACCTTTGAAAAGAATCAAGCTCACGAACAGATGGAAGAGGATCTGTTGTATAGCTGGGTTCAATCCTTGCCGGAGAAATATGCAGTAGAAATGCGGGAGCTTTATGAGGAAATGGCAGAACTTAAAACGGCTGAAGCTCAAATATATAAAGCAATTGATGGCCTTGAAGCAGTGATTCAGCACAATATGTCCGACTTATCTACTTGGATTCCGAAAGAATATGAACTCAATTTAACCTACGCAGATGATAAGGTTGCGTTCTCTGATTATCTGAAATCAATCAGACAAGCTTTGCGTGAAGATACCATCAAAAAGATTAATGAAGGGAAGTAACTTGAATAAGTGAAGTAACATGATTAAGAGAAGTAACTTGAATAAGTGAAGT
The DNA here is from genome assembly GCA_023411215.1 of Bacillota bacterium. Classification (GTDB taxonomy): domain Bacteria; phylum Bacillota; class Clostridia; order Lachnospirales; family Lachnospiraceae; genus Mobilitalea. The sequence continues at coordinate 5,608 of JAEYOY010000037.1, read as the reverse complement.
AACTTGAACAAGAGAAGTTACTTGAACAAGAGAAGTGACTTGAACAAGTGAAGTGACTTGAACAAGAGAAGTGATTTGAACAAGTAAAGTTCCTTGAATATAGGGTATTAAACTTATAGTGACAGTATTGATTGAGATGTCTATGCGCTAAGAACACCGGCTAAATCAAATAAAATAGTTATCACGGATGAGAAGTGTAATATTGTGATTGTGAATTGAATTGTTTCTGTAATTTTACAATGAGATATATGGAGATAGTAAATGAAGAAGAAATTATATTTATATTTGATTTGTATAACATTCTGTATAATTGCATTCCTAACTGGCTGTAAACATGAGCAGAATAAATTAAATAGCATCGAAGCAATGACCTCAGCGGCTGTACCCAAAGCCCCGGAAGTTGAGGACCCTGTCACACCGGAGGCCAAACCCGAATCCCTGGAATTAAATGAGGCTGCCCCAGAAGAAACCATTGCTCAGGAATTAAGTAAGGATATCGATCAGAATGGAGTCATGGACTTGATCCAGATCATGGAGCGGGAAGATGGCACGGAATACGTTCAGGTAATATTCAATGGAGTTAATATCTATCAATATGAATGGGATGAGTTAAGGCTAATATCAATTGATTCCTTTGAATATCTGGATCTTGACGGCTGCGGTGAAAATGAGATATTTATAACGATTTATCCAAATGTAAACAGCAGGCCATTGATTGAAGTATTGACGTTAAAGCAAGTGAGTGTCGGATGGAATAGGATGGAGCTACCGCTGAACGAATTAGGAAATAACTGTTTTACGTTTGACATCACCAGAGGGAAGGATGAATTTGATTTCATCATTTCTTCCGAGTACACAGACCAGACGATTTATTTTGATGCTTCCACTTTCTTTGTGGATGGTCCGATTTCGAACCCTGATTCGTTACAAGCATATAGAAACAACCATTATACAGAAGGAGATAAGGTTGCTTTTATCTCAGCCTGGGGGATATGGGAGGCGAAAATCGGAACCTATAATGAGCGCAATTGCATCATCGCACAACAAGGCATTGAGGGTCCATATGGGAATTTCTTAGGACGGGTTATCATTTATTATGGTTATGATATCAACGGTTTCCTTGAAGTATTGAATATAGAATATGTTTTTTCGTAGAGTAAGCGAATGGAAGTGGGTCCTAGATACGTGTTATCAGAACGTTAGTTGTATAAACGGAACAAGGAAATATATCAATTGATGCAATGATCTGCTAGGATAGAAAAGCTTCTGGAAAGTGAAATAAAACTTATGGTAAAGGTGTTAATTTTAAATTATATGAGGAGGTATTAGTGTTATGGATGATCAATTGAAGATAAAAATGTACTCATTTACGTTGGATTGTATAGATCCGCAGGAATTAGCTCAATTTTATGCGGCATTGCTTAAGTGGGATATTCTACGGATTGATGAAGATTGGGTATATGTCTACGCTCCGGGAACCAATCAGGGAGCATATCCTAGTATATTGTTTCAACGAAATCCTGAGTATAGACCGCCTGTGTGGCCGGAAGAGCCTGAAGCGCAACAGAAAATGGCACATCTGGACTTCGCCGTTAATGATTTGGAAAAAGCAGTTCAATATGCAATCCATTGTGGAGCATCAATCGCAGAGGAGCAATTTTCTGATCAATGGAGCGTTATGTTTGACCCCGCCGGGCACCCTTTTTGCTTATGTCAAATGAAATCTGTGATTGAGAGTGACCATTTTGGATTGTTATAGATTGGGTGAAATAACAGGAGGATAGCTTATGAGTTATCTATTTTGGTATTACGTAAAAAAAATATAAGCTATCGTCATAAGGAGAATTCAATATGGAGAAGAAAAAAAATCTGAATAACACGAACACAGAGAAAGCGTCAGATATTACTACTATTTTGCATGACAACGGAATCTTGGACTCTGGGCCGTTCTACCACGGAGCAAAAGCAGACTTAAAGCCAGGGGATATGCTGATACCCGGTTATAAATCCAACTATGGCGAGCAAAAAAAAGCTAATTATATCTATCTGACTGCGACACTGGATGCGGCTATATGGGGAGCTGAACTTGCGGTGGGTGACAGGCAGGGTCGGATCTATAATGTGGAGCCTACCGGTAGGATCGAGGATGACCCGAATCTTACGAATAAAAGATTCCCTGGGAACCCAACCAGGTCCTATCGCACTCAGCAGCCGCTGAGAGTAGTGGGCGAAGTCTTGGATTGGAAGGGACATTCTCCGGAGGAGCTGCAGAAGATGCGGGATCACCTGGAGAATCTTAAACAGCTCGGCATCGAAGCAATTAACGAATGACTGTGAATACTGTTCTATAAAGGGGAAGCATATGCTTTCCCTTTAATATGTTATATCAAATAATATCAATGATATCTATATGTATTCAGGTGGATCGTCAAATTAATCGGGAAGGAGGCTACATGTAATAAAGATAATTAGTAAAATAGCCATTGTGATTGACAAATTACAGTGAAAAAGTAATAATATTACATGGGACAAATTACCAGTTAATTAATTAATACTTATAGATATAACGTGATACATAAACAAATTAGTAGTGAAACATCATTTGCATTAGTAGCAAGTCACTCTGGGTCATTACATGGTTATTCATGGCCTACATCATTATCAGGGATAAGAAGGGGGTCTCTAATGATAAAAATGAAATATCTTTGCATATTATTTATGATATGTGTTCTGACAGGGTGTGTCCATCATAACAAGAAGGAAGAAAGTAATCCGGATGATTTGCAATATATAAATATGTATAATTCAATGACAGATAGTGTATTCCTAAGTTGCATGAATGGTATACATTATGAGGATCTCATGAATAATACTAGAATCTATGCCTGTAGCCAACTTGACTGCACTCATCTGCCAAACAGTGATTGTATGGCATATCCTGATGTTAAAAAAAATGAAGGGCTCTTTAGCTACCCGTTTATTTATAATGATAAACTGTATTACTTTGACACAAGACCCAATAATAACATCATACTGAATAGATCTCAGCTAGACGGGAGTAACAAAGAAGCGTTCGCAGAACAGAAATTAACCTCACTGAAAGGAACTAATGCATTACGAGTTGGAAGTAAGCTATATTACTGGGGAGCTTTGGAAGAAACAGAGATCACTGAGGATGGTTATGTGGATTTACTTTCAGTAGATTATGAAATCTATGAAGTAGATTTAGAAACCGGTACGATAAAAAAGCTAAGTTCATTCGGTACATACTATAATTATAATGTAAATAGCTTAATTTATTCGGATGGCAGTCTATATTTCAGTTATTTGGTTCAGAAGAAAAGCTGGGCAGATACACCATATAGGAATCCTGCAGAACGATTGGATTTGGTATCAAATAACACTCAGGATGAAATGATAGAGCTGTTAGATATGCAAGCAATGATAGGAAGCCTTAATATAAGCACAGGAAATCAAAGAACCGATCCGGTAGATTTTCCCTGTAATATCGTTGCAGCTACAAAAGATAGAATATTCATTCAAACAGATGATGAGCTAATATCCTATGATAAGAACTGGAAAGATAAAACCATAGAATATGTGAAAGAGAAGGAAAGAGAAGATTCGGGTTTTAGTGTTGAGCTTCTTGATAGCCGTATGATTTTCAGAACTTGGGATGGATTTGAGGAGCCTATGAAGTATTATGCTTGGGATGATACTAAGAATACATTTGTGGATTTGAAGCTTAACTTAGATTATGGTATTAATTTTTTGAACTGTAGTAAGAATATGCTATTGATTGCTAAGATACCTTTAAAAGAGTCATCTTTGAGTGATGAATGGAGTTACATTTTAGCAGATAAGAAAAAGTTTTTTAAGGGCGAACTTACATTTACAGATGTAGAGGTGAATTTATATGATTAAGAAAAAGAAAAGTATTATATTTGTTTTTTTTCTAGTAATAATATTGTTCATTGGATGTAGCAAAGAGGAGCAGAATACTCATTCTGAAATTAGTAAGAAAACAGAAGCATCAATAGATAAACCGTCAGATATATCGTCAGATAATTTGAAAGATACGGACAAGCCTATTACTTTAGAAGCTTTGAAGGAGGCTTATCCGGACAAAGAAGTATTGTTATGGGTATACAATGATTTTATGGCGATATCACCATCTCGAAATAATGCGGTTAATGCTACACTGGTGAATAAAGGATATGATTTTGTAATTTATTTTCAGCAGATAAAGGAAGAAACATATGAAAGTACGATCAATAACATGATCGCAAGTGGCAATGCTCCCGATATTATATGTGCAAGCATAGGAGAGGCAGGGAAATTGCAGGGGACTTATCGAGCAATTAAAAATGATTGGTTACAAGATCTAAGCTCCTATCTGGATAGGAAAGAGAGTGATGTTTTGCGGGAAGCTTATCCGAAAAATATGTGGAAGTCCTTTGAGGCCAATGGCAAGATTTACGGTGTGAATGGGATGCTTCCGATTGTTACAGATTATGTTTACTTTGTTAATAAGGATATTGCTGATAAATACGAAATAGCTTTATCAGAGCTGAAAGAGTTAAAACCAACGGAGCTTGGTAAAATACTCGAAAAAGTCTATCAAGGCGAAAATACAAATGAATTTTCTACATTTGTATGTGGTGATAGCAAATATATCGGAAATTATTCTACAATATTTGATCCTTATAATAATGTCTGCGAGCCAGTTGTAGTAGATAATCGGTTGATTAATCCCAAAGCAGTTAATCTATTTACCGAACAGGATCAAATTGATTATTTTATCGCATTGGTTGAATATAAGGATAAGGATTACCTGCATACAGTAAACGAGAAAACTGATAAAAAGCTTTCTCAGCAGGAGGAAAGCAAGAAAAACTTTTTTATCATGTTGGGCACGGATAATCTTTTTGGCGATAGAGGAAGAGATAAAATAATAGATATAAAAAACGAATATCCTATGGCTGGTGATATAGAGATTGTGTCCTATCTACCTAGTAATATGGCAAAACAGGCAAATTCTATTACCGGTATTTGCAGAAGTTCAGAGAAGAAAGATATGTCATTCCAGGCATTGTGTGCAGTCTTTTCAGATACGGAAATATCAGATTTATTTTTATATGGTACGGAAGGAGTGGAATATACATTAAAGGAAGGAAAAGCAGTTCCGGTGCCAGGTAATTCATTTAATTGGTATACTAGTTTATACTTTGGCAACCCAATTATTTCAACACCAACTGTGGATGAGCCCTTGGATAAGAAGGAGATTGTCTTCGAAAAAATCAATCGAATGTATGCACCTGATAATTTAGGAAAATATGTTGAGCTTGTTGATATTTCTGATGATATGACACTGATTAATAACATAGTGGGAGAATATAGCGGATTATATCATGGGGAAATTCATGATGTAGAGGCTGCAATCAGCGAATTGAATCAAAAATTGGAGGAAAATAATATTCGGAATATTATCGATGAAATTAATCAACGTCTCATAGAACAATAATTTCCATGCTAATAGGGCGATATAAGGGGGCATTAAGTTGCTTAGGAAAAATATAGGTTTTCTACTGAAAAATAGAAAGTTTAT
>JAEYOY010000043.1 GCA_023411215.1 Bacillota bacterium | reverse complement strand
AATGGCTTTTATGACTTGGCCATTGCATATCAGTCTGTGCATGTCAACTATTGAAAGCGCCGTGTACCGAACGGTACGCACGGTGCTGTGAGAGGACGGCGGTTAATCACCGCCTCCTACTCGATTAATAAGGCTATAGACATTTGCAAATCCATAAGATAGATCGGTTGCATAGGTCTTCCTTGAAAGGAGAAGCTATGACCTACGAGGAAATTAATAATTACTGTATGACCAAAACAGGTGCCTTTATGGACACTCCCTTTGGACCCTTTCCGATCTGCTATAAAGTGGGTAATCGGATCTTCTTAGAATGGTATCCGGAAGGGAAGCTTACTCTGAGGTGTGAGCCGGTGTTGTCGGATTATTATCGAAAGAGCTATCCAGGGGTGGTCATCGTCGGCTACCATTGCCCGGATCGTCAAAAACCCTATAAGAATACCGTATACTTAGACAGAGGGCTGGACGAAAGGCTGATCTGGGATATGATTGATATCTCCTATGAGGAAGCGGTCAAGCGACTTCGTAAGATGGATAGAGAGAAGCTCACAATCTTAGAAGAGGATAATGTAGAGGAGCCGTATAGACAAAGGAGTAATACAGCAAAGTCATTATAAGCGGATGAGTGTACGGAGATGTATGAGAGGTAACAAAAGATCGTAAGAGTACCTCTAATTTGATGGAAGGGTTGGGGTAAGTGTTGATGCAAAATAATTTATATGAGAAGGTTCGTAATTGGATGTACCGCAATGCGAGACCAATGGAATTAGCTCGTTGGCAGTATCATTTTGAAGAGGGGAGTAAGGAAACTATAGTTAATATCCTATCCACCTATCAGAATGAGGATGGGGGCTTCGGACATGCACTGGAGGCAGATGCCTGGAATCCGAATTCTGCTCCGATACAAGTATTCCATGCAATTGAAATATTAAGAGAGATCGGTTTTGCAGACCGTGAGCATCCGATTATCCAGGGGATCGTAAGCTATCTCGCCAGCGGGAAGGATATGGAGGGGGAGTTTTGGTTGAGTAATATACCAAGTAACAATGATTATCCTCATGCAGCTTGGTGGGAGTATGGTCACTCATATTCGAATCATAATCCATACAATCCAACGGCAGGTTTAGCCGGATTCGGGCTTTGTTATGGGGATAAGAATTCAAAGCTTTTTGAAAAATGTACCCATATTGCAAAGGAAGCGCTGGCTTATCTACTTCAAGCGTCGGAGATTGATATGCATACCTTGAATTGTTATATAGCGCTTCTGGACTACCTGGAGCAGGCGAAGATAACCGAGATCATAGATCATGAGATGATGAGACAGAAGCTAATGGCTCTGGTTCAGGCGGCAATAACGAAAGACACTTCTATCTGGGCCACTTCTTATGTCTGTAAGCCCTCACAGTTCTTCAAATCACCGGATAGTATCTTCTATGAGGATAATAAAGAGGTTGCAGCCTTTGAATGTGATTTCCTCCGGGATAATCGTAATCAGGAGGGCCTATGGGATGTGACCTGGGGATGGGAAGCCTACCCCGAGGAATGGGCAATCTCAAAGAGTTGGTGGAAGGGCGAGCTTGTGATTAGGAACATGCGTTATCTGAAGAATTTTAATAGGCTATAGATGCTGGTGGGATGTTAGCAGCTTATGTACTTGATTTCCTGAATTTGCTACTATAACCGGATGAGAATTCTTAACTTTACAGCACTTTTCTGAACAATATAAATTTGCATAAAAAATAAAAAAATGCGTTGACAACATTCTTCCCATCATGTATACTAGCCCCAACATAAATATATATCATACCGTTTATGTATGATTTATGGCATTTAAAGAAATGAACTAGAGAATGATCGAACTTTTAACATGGGAGGAAAAGAATGAGAACATCATTACGTACTATGTGTCTTAATATGTGTGGTATGTGTAGCATGCCGGTGATGACATATTTGCAAGATAGGTAAATGTGATGTTTTTATATGCGATGAAGAGTGTCAATTCTTCTCTACGAATATAATGAATGACATAACAGGAAGCTTATCTGGCTCTCCTGTTTTTTTTAAGCTACATTTTAATACTGCGAAGTATAAAACTGATGAAATGATATCTAATGTACTAGGATAAAGTGATACAAGATAATAAAGACAATGGAGGTGGGAGTTTTGATCAATCAAAAACCTATCGTAGAGCTTATTGGATTAGGTAAAATTTTTAAAAGTAAGAGTAATGAAGTTAAGGCTTTGGAGGATATCAATCTTTCCATAATGGAAGGTGAGATTTTTGGTATTATCGGACTTAGTGGTGCAGGGAAGAGTACCCTGGTACGATGTATCAATTTCCTGGAGAGACCGACGAGCGGTAATGTGATATTTGACGGTGCTGATTTGGGAAGCTTAGCAGAGAGGGATTTGCTGAAGGCAAGACAGTCAATGGGAATGATTTTTCAGCAGTTCAATCTATTAATGCAGCGTAATGCGTTACAGAATATCTGCTTTCCTCTGGAGCTGGCAGGTGTATCTGGAAAGGAAGCGAAGGCTAGAGCCAAGGAGCTTCTGGAGATTGTTGGACTTTCGGATAAAGCTAAGGCTTATCCGGCACAGATGTCCGGTGGACAGAAGCAGAGAATAGCAATCGCAAGAGCATTGGCTACCAATCCGAAGGTGTTGCTTTGTGATGAGGCAACCAGTGCGCTGGATCCGACAACGACTCGTTCTATCCTAAATCTCTTAAAGGAGATTAATCAGAAGTTGGGAATTACAGTAATCGTAATTACCCATGAAATGAGTGTTATTGAAGAGATCTGTAACCGGGTAGCGATTATTGACCAGAGCCACATCGCAGAGGTTGGAGATGTGGAGGAGGTCTTTGTTAGACCCAAGTCTAAGATTGCCAGACAGTTGGTATTCTCAGGAGAGACACATATCGATAATTATATCGGAGAACGTAAATGTCGAATCATATTTGACGGAAAGTCCTCCTTTGAACCGGTAATCTCGAATATGGTATTGGAGAGTAAGACGCCGGTAAATATCCTATTTGCCGATACCAAGGATATCGACGGAAAGGCCTTTGGCCAGATGGTTATCCAGCTACCGGATGAGGAAAACGGATATAATAAGATAATTAATTACTTAAAGACCCATCAAATTCCCTATGAGGAGGTGAGATAGTATGTGGAGTGAAGCAGTAGTTAAAATGCTTGGTGTAGGAATTCTTGAGAGCTTGTATATGACATTTGTCTCCTCCTTTATTGCATACTTGATCGGTTTGCCACTGGGGGTATTATTGGTAGTAACTGATAAAGATGGAATTGCACCCTTTGTTTCGCTGAATAAAGTACTTGGTGTTATCGTGAATTTGCTACGTTCTATCCCTTTTATCATCCTATTGATAACTGTAATGCCCTTGACCAGATTAATTGTCGGAACCACCCTTGGTTCGACAGCAGTTATTGTTCCGCTTATTATCGCGTCTGCTCCCTATATCGCCAGAATAGTGGAATCGTCCTTGAAGGAAGTGGATAAAGGGGTCATAGAGGCAGCCCAGTCTATGGGGGCAACCCCATTACAGATTATCTATAAAGTACTCATTCCCGAAGCAAAGCCATCTCTGATTATAGGAGGCGCTATTACAGTCACAACAATTTTAAGCTATTCCGCAATGGCTGGTATTGTCGGCGGCGGTGGTCTTGGTGATATAGCAATCCGATACGGTTATTACCGTTATGAGACAGAAATTATGCTTGTCACCGTAGTTATTCTGGTCTTAATTGTGCAGGTCATCCAGGAAGCAGGATTTAAATGGATGAAGCGTACAGATAAAAGAATTTAATAAATAATAGAAAACAATGGAGGATTAAAGCTATGAAGAAAATCATATCAATTTTAGTTTTACTTACATTACTTGCTGCCATATTTACCGGATGCGCGAAGAAAAGTGGTGAGGATAAGAAAATAGTAGTTGGAGCAAGTGCAACACCTCATGCAGAGATTCTGGAACAGGCAAGGCCCGCTCTGGAAGCAGAGGGCTATGAACTTGAAATAAAAGAATATGCTGATTATGTGCAGCCTAACTTAGCACTTGACAGCAAGGATCTGGATGCAAATTACTTCCAGCATCAGCCTTATCTTGATCAGTTTAACACGGAAAATAAGACAGATATCGTATCTGCTGGGATTATTCATTATGAGCCCTTCGGCGTATATCCAGGAAAGACCGCTAGCTTTGATGCTTTAGCAGACGGGGCAAAGATTGCGGTTCCCAACGATGCGACCAATGAGGCAAGAGCATTACTTTTACTGGAGGCACAGGGCTTAATTAAATTAACAGAGAATGTCGGTTTAAAGGCAACCAAGAACGATGTTGTTGATAACCCTAAGAACCTTGAAATAGTAGAAATTGAAGCGGCTCAGCTGGCACGTTCCTTACAGGATGTTGACATGGCAGTTATTAATGGTAATTATGCCATTGAGGCAGGATTAAATGTAGCAAGTGACGCCATCGCTTTCGAAGATAAGGACTCTATCGCAGCAGAGACCTATGGAAATATCATAGCAGTAAATGCGGGTGATGAAGACAGAGCAGACATCAAGGCATTATTGAAGGCGCTACAGAGTGATGCGGTTAAACAGTACATTAATGATACCTATAAGGGTGCGGTTGTTCCGAAGTTTTAGTTCAAGGGTAGAAATTATATGAAAAGTAGCAGTATAAAGAGACAGTATAAAGAGCTGTAATTAAATGAAAAAGGACGATATGAAACCTGTATGACATAGGCTAATTACCTGTGAGAGGGTTACATATCGTCCTTTTCTACCTAATAGAATATCTATTGAATAACCACTTGGTATTACAGCCAAATTTTCCAAGGACAATTGTCAAAGTTTTTTGTACAAATTGTTTTATTGGTAATAGTTCTCTGGGTTTTCCTTATGCAGACTGTTGCGAGAAGTGTGGTTCCATGATAATATTATAGCTATATATAACTAACGTACGAGCATACGGGGGGCCACCAGGTGAAGAAGTTATTGAACTATAAGCGGATATTTCTTTTGTTATTGACACCAATTTCCTTGTTGTTAATCCTATTGGCCAGAGAAAGCAGCCATTTTGCAGAACAGATCTATGCGAAGCATATATATAAATGGATTTCTCAATTTATCTCCTCCATTACCGGGTTATTTCCCTTTTCTGTTGCTGAGTTTCTGGTGATCCTTCTACCGATTGTAATCCTTGTTCTATTACTTCGTTTTGTCCTACGCATGATTTTGGATAAGAAGGATAGAGGAGAACGATGGATCAAGGGTATACTTAATATTTTGTGTACTGCCAGTATCCTTCTGTTTCTATTTACTATATTGGCTGGAATAAATTATTATCGATATCCTTTTGCCTCCTACTCCAATTTGGAGATAACAGAGTCTTCTGTCGAAGAACTATTTGAATTGACAAAAAGCCTGATGCTCGAGGCAAACGAATTAAGAGCGCAAGTATCGGCAACCGATGAACAAGATGTTTTTAAGCTGTCAGTAAGTGATACAGACGTAGCAAAATTAGCAGTGGAAGCCTATCAGCTTCTTGCCGAGGATTATCCGGTACTACGAGGAGCTTATGGGGCACCTAAACCTATCCTTCTATCTCGTCTGATGTCTCAGACAGAGATAACCGGTATATTCATTCCTTTTACGATGGAAGCCAACGTGAATGTGGATGTGCCGGATTATTCCATCCCAGCTACTATGCTACATGAGTTGGCTCATCTTAGAGGGTTTATGAGAGAGGATGAAGCGAACTTTATTGCGTATCTGGCTGGTATGAAGTCTGAGAATGTGGATCTGAATTACAGTAGCACCATGCTGGCACTGATCATCGCAGGTAATGCATTATATGATCAAAGTCCGGAGTTATATTTTGAGATCAGAGCAGGATATAGTGATGGTGTAATAAATGATATCCGTGCAAATTCCGTATATTGGCTGCAATATGAGGATACTGTAGTCAGTACGATTTCCACTAAAATTAACGACACCTACCTCAAAGCAAACGCCCAGGCGGACGGCGTTAAGAGCTATGGACGAATGCTGGATCTGTTGCTGGCAAATTATCGTAGTAAGAATGAAAACCCCTGAAGAAATTCAGGGGTTGATTTTTTAATTATTTATGTTATAATTATTAAGTAATTGTTAACAGATTTGTATTGAATATCCTAAATATGTAACATTTAAGGAGATTATTATGACATTAAGCAGAAAACTTCTGACTACGATAATTGCAGCGTTGTTAATTACCTTCAGCTTCGGAGCTACCGCATATGCTTCCGAATTAGACGGAACAACAGCAAATCAAAGTACCACAGAAGATACATTAGCTATCAATAACAGTACCGAGGGTCAGACAACAGATGCGTTGACACAGAATGTATTAGCGATTGATCCGACAGATGAAAATATGGAGCTTCTATTACAGGAAGGTTATTTCATAGATGAACAAGGCGAGCTAAGTTATGAAGCACCTATCCCGGAAGAAGCTGTGGAAGATGAGGCAGAGGTAGTAGAAGAGGATAAGGAAGAAACAGAGGAAAAGCCTTCCTATTCCGAAAGTGATTTACGATTATTGTCTAGTCTGATTTTCACCGAAGCAGGTAATCAGAATTATAACGGTATGCTTGCGGTAGCCAATGTTGTATTAAACAGAGTGAAGAGTGATGCTTACTGGCATGTAAACACGGTTAAGGAAGTTATTTATGATAATAAATGGTCCGTGCAATTCGCGGTAACGATTAAGAATAAATCCGGTGTAAGTATGATGGATAAAGCATTAAAGCTTTATGATAGCCGCAAATTTACCGGTGCTAACCCGGAGACTCAGAAAAAAGCGTTTGACAAAGCAATTAAGGCTGCAAAAGCCGCGCTAACTGGAAAGAATAATATCGGTAGCCTTCTGTGCTTCCAGAATAAGAGAAGTGCAAATAGTATCAAGAAGAAGTATTCTGACTATAAGATTATTGATGATCATATTTTCTACCGAAGCAAGTAATTACATAGTATTTAGATTGGGGGTTGTTCGTTAAGAACGACCTCTACTTTATTACGTAGATAATTGATTGTACTATATTACGAGTGATGCCATAACGAAAGTATGCTTACGTATGAATTTATTAATATTAATTTCATACTTTTCTCTTAAGATAAATTGTGTTATTATATAACATATCTGTATATATATAAGAAAAATGGGCTAATAATGACATATAATTAGAAGATTGTATACCAGGAGGTTTTTTCATGGATAACAAAGACATGATAGAGGGAAATAAATCGGAGACATCTGAAAAAGAAGTGGTTTCCAAGAATTTTATCGAGATGATTATTGAAAAGGATCTGGAAGAGGGTAAGGTTAAGAATATTGTGACCAGATTTCCTCCTGAACCAAACGGATATCTTCACATCGGACATGCTAAATCTATTCTGCTAAATTTTGGATTGGCTAAAAAATATGGTGGAAAGTTTAATCTTCGTTTTGATGATACCAATCCGACTAAGGAGAAGACAGAGTTTGTTGATTCTATTATAGAAGATGTTAAGTGGATTGGCGGCGATTTTGAGGATCGTCTGTTTTTTGCGTCCGATTATTTTGAACAAATGTATGAAGCAGCGGTTAAACTAATTAAGAAGGGCAAGGCTTTTGTATGTGATCTCACAGCAGAACAGATCAGAGAATACCGTGGTACCTTAACGGAGCCTGGTAAGAATAGTCCTTATCGTGACAGAAGCATTGAAGAGAATCTTCAATTGTTCGAAGATATGAAGGCAGGGAAATTTGAAGACGGCTCCAGAGTGCTTCGTGCTAAGATAGATATGGCATCCCCGAATATTAACATGAGAGATCCCATAATTTACCGTGTAGCGAAGATCGCTCATCATAATACCGGTGATCAATGGTGTATTTACCCTATGTATGATTTCGCCCATCCGATTGAGGATGCAATTGAAAATGTAACACATTCTATCTGTACCTTGGAATTCGAGGATCACCGACCTCTCTATGACTGGGTTGTAAGAGAGCTGGAATACGAGCTGCCGCCGAAGCAGATTGAATTTGCGAAGATGTATCTAACCAATGTTATTACCGGTAAGCGTTATATCAAGAAGCTGGTGGAAGAGGGTATTGTTGATGGCTGGGATGATCCCAGACTGGTATCCATCAGTGCACTTAGAAGAAGAGGCTTTACACCAGAGTCTATCCAGATGTTCATGGAGCTTTGCGGAGTTTCTAAGAGTCAGAGCTCTGTTGATTATGCTATGCTTGAGTATTGTATCAGGGAAGATTTGAAGCTGAAGAGACCGAGAATTATGGCTGTCCTTGACCCAATCAAGCTGATTGTTACGAATTATCCCGAGGGACAGATAGAATATCTGGATGCACCCAATAATCAGGAAAATGAGGAGATGGGTAACAGACAGGTTCCTTTTGGAAGAGTACTGTATATTGAGAGAGATGATTTTATGATCGACCCTCCGAAGAAATACTTCCGATTATTTCCCGGCAATGAGGTTCGCTTGATGAATGCTTACTTTGTAACCTGTCAGGATTATATAACCGATGCAGAGGGGAATGTTACTGAGATTCATTGTACCTATGACCCTGAGACAAAGAGTGGTTCCGGGTTCAATGCGAGAAAAGTGAAAGGAACTATCCACTGGGTAGCAGCAGATACTGCAGTGAAGGCAGAAGTGCGTCTTTATGAGAATATTGTGGATGAAGAGAAGGGTGTCTATAACGAAGACGGTAGTCTTAATCTGAATCCCAATTCAATCACGGTATTGAATAATTGCTATATCGAGCCTAATATCGCAGGTGCAAAGGCTCCTGACAGCTTCCAGTTCTTAAGACAAGGTTTCTTCTGTCTGGATAGCAAGGACTCTACACCTGAGAAGCCGGTATTTAACCGTATCGTTTCTCTAAAGAGCTCTTATAAACCGGAATAAAGTGAGTTGAAATCATGTTTATTACTTGGGATTCGCCCACTGGTCTTCTTGATCTTCCGGGATACAGGAAGCAAATATATATTTTAATTTATGTGATATTGTTCAAGTGAAAAGGGGGAAATAACAGTGGCAAATTTATTTTCGGGATTAGAAGCATTTGGTCTGAATAATCTGAAAAATATGGATATCTACGATGAGAAAGAAAAGGATGCGGAGCGAAAAGCTTCAAGGGAAGATAAGCCTTCATTTTCAGAAGAAGATACTATTTTTGATAAGACCTTTACTTGTCCCGTATGTGATAAAGAGTTTAAATCCAAGATGGTTAAGTCCGGTAAGGTTAAGCTTCTGAATCTTGATTCGGATCTGAGACCGGTTTATCAATCTATGGATCCTTTGAAATATGATGCAATTGTATGCCCTCATTGTGGTTTTGCAGCCCTAAACCGATTCTTCAATTACGTCACCAATACACAGGCTGGCTTGATTAGGACTAATATTTCCTCTTCCTTTAAGGGATTAAATGAATCCGGTAGTATATTTACTTATGATGATGCACTTTCTAGACACAAGCTTGCATTGGTCAATTCCATTGTGAAGAAATCAAAGACCTCGGAGCGCGCCTATACCTGCCTTAAGATAGCATGGATACTAAGAGGAAAAGCAGAGACACTTTCTAAGGATGAGCCAAACTATAAGAAGCAAATTGAAGAGATGGAGCAGGAAGAGCTGGATTTCATCGCAAAAGCATACGTAGGCTTTGACGAGGCATTCAGCAAAGAGACCTTCCCGATGTGTGGTATGGATGAGATCACAATGACTCTCCTTATGGCAGAATTGGCAAGGAAAAGCAATAAATACGATGAAGCAAGTCGTTGGGTATCAAGAGTATTGATCTCTAAGGAAGCGAATGAACGTATTAAGCAAAAGGCGAGGGATATCAAGGAATTAATCAAGGATAGTAAATCTGTCTAAAGGTAGGATAAAACTTTGAAGGAAAAACTGTACACTATTCCTGTAAATGATGCGTTTGAAGCGGATACGGAATGCCCTCTTTGTACTATGAGAAAGCAGCTGGAAACGAATGCTGTTGAATTTACAATGGGCCCGAGCTATATGGAAGATGATATCAGAGAAGCTACATCAAGATTGGGCTTCTGTGAAAAGCATCTGGAACAATTATATAAGAATCAGAATCGTCTTGGCTTAGCATTGATACTTAAGACGCATATCGATAAGGTGGTGAAGGATGTTGAGAAATTCACTCGGACAGGTATTAAAATGACCTCACCTTCCTTATTCCGTAAAAAAGGAGAAGCAACTTCATCCGAAGTTGTTAGTTATCTGAATGAATTAGAACAGACCTGCTTTGTCTGTGACAAGATAGAGGGCACCTTTAACCGTTACATCGCAACCATCTTCCACCTGTACCATACAGAAGAAGCATTTCGTACCAAATTCAAACAGTCGAAGGGTTTCTGTACCGGACATTATAAGGTGTTGTATGGAGCTGCTCCTGGGTATTTGAATGGTGAGGAACTGAATGGCTTTTTAAAGCTCACGAATGAATTATATCTAGAGAACATGAAACGTGTCAGAGATGATTTGGAGTGGTTTATTAATAAATTTGACTATCGTTATACAGATGAACCTTGGAAGAATGCGAAGGATGCATTGCCAAGGTCCATGCAGAAGACGAACAGCATCCTATAGACATGTCAGGATGGTATATAATCCTTAGAATAGAATATACTAGACTATATCATTGTACTAACATTGCGTAAGATATGTTAGTATAATAACGAGGTAAAAAAGTTATTACGTTAAAAGTAATAACTTTTTCTTTGGACTTTAACCATAGGAAAAAAGTGTAACTGTTAAAGTTCAGCCATAAGCTCGATTTCGCTTTGCTACATCTCGCTTAGGCAGAGCGCCCCATGGCTGAACTTTAACAAAAATGAGAGAAAATGAGATATAAATAGAAAAAATGAGCATTAGAGAGAAATTATTAAGTTTGCCGCGATATTTTGATGGAAACGAAGTTGCATAATAAAGGCAAATTTACTAATATATTAATCAGATTAGCACTCAATGTCATAGAGTGCTAATAATCTCAAAGTAGAAGGCATTGCAACTGCAATGTTAAAACTAATTTCTGAAGGAGGAATAAAGAAATGAAACTTGTACCATTAGGAGATAAGGTAGTATTAAAGCAATTAGTTGCTGAAGAGACAACAAAGTCCGGTATCGTGTTACCCGGTCAAGCTAAGGAAAAACCCCAGCAGGCTCAGGTAATCGCTGTAGGCCCCGGTGGAATGGTAGACGGGAAAGAGATTACAATGCAGGTTAAGGTTGGTGACAAGGTTATTTATTCTAAATATGCCGGAACCGAAGTAAAGCTTGAGGATGAAGAATTCATCATCGTTAAGCAGAATGATATCGTAGCTGTTGTTGAAGACTAAGAAAAAGGAGAGATATTACCATGGCAAAGGAAATTAAATACGGCGCAGAAGCCAGAGCAGCGCTTGAAATTGGCGCTAATAAATTAGCGAATACAGTAAAGGTTACCCTTGGACCTAAGGGTAGAAATGTTGTTCTTGATAAATCCTTCGGAGCACCACTGATTACAAACGACGGTGTAACTATTGCAAAGGAAATTGAATTAGACGATCCCTTTGAGAATATGGGTGCTCAGCTGGTTAAAGAAGTTGCAACCAAGACCAATGATGTAGCAGGTGATGGTACAACAACAGCAACCGTTCTTGCTCAGGCGATGATCACTGAGGGAATAAAGAACTTAGCAGCTGGCGCAAATCCGATTATCTTAAGAAAGGGTATGAAGAAGGCTACTGATATTGCAGTTGATTCCATCTTAAAGATGAGCTCAACCTTAAAGGGTAAAGAGCAGATCGCAAGAGTAGCTGCAATCTCTGCTGGTGATGATGAGGTTGGTCAGTTAGTTGCAGATGCCATGGAGAAGGTCTCCAATGATGGCGTTATCACAATCGAAGAGTCCAAGACGATGAAGACAGAGCTTGACTTAGTAGAGGGTATGCAGTTTGACCGTGGATATGTATCCGCATATATGTGTACCGATATGGATAAGATGGAAGCGAACTTAGACAATCCATATATCCTGATCACCGACAAGAAGATCTCCAATATCCAGGAAATCTTACCTGTACTTGAGCAGATCGTACAGACTGGTGCAAGATTATTGATTATCGCTGAGGATGTTGAGGGTGAAGCTCTTACTACCTTAGTTCTCAATAAATTAAGAGGCACCTTTACTGCAGTTGCTGTTAAGGCTCCGGGTTATGGTGACAGAAGAAAGGCTATGCTTCAGGATATCGCTATCTTAACCGGTGGTACCGTAATCTCTGATGAACTCGGACTTGACCTGAAGGAAACAACCCTAGAGCAGTTAGGTCGTGCGAAGAGTGTTAAGGTTCAGAAGGAAAATACCATCATCGTTGACGGTGAAGGTGATAAGAATGATATCGCTCAGAGAATCGCTCAGATCAAGGCTCAGATTGAAGAGACTACCTCTGAATTTGATAAAGAGAAATTACAGGAAAGACTTGCTAAGCTGGCTGGCGGTGTTGCAGTAATCCGTGTTGGTGCAGCTACCGAGACAGAGATGAAGGAAAACAAGCTTCGTATGGAAGATGCTCTTGCAGCAACCAGAGCAGCAGTAGAAGAAGGTATCGTTGCAGGTGGTGGTTCTGCTTACATCCACGCTTCTAAGGATGTTGCTAAATTTGCAGAGGGCTTAACAGGCGATGAGAAGACTGGTGCTAACATCATTCTTAAGGCACTGGAAGCTCCTCTATACAGCATCGTATATAATGCTGGTATGGAAGGATCAGTAGTAATCAGCAAGGTTAAGGAAAATAAGACCGGTATGGGCTTTGACGTATTGGCTGAATCCTATGTAGACATGGTAGAAGCAGGCATCCTTGATCCTACTAAGGTTACTAGAAGTGCTCTTCAGAACGCTACCAGCGTTGCATCTACTTTATTAACCACTGAGTCCGTTGTTGCCAACATTAAGAGCAATGAGCCTGCAATGCCCGCAGGTGCCGGCGGAATGGGTATGATGTAAGCCCTTCGGGATTAAATAAATAATTATGACAATAGAAAGTTCGAAAAGTGTGCTTTCTATCGTTAAGTATAGTTGGGGGTGTCGCATTAATGCGGCGCCCTTTTCACGTTAGTGATGTTGATCACATATTAGCTTTACAAAAATAGCGTATGACTATTAATCCAACTTAAGACATGTTCTAACTCGATTGCCGCACATAGCGGTACTAATGTTGTAATTGGAATTGTTCTTGTACTAATTAGTTGACAAGCTTGGAATATTCTGGTATATCAGTATATATAAGAAGTATTCTGTTGTCTTAGTTTAGAAAAGAAGGTATTGGTATGATGAGAGATAGAATGAAAATGTTGAACGCTTTTCACATCCTTCGGGATACTGTTATTATCATCATTGCTTATCTGGTGGCATATTATGTGAGATTTTATACTCCGATATTTAGTGAGGAGTTGGGAAACTTCTATCCACTAAAGAGCTATGCAGAACTCTTAGTATATCTGGTTCCGATCTATCTATTAAGCTATTTCTTCTTTCGACTATATCATCCGGAGCCGGATGAACTTGGAAGGCATCAGCTTTTAAGGATAGTGATATCTAACATGGTAGGAATCATATTGTTTATTGTGTTTTTATATATCCAGAAGGAGTATAATATCTCCCGTATATTTTTGTTACTCTTCTTTCTCATTAATGTTATACTTGCTATCGTTTCAAGAATGTTGATTACTAATCACGCAAAGCTTAAGCCGAAAAGCGAGTAAAGGAATCGATATATAGATAGAATCATTAGATAGAGGAAAATAATCGGAAGCTATAATCAATAGAATAGCATAGAAGGGCAGGAGAGCTTTGGGAGCTCTCCTGTTTAAATATCAGAAAGTTTAGAAGTAGCGAATTATTTGTTCAGTAATTCCATGATTTCCTCCGGTATTTCAATGCTTGTGGCCTTCATATCCTCCAGATAATGCTCTAGGCGACTGAAGCCGAGGAGCGGAATAATCCTAGGGTTTTGTCGGAGCATCCAAGCTAATACTAATTGATTGCCGGTGATTCCAAGCATTTTGGCCTGTTCCTCGATCAGACTGAGTTTTCTTGCATTCTGCTCATTATCGTAGAGATTCCAGTTGTAATACTGATATCGTTTTTCTTGATTCGTATAGATCCCCTTGAGGAGAGGAGAGTAAGCCAGGAATACCATGAAATTATTGGCTACATAATCAAACATTTCTTTATCGCCATGAGAGGTAATGCCGGTGTTTACTCCTTCCTTCGGATGAATATAGGAGTATTCCTGTTGTAATGCAGTATATGGGGTGAGCCCATTACAAATTGCCCGACTATTGGCATCCTTAAGCTGCTCGGTTGTCAGATTGCTGGCTCCAAGATAACGAAGCTTTCCCTCCTTAATTAATTCATTCAGTGTCTCCATAGTCTCCTCAATCGGAGTAAAGGGATCGTATACATGTGTATAGTATAGATCAATATAATCTGTTTTTAGCCTGCGAAGACTGTTCTCCACCTCTCGCCTAATTACAGCTCTGGATAAGCCTTCGTACTCTCCTCGGACTCGGCCCCAATCGATTACGCCATTAGCATCTCTGATCGAAGTGGGATCCTTTAATCCACCACCTACCTTGGTAGCAAGGAAAATCTTATCCCGGTTTTTACGTTCCTTCATCCAGAGTCCCAGGTAAGTCTCACTTTCACCTCCGATATATTCACCATTACCCAGCCACCAGGTATAGCAGTTTGCCGTGTCGATGAAGTTTCCGCCCACATCTACAAAATGATCCAGAATCTGATATGTGGTTGCCCTGTTTATAGCTGTTCCCATCAGCATTGCTCCGAGACAGAGTTCGCTTACCTTTTCCCCGGTAGCAGCAAAATTTACTTGTTTCATATGAATCTCCTTTCCTATAATTGATCTTCATTAGAATGGGATAGTTTAATATCCCTTCTAAAATAGACTTTATTAATACTAGACTGGGAGATTAATCCCACTATTCCTATGTTATAATTTTTAGGTCAAACATATGTTATTCTTATTTGGTTTTTACGATTTCATCAAATTCCTCTTGTATGATTTTTAAATCATCCCGGATGGAAAGCTTCTGTGGACAGGCTTCTTCGCATTGACCACATTCTATGCAGTTCTTAGCTTTCTTTGACTCATCAAAATTAGAGGTCCATTGCCATTTCATTTCTCCGCGGTTCTCGTATCTTCCGTAATCATTCCAAAGACTAAAGCTTCTTGGGATATCCACGCCTGCCGGACAGGGCATACAATAGGAGCAGCCGGTACAGCCGTTTTTGACCCGATGTCGCAGGATGTCGGCAACGGTATTGATCGCATGGTATTCTTCCTCGATGAGCGGTTGAAAATGGTTGATGGTATCCAGATTATCTTTGACCTGTGCCATAGCCGACATTCCACTGAGAATCACCTTCACATTCGGTAGAGAGGCTACCCAACGGATCGCCCAGGAGGCAGCGGTCTTACCTGGGTGAATTGCATCAAAGACAAGAGCTGCATTCAGAGGAAGCTTTGCTATGGAACCCCCCTTAACCGGCTCCATCACTATGATAGGCACGCCTAGCTCAGCGGCCAGGTTATAGCCTTTGATCCCGGCTTGATGCTCAGCGTCCATGTAGTTTAACTGAATCTGACAGAAATCCCAGTCTCGAAAGCCTATAATGTATTCAAAGGCGTCATAATCATCGTGGAAGGAGAAGCCCAGATATTTGATTTTTCCTTCCTCCTTTAATTGATCCATATACTCCAGTATCCCTAAGCTTACCATTCGGTCAAAGCTTTCCCGGTTAAAGGAGTGCAACAGATAGAAGTCGATATAGCTCTTATTCAATCTACTTAACTGGTCGTTAAAGATCCGCTTTGCATCTGCCACGGAGTTTACATCCCAGATGGGTAGTTTGGTAGCAAGGTAATAGGTGCTGCGATCCTTTTTATCTAAGAACCTTCCTGTGAATTCTTCGCTTTTGCCTCCGTGATATACATAAGCGGTATCATAATAATTTACACCGCTATTGTATGCGGTTTCGAGCATTTCCGTGGAATGCGCCTCATCAATATCTCCGTCCTTATCCAGGGGGAAGCGCATACATCCAAAGCCAAGTAAAGAGGCATGAATCCCCAACTTTTCAAAATTACGATATTCCATATTATTATTCATCCTTTCTCATTGTTATTACAAACCATTAACCAAACCTTACATCCCAATCGATATCAATTTCGTTTGCATTTTATATCTCTGTTGCCAGCCCTATACATTTATTATATAATTAAAATTGATACTTAAAAGTACCAATAATTATAAATATTTTAGGAACCAATTTGTAAAAGGAGGAAGCAAATGTTTGGATTTGAGATCGACCATACATCAGGCATACCGAATGGAAAGCAATTGGAGCATCAGATTCGTGAGGCTATTTTAACCGGAAGAATGAAGGCTGGAGATAAGCTTCCTCCTACCAGAGCGCTTGCTAAGGATATGCAGATTGCCAGAAATACAGTAATACAAGCATATGACCAGCTTCTTGCGGAGGGCTACCTCAATGCAAAAGAAGGTTCCGGCACCTATGTCGCTAACATTGGTAAGCTGCCAAAACCAAAGTGGATGCATTATGTGCCTAAAATGAATCAACCGAAGAATAAGGATGTGATATCCTTTGACGCTGGTAACCCGGATATACATTCCTTTCCCAGAGCAGTGTGGGCTAAGATGCTGAAGGAAGCCTGTTTGGATGCGGAGGAAGATGCGTTTTTCTATAGCAATTACAGCGGTCATCCAAGACTTAAGAAAGCAATCAGCTCTTATGTATACCGGATGAAGGGAATACGATGTGAGGAGAATCAGATTATTATTGTCTCCGGTGCTGCAGGTGGTATGGAGATTATTGCAAAGCTGTTTGAGAGATGTATTGGGAGGATTGCAGTGGAGGATCCGTGTATTCATTTCGTAAAGAGGATATTTACGGATCATAGATACAAGCTTTATCCGATCAAGGTGGATGGTCAGGGTATGGTTGTTGACAATTTAATTAAGCTGAAGGATGTTGGTCTAATCTATGTTGTCCCTTCGCATCAATATCCGATTGGAGGGGTGTTTCCCATATCCAGACGTATTGCTTTGTTACAATATGCCAGTGATAAGAATGCTTATGTAATTGAAGACGATTATGACAGTGAATTTCGATACAAAGGAGAAGCATTGCAAGCAATGCAAAACCTAGATCAGGAGCGGGTAATCTATCTTGGCAGTTTCAGTAAAATATTTTCACCCTCCTTGCGGCTTGGTTATATGATTCTTCCGAATCATCTTGTGGAACAGGTTTCTGATCAGTTGAAGGAATCAAATCTATGGGTTAATCCAATCGATCAGTTAGCTATGGCACGGTTTATGGAAGAGCTTACTATGGATAAACACATCTATAAGATGAGAAAGTTATATGAGAATAAAAGAAAGCATCTGATCCATTGCTTAACGGAAGCTTTTCAGGAAAGCATCTGTATATCGGGAGAGTATGCCGGTTTGCATCTCTTAGTATCCTTTGATTGGGAGTTGACGGACCGTGACTTTAAAGCGATGGAGGAAGCGAGAGTGGAAGCAGATTATGTGGAAGAATATGCCTTAGTAAAGGGGCAGCATAAGAATCGGTTAGTCCTCGGGTACGGAGCTTTAAGTCTGTCTCAGATGGAAGAAGGAGTTGCTAGGCTTCGGAAAGCACTGATGGAGAATGTATAATTTATAAAAGCCACTCCAAAGTCAGATGAAACTGACCCTGTAGTGGCCTTATTAATTCATGACAATAGAAAGTACGCAAGGATTTCATATTTTTATAGTGGTATCTCCTTGTTATATCATTTTTTATTCGTAATAAGCATCAATTCCGTCACAGATCCCCTCTACCATTTTATCCTGATATTCCTCGGTCTGCATCAGCTTGTCTTCTTTCTCATTAGACATATAACCCATTTCGATGATACTGACCGGTATGGTACACCAATTGATACCGCTCATATCATCTCGTGGGATGGCACCACGATTCTTTGCTCCGGTATGGTCACACATTGAATCTACTATAGCTTTTGATAATGCATAACTGTCCTCATTCAGGTAGGCAACATAGGGATTATCCTCGGAGGGATAGAGCGTACTGGTTCCGCTGACACTTGAATTCTCAGATCCATCCGCATGGATCCGGATGAATAGGTCGGCTCCGCTTTCATTTGCCATCTCAGCTCTCTCACGATTACTAAGATTAATATCATTGGTTTCTCGTATCATAAATACATCATAACCTCGGTTCAACAGCTCCTTCTTAACCTTAAGTGCAATAATAAGATTAAGCTGATATTCCGGTACATCTGTGGCAATTCCTCGGGTTCCCGAGCTTACCTTGGGTTTGGTTGCAGAGGCACCCGGTCCGATGGGTTCCTTTTCGCTATTGCCTTTGCTTTGATGGCCTGCATCAATCGCAATCAACCTATTTTTTGACTTGGTATCGGAATGATCCGATGCGCTACCTTCCTCTTTTTCAGAGGAAGCTATACCAGCCTCTGCTTCCGTACTTCCTTCCCCTTCTGGGTGAATCGTCTGGGTTGGGGTAGCTATCGGTAAAGTCGGTTCAGCCTGCTCTGGGGCTTCAGTGGGTGAGGGTGATAACGTCGGAAGAATTACAGCCGTGGGTGAGGGGGCCGGAGACTTGGATTGGTCTGGCTTGGTATCTTCCTGCATCCTGGTGCATGCAGTAAAGGACATGGCCATGATCAGTGCCAGAATTATGGTTATCAATATATTTAATTGTTTCATTTGCTTGTCCTCCAAATATTGTCTGTTAATATTATAAAGAATGATATTGTCAAATGCAAGACTGAATAATCCGGAAAAAGAACAGCATGAATAGAACCGTTTCGATGGAACAATTACGGATAAATAAGTATTGACAGTGAACTTGAAATTGGATATGATTAGGCAATATAAATTATAATTATTTAATGCTAGGGGAGCCGATGGCTGAGAGGTATGTGGTTATACACATGCTGACCCTCACTACTTGATCCGGGTAATACCGGCGGAAGGAAGCAATCAAGTGGCCCCCTCCGATGCAATGAAAAGGAGGATTTTTTTATGTTTCAACGTATTTTTGATTTTCTAGTGGTAACTGATGTAGAATCTGGAAGTTACTATCCATCAACAGCAGGTAACATAGCCCTGTTTGTCTTGATCGCCCTGTTATTCATCGCAATGTTTGCTTACGGCGGTAGTGGTAAGCGTAAAGCGAATCCGAAGCAATTGGCGTTCTCTGCAGTAGCGGTAGCATTGTCTGTAATAGCTTCTCTATTTACCGTATTTAATCTACCCTTTGGCGGTTCAATTACCTTATTCCGCATGTTCTTCATCTGTCTAATTGGCTATCTCTATGGAACCAGGTCCGGTATCCTGGCCGGTATTGCATGCGGCTTCTTGGATTTGATTCTAAAGCCCTATGTAGTACATCCGGTTCAGCTATTATTTGACTATCCCATCGCCTTTGGGTGCCTCGGCTTATCCGGTATCTTTGCAAAATCCAAGTTTGGCTTATTTAAGGGATATATTATCGGTGTGATAGGAAGATATGCCTGTCATGTGCTGTCCGGCGCTATTTTCTTCTCAATCTATGCGGGCAATCAACATCCCATGATCTATTCCATTGGTTATAATGCAACTTATATCGTACCGGAAGCAGTGGTAACACTTATTATACTGGCTCTTCCGCCGGTACGGTTAGCTTTAGTTGAGATCAAACGTCAAGTTGCGGAATAAGATACTTATATCGCTATTTCATGCATAAGATTGGTAATAAAGAATATTAGAAGGAAATTGCGATTGAAAGAAAAAGGATATAGCGGCTAAGAGATATCAAAAACAAGGATCAACCCATCATTCTGATGCACGACTCTTCGGCTAATGATTTAAGCGTTCGGATTCTGCCAGATGTAATCAAGCTTCTGAAAGAGATGGGTTACGAGTTCGATACCCTCGACAAACGCGAACCCTACCAATTTAATTGGTAAAGAGAGGACTCGCGTTGGTCACGGTGGTGATTAATAAATCAATTTGTTGACTAAAGCTTATAGACATACATGTTCATTATGATGAGGAGTATTGTTGGAGGAAATTAGCATAATAGCTCATCGCTTAAATAATTGATTAAGTGTAAATTGGCTTAAAAAATCAGCGCAAGAGCTTATAGAGTAACCCTGGGTTAGGCTTGTACTATAAAGGCGAATTATTATGAACCAGTGATTTTCTTGGGAAGAGCAGCTAAGGTATAAGGATGAAAAAGCATGATGTTTGACGAACCTTTACAAGATAAGAGGTAGATTAGTATACTACCTGCTTCTTGTAAAGGTGAGGAGTTCATGTTTTTCATCCTTGTCATACCTTAGTTGTTCTTCCTTTAGAAAATCCTGGTTCTTAAATTGAGCCAGAATAGTACATGCTTAATCCAGGGTTATTTACTGTTGTATAGGCTGATTTTTTAAGCCTACACTATCTTACACTGCAAGCCTTGACACTGCCACATAGATACCGGAGATACGGTACCAGGTTGCAAAGTCCACAATCCCTGTCTGAGGCAAATCAAAGGTTTGCTGGAACAGCCTTACAGCTTCAGCGGTTTGCCCGGTATATTGCCCATTTACAGCTAGTTTGGGGATAATCGTGTAGGTGTCTGAGATGCGGTTGAGTTGCTCCTGAATCATTCTGACATTGGCTCCGGAGGAACCTATATTAAGATTTGCTCCTGGCCAGGAAGTAGGGACACCGGACACTTCAGTAGCGGTATTAATATACATAGAGTGACCGTAAAAATGCCGCAGGATCTCGATAGCACTTCTACCCTGTTCTCCCAAATCCTTTGAACCCCATTGAGTCATCCAGTTTGGACATTGTACCCTCTGACCGTCACAGTATTGAGTGAGAATCGGTTGCTTTACATCTGGTCTGGATAGATAACTTGTGAACATCTGGTCAACAATCAGTGCGATATTATTGTAGATGTTACGTCCGGGAATCCATTTGTGGTCAAATGCAGTGGAGGAAGTAATGGTAAAATTAAAGCCTTGATTACGATACCATTCCGTGAAAACACGATTTAAGGTGAAGGATAATATTGCTAATACATTGGCTGTAATGGTTGCCTCGGGCCAGGTTGCATAGATCTCACTGGATGTAACATTCTTAATATAATCTCGGAATCTGATATAATGATTAGCAGCCGAGGTGTCAGTTGGAGGACCGTCATGGACGACGACGAATTCAGGAATAACAACCGTACTTAGCACGATTTCACCGGTTTCTTTGGTTTCCTTTACCTCCGCTTCTGCAATCTTCGGGGGATAATCTCCATATAGCGTATGGGGGGGAATAACAAAGAGAGCAGCATCACCCTGCCGCTTAGCCGCACTTAACGTTGTATCCTGTATTGCGGTGACACCAGGAAATATCTCAAGATTCTGTACCGTAACAGGAACATAATTAGGCGAAGCAATATTCAGGGTATATTCGGTGTAGGGCTGTTCTGTAGACGGAGACAGGCTATAGTCAATCGAAGGGGCAGGGAGCTCGATTTCCTGAGTAAGGCCTGACAAATCCGTTGTTAATTCTTCAATTACAGTACCAGGCGCAGCGACAGACGATATCGTAACTTTAGCACCTTCTATCGGGGTCATTGTTGATGTAACCGCTCGGACTTTCAGTCGACCAAGGTTCTGGGTTGCCATTTCGGTAGGATAGATACGGACACCTGCATATTTATTCGCAATGGTTGAATTGTTGTGATCATTCATCCCGTTGGATAAAGGAGTATTTCTTTGAAACATATCAATACCTCAATGTTCTTTCTTTAATACAATATGAAACTGTCCATGGTTTGTGCCTGTTATACTCCTATTCGGGTAACACCAACATAAATATTTGAGATACGGTACCAGGTGGCTAAATCTACAATACCGGTTACCGGCAGATTAAATATTCTCTGAAATTCCGACACAGCGTTAGCGGTCTGTGTACCATATGACCCATCTACTGCAACCTTAGGAATAGCTGAATAAGCATCGCTTATTCTATTGAGCTGGTTTTGAATTGTTCTTACGTTATCGCCACTGGCCCCAATTCCAAGATTATAGCCGGGCCAAGAGGATGGTACACCGGATACCCCAACTGCAGTATTGATATAGATGGATTCACCGTAAAAGTATCTTAAAATCTCTATGGCGGTATAGCCCTGATCACCGAGGGACTTGGAGCCCCATTGAGTCATCCAACCGGGACAGGTGGTCCGCTGTCCGTCGCAGTATTGGGTGAGAATGGGTTGGGTAACACCCGGTCTGGAAAGGTAATTTGTAAAGATAGTATCTACGATAACTCCGATGTTTGTATAAATATTACGACCATTGGTCCATTTGTGATCATATGCAGTAGAGGAGGTTATAGTAAAATTAAAGCCCTGATTACGGTACCACTCGGTATATACACGATTGAGAGTAAAGGATAGAATTGCATAAATATTGGCGTAAATGGTTTGCTCTGGCCAGGTCGCATAGATTTCGCTGGAGGCCACATTTTTGATATAGTCACGGAAGCGAACATAATGGTCAGTAGCCGGAGAGGTAGGAGGTCCATCGTGAACAATAACATACTCGGGGATCACAACTCGACTAAGGACAATTTCCCCGGTCTCCTGAGTGGGTTTAATCTCATCCTCCGGAATCTTTGGCGGAAAATCACCATATAGGGTGTGAGGGTCGATGACAAATACTTCTTCTGCATTTTGTGGTGCTAAAGGATTTAATAATACATACTGCTCAGCAACCGTCTCTGGTAGGATCTGAACACCGGAGACGACAGCGCCTTCGAAATCGGGTGCAGATACCAGAAGGTCATATTCCGAATAGGGCTGGATTGCTTGAATTGGATCAAGGCTGAGGCTTAGGGGAGGAGCTGTAAGTTCTATCTCTTCCGTTAATCCAGAGTTATCCGTGGTTAACTGCTCTATTACCTGTTCCGGATTACTGGGCGAGGTGATGGATATGGTGGCGCCAGGAACAGGGATAACTCCTGCTGTATTAATGCGGGCGCGGAACCTACCCAGAGACTGAGTTTCCATTTGTGTCGGATAGATTTTGATCGGGTGATTGGGATTATGGTTAGGATTCAAAATGTTTTCCATGATTTAGGCAGAAGCCTTTCGTTTTATTAATAGCTTATGTCGGACGGAGGTAAGATGTGAAATAATTTCATGAAAAACTGAATTATTATTCTGTAAAAGCAAGGCATTAATAAGGCTTATGAATGTGATTAGTAGAGATAATAACGATAAGAAATTATTTGTAAAAACCGCTTGCTATTTGAGACTATGTGTGATAAAATCATAAAAATACATAAAGAAAATGTATAAATATACAAGTACTATTCATATTAATACATTGTTCACAAAATATCTGCGAAGCTAATATTTTGAATAAAGAAAAGAAGAAATTGGAAGGTGTACAATGGAGTATATCCCCGGTCTGGGTTTATATTCTTTTTTTTTGCAAACTTTTAAGTTTAAGAAGGAAAAATGAAGTAGCTTTATGCTGCTAATGGCAGCAGAATGGAGGATTTGATGAAAGCGTTCCTAATTCTTGAGGATGGCAATGTCTTTGTAGGGGAGAGCATCGGAGCAAAAAAAGAGATCATCAGTGAAATCGTATTCAACACAGGTATGACAGGTTATCTAGAGGTACTGACGGATCCTTCTTATGCTGGGCAGAGTGTGGTTATGACCTATCCCTTGATCGGCAATTATGGTATTTGTCATGAGGATATGGAGTCACACCGGCCATGGGTGGATGCATTTTTAGTCAGAGAATTATCACGAATTCCAAGTAACTTCCGAAATCAAGAAAGTATACAAAGTTTCTTAGAGAGAAATGACATAACGGGTATTGCCGGTATTGATACAAGAGCATTGGTAAAGCTGTTAAGAAACAAAGGTACAATGAATGGATTTATCACTACCGATGACAAATATAAACTCGAAGAGATATTACCGAAGATCCATCATTATAAAGTAGAAAAAGTGATTGATAAAACTACCTGTAAAGAGAAAAAGCTTATCCCTGCAATAGGAGAGACAAAGTTCAAGGTCGCTTTGATGGATTATGGTCTTAAGAATAACATTCCTAGATCTCTTGCAAAAAGAGGCTGTGAGGTGACGATCTATCCCGGTTTTACGAAAGCAGAGGAGGTTTTAGCGGATCATCCGGACGGCATTATGCTATCCAATGGACCGGGAGATCCAAAGGAATGTAGGGAGGTTATCGCTGAGGTCAAGAACCTGTATGACAGTAAGGTGCCGATCTTTGCAATATGCCTTGGACATCAGCTTCTGGCACTGGCAAATGGAGGAGATACTACCAAGATGAAATACGGTCATCGTGGTGCAAACCACCCGGTTAAGGATCTGAAGACCGGCAGAGTATACATTTCAACACAAAATCATGGTTATATGGTGATGGAGGAAAGTATTCCGGTGGGCGTAGCAGAAGTCAGTTTCCTCAATGTCAATGACAAGACGGTTGAGGGGCTTCATTATCTAGGGAAGAATGTGTTCTCTGTGCAGTTCCACCCGGAAGCCTGCGCAGGACCGATGGATAGTGAGTTTCTATTTGATGAGTTTATCAACATGATGGAGGTGCAGGGATAATGCCAAGAATAGAAGATATCAAGAAGGTACTGGTAATCGGCTCCGGTCCGATTATCATCGGTCAGGCAGCAGAATTTGACTACGCAGGTACACAGGCGTGCCGTTCCTTGAAGGAGGAAGGGATCAGTGTTATTCTGGTGAATTCGAACCCTGCTACCATTATGACCGACAAGGAGATTGCAGATATCGTTTATATCGAACCTCTGACTCCCGATTTTGTAAAAAGAATAATCCGGAAGGAAGAACCGGACAGCGTATTACCTACCCTGGGTGGGCAGGCGGCATTAAATATCGCTATGGAATTAGAGGAGTCCGGCTTCTTAAAGGAGAACGGAGTAAGACTTATCGGTACTACCTCAGAGACCATCAAGAAGGCAGAGGACCGCCTCGAATTCAAGACGACAATGGAGAAGATCGGTGAGCCCTGTGCACCGAGTGAGGTAGTAACCAGTGTAGGGGCTGCGGTTGCCTTTGCCCGGAAGATTGGATATCCTGTAGTGGTTCGGCCTGCGTATACCTTAGGAGGCAGTGGTGGTGGTATTGCAGCCACGCAGGAGGAATTAGAGGATATCTGTACCAACGGACTTAGGCTCAGTCGAGTAGGTCAATGTCTGATCGAACGTTGCATTGCAGGCTGGAAGGAAATCGAGTATGAGGTAATGCGTGATAGCGCCGGCAATTGCATCACAGTATGTAACATGGAGAATATCGACCCCGTCGGGGTACACACCGGTGACAGCATTGTTGTAGCACCTTCGCAGACCCTGGGAGATAAAGAATATCAGATGCTTCGCAGTGCATCCTTGAACATCATCACAGAGCTCGGTATTACCGGTGGTTGTAACGTACAGTATGCTCTCCATCCGGATACCTTTGAATATTGTGTAATTGAAGTAAATCCTCGTGTAAGCCGTTCTTCTGCTTTGGCATCGAAGGCTACCGGTTATCCGATTGCTAAGGTGGCAGCGAAGATCGCCTTAGGCTATCACTTGGATGAGATCCAGAATGCGGTAACAAAGAAGACTTATGCAAGCTTTGAGCCTACATTGGATTATGTGGTGGTAAAGATACCAAAGTGGCCCTTTGATAAGTTCATCACGGCGAAGAGAGCCCTAACCACCCAGATGAAAGCAACTGGTGAGGTCATGGCAATCAGTTCAAGTTTTGAAGCAGCATTAATGAAGGCACTCCGTTCTTTGGAACAGAATATCTATAGCTTAAAACATGGATGCTACTGTGACATGCCTACAGAGGAGGTTATCAAAGATCTTCATCTGATCGATGACAGACGTCTCTTCGTAATAGCGGAAGCAATCCGAAGAGGGATCCCCTATGAGGAAATCCATGAAATAACGAAGATTGATTATTGGTTCATCGATAAAATTGCAATTCTTGTAGAGGTTGAGAAAGAGCTTGCAACGAAGCCGCTTGATGCTGATCTTCTGGCAAATTCTAAGAGGCTAGGTTATCCGGATCGTGTGATCAGTGAGCTGACCGGTAAGAGTGTAGCCGAAATCAAAGAGATGAGAAAAGAGAATGGGATAATCGCAGCCTACAAGATGGTGGATACCTGTGCAGCTGAATTTGATGCAGCGACACCTTATTATTACTCCACCTTTGGCAGCTTCAATGAGGTAGAGAAGACCTGCGGTAAGAAGAAAATCATGGTGCTAGGTTCAGGCCCAATCCGAATTGGTCAGGGTATCGAGTTTGACTATTGCTCTGTACACAGCGTTTGGGCTTTGGCTGAAAGCGGTTGTGAAACCATCATAGTCAATAATAATCCGGAGACCGTAAGTACTGACTTCGATATCGCAGATAAGCTGTACTTTGAACCGCTAACCCCGGAAGATGTAGAGAACATTGTGGATATGGAACAGCCGGACGGCGCAGTGGTACAATTCGGCGGACAGACCGCAATTAAGCTAACCGACGCCCTCATAAAGATGGGAGTTCCGATCCTTGGTACCTCTGCAGCCGATGTAGATGCAGCCGAGGATAGAGAGCTATTTGATAAAATATTGGAGAATTGCGGTATTCCAAGACCGGATGGCAAGACGGTATATACCACAGAGGAAGCACTTCAGGCAGCAAAGGAGCTTGGATACCCGGTGCTTGTTCGACCATCCTATGTTCTTGGAGGTCAAGGAATGCAGATCGCAATCTGTGATGAAGATGTTATTGAATTCATGAGAATTATTAATATGACCGTCCAGGAGCATCCAATCCTGGTAGATAAATACTTGATGGGAAAAGAGGTTGAGGTTGACGCGGTTTGTGATGGCGAGGATATCCTTATACCGGGTATCATGGAGCACATCGAAAGAGCCGGAATACATTCCGGTGACAGTATCTCGGTATATCCCTCCCAGAGCGTCAGCCGCAAGGTTAAAGTAGATATCATTAATTATACGAAGAAGTTGGCTAACTCCTTGCATGTCATCGGTCTAATCAATATTCAATTTATTATATATAATGAAAAGGTTTATGTCATAGAGGTGAACCCCAGATCCAGCCGTACGGTTCCTTATATCAGCAAGGTGACCTCCCTTCCGATCGTAGATATCGCTACAAAGGTTATCCTGGGAGAGAAGATTAAGGGACTTGGTTATACTCCCGGATTATGGCCGGAATCAGAGTATATCGCCATCAAGATGCCAGTATTCTCCTTTGAGAAGCTGCGCGGCGCGGAGATCAGCTTAGGTCCTGAGATGAAATCTACAGGAGAGTGTCTTGGTATCGCAAAGACCTTTCATGAAGCTTTATATAAAGCATTTCTTGGTGCAGGGATCAATCTTCCGAAGCATAAAAAGATGATTATGACGGTGAAGAAATCCGATCGGGAGGAAGCAGTAGTCATAGGTAAAAGACTGATTGCCCTCGGTTATGAGATTTATGCTACAGAGGGGACTGCCAAAGCACTGAGTGAAAAGGGAGTACCGGCAACCGTTATTAATAAGATTGATCAGGGAAGCCCGAATCTCCTTGACCTGATCTTAAGTCACGAGATCGATATGGTAATCAATACGCCTACCCAGGGACGTGACAAGACAAGAGACGGCTATCTAATCCGTCGGACCTCCATCGAGACAGGTGTTACCTGCTTCACTGCGCTGGACACCGCCAGTGCATTACTGACTAGTATGGAATGCGATAACAGTGAAATTACCCTGGTGGATGTAGCACAGCTGTAAAATGCAGAGTATCCTAGATGGCTTCGAATATATTTAATAATTGCAGAAGGTGCTGTTGCAAAACGTATGGTATAGGAAGGAAAGAACAACAAGTATCCCTCACACACAGGTTGCCGGACATCTTATTGTTTTGTATGCCAATTATCAAACATAAATGTTTGCTTCTGTCATACAAAATCAATAATCTGTCCGTCAAACAGTGTATTATGGGATGCTTGTTGTCCTTTCCTTCCTTATTTGCATATATTATGCAACAGCACCTTCTGTATTATATTTATGATGAAAGAAAGCCACCAAGGCTAGATTTCTTACATACAAGACACACTAAATATCTACGAAGCAGTAGCAATGATTAGCTTATATTATCTGGGACTTATTTATGGATTATATCTGGAAATTGTATTGGTAAATCACTACAAAATAATTTATACTATTTGTATAAAGATAGGATGGATAGAGTATTGTGATTTGATTAAACGCGCAAATTATATATGATATTATCTTCTTGGAACTTATGTATTCAGGACATGTGTAATAGGAGGGTTTGATACATGCTTAAGCAGCTTCTGAAGGATTTAGAGGAAATATATTCAAAGAATTTTAAAGATATTGCTCTACACAGAGATATGATTGGCTATGTCTGTGTAGTCAGCGATCCTAAGGATAAATATATTCTTAAGCTATTTAAAAACCGTAATGCAAAACAAGCGAAGCAATCAATCGAAATCATGAACTATCTAGAGAAGTCGGACTTTCCAACAGCACATATTATCCCTACGGCAGACGGAGTATCTTATTTTATCTATGACTTTGAGGGGGAAGACCGAATTGGAGTGCTCTATGAGCTTATCAATGGCACTGAGCCTGACAAAAGCACAGATATTATCGCAATTGGCCGTCAGACAGGCATATTACATAAAATGATGAACGATTCTCCACTCTTCTTAAGCTACCATGACAAACCCTTTTTTATCGACCGGTATATTCAATGTCTGCAGGAAATGAACTATCAGAGAATCGATGAATTTGAGGAGTACGGCAACCGGCTTTGGAATCGGGTTAAGAATCTCCCAAGGAGCTTCTGCCATGGTGATTATCATACGGGTAACATGATTCTGAATAGCTGTGGTCAGTATGTATTATTTGATTTTGATGCTGCATCAAAGGCATTTTCCATGTATGATATAGCGGTGTTCTGTGATATGACGAATTATTTTAAACTATCCGAGCATGAATATGAAGATACCAGATATATGCTCGAGGAATTTATGAAGGGCTATAATGAATTCAATACGGTTAGTGATCAGGAGCTAACCGCCATCTTTAGTTTTATTGCCATAAGGCATTATGAAGTGCAGGCTACGATTATCGAAAATCTTGGAATTGAATGTATTGATAAGGAATTTGTTGATGATCAGTTGGAGTGGTTAAGGAAATGGGAGAAATTAATACGACAATGATCGTTCATACCAGTGATAAGGATGTCCTAATCACTGTGAAATGATAGAAATGGCATAGGAGCTTTAGGCTGTAGTATGCAGCGGAAGGGTAGTATGATGAAGATTGAAAACAATATACTGAAGAGCTATCTTAAGAATGTACTGTTTATAACAGGAACAGCTTATGCAGGCAAATCAACAATGTGCGCTATGTTGGCTGAAAAATACGATTTATATCATTGCGGAGAGAATTATAAGTTGGATGAGTTCCTGGAAATCGCTACTCCGGACAAGCAGCCTCATCTTTGTTACCAGAGAAAGGATTGGCAGGAATTCTTGAATAGAGCTCCGGAGGAATATGAAGCCTGGATCTATGGTAGTGGCAGAGAGATTGCAGAGATGGAGTTTGCAGAGCTGATCAGAGTATCCGGTAATCAGAGAGTAATTGTTGATACGAATATTCCTGTTGATATGCTAAAAGAGATAGCCGATTATCATCAGGTTGCTGTAATGCTGTCACCCATGTCGATGTCGGTGGAGCGCTTCTTTGATCGTGATGATCCGGATAAGGCTTTTCTCCTTCGACAGATTGGGAAAAGTGAGAACCCGGAGAAGACAATGGAGAATTACCGGGAATGCATCGCTAGAGTCAATAGCAAAGAACACTATAATGAATATGCCAGCAGTGGCTTTTTCACAATCACGCGGGAAGATATTGATATGGATACGAGAGAGGAAACACTGGCTGTGCTGGAGAAGCATTTTAATTTGGTATAGTTAATAGCTGAGGACACGATTAGGAGTTATAGTATATAACAAGGAAGATAGCACACCTCCCTCACCTGAAGCTTCTCATAAAAAGAAATTCTTCAGGATGGGAAGCATACTACCTTCCTTGTTTTTCTATATGCCATTATGCGAAAGACCTTATTCTTTCAATATAAATAGATGGATATGATAGAGTGCTTTTGTAATAGGGAGTATTTTTTATTTATCTGGTCGGAATAACCTCAAGCCAATAGCCGTCCGGGTCACTGATAAAATAGATTCCCATAGAAGGGTTTTCGTAACAGATACAACCCATCTCCTTGTGCTTTTGATGCGCGGCCTCATAATCATCAACGATAAAAGCAAGATGGAACTCATTATCACCAAGGTTATAAGGACGATCCCAATCCCTTAACCAGGTCAGCTCCAGGAGATGAGTAGTTGCTCCATCTCCGAGAAAAGCAATGATAAAATCTCCGGAGGCAGATTCCTTACGCTTGGTTTCCTTTAGCCCGAGAGCCTCCTCGTAGAATTTTAATGACTTATCAAGGTCAAGAACATTTATATTATTGTGTGCAAATCTGAAATTCATGTTAGACCACCTTTCTATTTGTTATGTTTTAATTATAGTATAAACTGGGCAAAAAGGAAAATATAAAATTATATAACCTTCATTCTCATTACATTTATATGACAGCCTCCTCACATCACAGTCATTTAAAAAGCCATACACCGGAGTGTATGGCTTTGTTGTCATCATTATGTTATTTTGCTTGTGAGACGGAATTTGCATCCGTATTGTTTGGCTTAGTAAGAGCTTCGAGTTCCGCCTTGATTTTTGCACGTATTTCAGATAACTTGAATTTCTCTTCAAGGAAACTATCCAATGCTTTTATCAATGCTGACTCGGTTGCATCCTCGGCTGTTACAGCCGCTTCTGCGCTACCTCCATTGAAGAATTCATCCAATGCTTTGTTTAAATCATAACTGGGTATCCGATTTAGCTCAGAATGAGTGCTAAAGTATTCCTGCAATTTAGGAACATCCTTAGGGCTGGTTACGAATACGGTACATACTGCAAACTTGCGGGTACCGTCTAAATTCGTAGCATCAATCTCTGCAAATAAATAAGTCATACCTACCTTCTTTGCAGTGAGGCGACCGCCGGAGCTAACGGTAGCAATGGAAGAGTCATAGCTGGAAAATCTAGCAACCTCAGTTGTA
Source organism: Bacillota bacterium (assembly GCA_023411215.1). Classification (GTDB taxonomy): domain Bacteria; phylum Bacillota; class Clostridia; order Lachnospirales; family Lachnospiraceae; genus Mobilitalea. Next base: position 63,577 of record JAEYOY010000043.1, on the reverse strand, counting down.
TTGTCTGGTTTTATAATGACCTTTAAGATATCTTCATTACCTGTCCCGACAAAAGCTCTTTCTTGTGTCCACTTAACACTAATTGCGGCAGGACCGACAGTAACATCGCAAGTTAACGGTGTCTTGTCAATGCCATCCTTAATGGTAACTGTAACGATAGTAGCACCAACCTTATTGGCAGTTATTGTACCATCGTCACTAACAGAAGCAACTTCCGCATCATCGGATTTAAAGCTTACCTTTGAGTTTGTACCCAGATTGTAAACTTTTAAATTGAATGATTTGCCTTTTACTAATGTAACGCTCTTTAAATTTAATCTGTAGCTGTCTTTAACTTCCTTTTCAATACTGGCTGCCTGCGCGGTTACAACATGGTATGATGTCAACGGTAAAAGCAAAGTAATGAAAAGAATTAAGCCAAGAGTAATTAAGCATTTACATAATTTTATCTTCTTCATGGCTATTCCTCCGAATAATTGGAAATTCCTTATGTCACATCCTATCTATTCTGTTCCTATAATATCAATTGTTTTTGTCAGAAAAGTGTCATAATGTAAAAAAATATATAATAAATACTTAATATATTCCAGAACAATTACCGCAATATAACAGTATATATTCGCAAAAAGACTCTTATTATAAGGGTTCCTGCGATTTTTTTACATAAATGGTAATGAGTTACGAGAAAGCCCATAGATCCTTTGGGTTTAAATTAATAATATAAAAATATTGATAAGTTTTTCTACTTGTTTCGACCTAACATATACTATATAATAAGGAATGTAAATTTGATTTGTGCAAGGATCTGACCTATGTTGCAGCATATGTATTGCTATGTCTGCATAAAACACAGGCCTTTACTTTGCTGCCATAAATCAAAAAAATAATTGAACAAGATACGAAGGAAAAACGGGATATAACTAAGAAGGGAGAAATTTGATAATGCAACATATACTAATCGCGGATGATAATCGTGATATTACAGATATTTTATCTACTTACTCCAGAATGGAAGGCTTTGAACCTGTTGTAGCGGGAGACGGCGAAGAAGCAATTCGTCTTTTTACCCAATACAATCCTGATGTAGTCTTACTGGATGTTATGATGCCGAAGGAGGATGGCTATGAGGTATGTAGAAGGATCAGAAGTAAATCCAATGTACCGGTAATCCTTATTACGGCAAGAGGAGAAGATTTTGATAAGATCATGGGCCTTGATATAGGCGCCGACGATTATATAGTGAAACCTTTTAGTCCAAGAGAAGTAATGGCGAGGGTAAGAGCAGTAATGAGACGTATGACTAAGGCCACCAAAGAGGCATCTTCTGAGAATGTCTTGACTATTGGTAGCCTGGAGATAAACCTCGATGAGTATACTCTACATATCTCAGGTACGAAAATCGCTTTGACAAAGAAAGAAATCGAAACCATGTGGACATTAGCTATGAATCCAAACAAGGTATTTACAAGAGATAATCTGCTGGATAGCTTGTGGGGTTTTGATTATTTTGGCGATAGTAGAACCGTTGATTCACATATTAAACGTCTTCGCTCTAAGCTAGATATTGTTGAGCATCCTACCTGGACAATTAAGACCATCTGGGGTGTTGGCTATAAATTTGAAGTCGAGGAGAAATAGGGGAAGTCCAATGTCAAAGGATAATAAGGTGCATATCTATAACCGGCTGTTCTTTAAGCTATATCTCAATTATGCAGTAATGCTATTGGTTACTGCTGTATTAATCTGTCTAATTTTCATGAAGCTATATAGTGACATGACAATGAGTAATAATATTAAAGAGATGAAGAGGCAGGCTAATACGATAGGTAAAATGGCATCTGACTATATTACTAGTGGTAAAGAGGGATTTCTCGATGATATCAAAATGATAGGCGGGGTTAACAATTGGGATATCTGGGCGATTTCGAATACGGAAGCAAACAACCCGATGCCCTCTTCGATGGAGACCGGTGATTCTTATGAGGTATTTACAACCGTGGAGGAATATGCTCCTTATGTGGAATGTATCGATAAGGCCTTCAAAGGAGTAACCAATCATAAAAAATGGGCTGATGATGTATATGAGAAGACGATCATTACGGTGGCTGCTCCAATCAAAGGCGCAGGGCAAGAGGTTGTCGGCACTATTTTGATTGTAGGCGAAGCGGATGATCAGTCTGAGCTCGTTGAAAGCAGCTTATTAAATATTGTTATGAGTAGTATTGTGGCCTTAGGAATCTCATTTGTCATCGTTATTATATTTGCGACTGAGTTATCCATGCCAATATCGAGAATGCGTGTTACGGCCTTAGAGCTGGCCGCAGGAAACTATAAAGCAAAGACCGGTATCAAACGGGATGATGAGCTGGGGGACCTGGCTAAAACGGTGGATATCCTCTCGGAGAAGCTCTTGGAGAATGATATAGAACGTAAGAAGCTGGATCAGATGAGGTTTGATTTCTTTGCAAATGTATCCCATGAGCTTCGGACTCCGATTACGGTAATTCGTGCATATACAGAGACCTTATCTGACGGTGTGGTGCAGGAGGAGGAAAAGGTTCACCAGTATTATGACCGAATGCTTTCGGAATGCAAAACCATGGAACGTCTGGTAGGAGATCTTTTGCTATTATCAAAAATTCAGAATCCCGACTTTGCAATTGATAGTGAACCGGTTAACCTTAATCAGGTATTTGAGGATATCATTCGTAGTGCAGGAACGATTGCCGAAAAGAAAAGTATTAAAATTGAGGTAATCAAGGAAGAACCGATTAATATGATATTAGGCGATTATGACCGATTACGTCAGATGTTTATGGTTATCCTTGATAATGCGATTAAATTCTCAGAGGAAAATAGAACCGTTCACATAAAAATTGAGAAAGCGGACAAAATAATTGTATCCATTAAGGATGAAGGTGTTGGCATTGATCCTTCGGATATTAACAATATATTTGAGAAGTTCTATAAATCCAACCTGCGTCAAAATGCAAGCGGTACAGGGCTCGGGCTTGCTATAGCGAAACAGATTGCCTTAAAGCACGATGGAACCATCGGGGTGAATTCCACTCCTGGAATAGGTTCGGAATTCATCTTTACCTTCCCGCTTTTTGAAGAAGATGTGTAAATAGCATCACTACAAGATGGAAAAAAATAGCTTTGACTGTGGCAAAAGTTACTGGGCTAAAAACAGATAATAATCTTGAAAAATAGTAGATAATAGTTTATAATATAGTTAAGGTAATTCCTGAGATGTTCGACACTCTTGTTATTTTGAACCTACATGATTAAAAAGGGATTCCTATTATTCTTAAGTAGATGTCAAGCCACCGTTTGCAGTGGAAGGCAGAAGCTTATGTGCGGTTACCCACCTAGCTTTGCTAGGAGTCAAAATACAAGAAACGGCATTTTGGGTATAATACTAATGATAAAAGCGGCCACGAGCCGCTTTTTTTTCGTGGTAAAATAAATCATCATGCAGGTGGATTCTGAATAACTTCATGTAAAAACCAATGAATTCCGTAATTTCTTTGGTAACCGGAAAAAGGATTCATAAAATATATTGCTTTCATATATTGAAATCGTTATGATAAGATAGATGGATATAAAATCCAATGTTACAATTTGTCATATATGAAAGACTATGGAGAAAAGATAATTATGAAATATAAATTAATCATACGCCCTCCGAGACAGGAGGATGCAGAGGAAGTATTTAACCTGGTTATTGCCTGTGATATCTGTGATTTTGGGGCACCTGATTTTGATTTGCAAGAGCTCTTAGATATGTGGAGCAGCTTTGATATGCTAAATAATGTCTGGGTAGTAGAAAACGAAGATAAAATAATCGTAGGTTATGCCTTTCTGGAAGAGGATAGTGAGGAAAAACTATTCAGCTATGGATTTGTATTGCCGTCAGCGAGAGGGATTGGCGTGGGTACTATGCTTCTGAATTCGATTGAAGAGCGGGCGAAAACATTGGCAAATTCTTCAGGCATCACAAAGCGCCTCCAAAATCTTATTCCATCCCTGCGTGCGGATGCACAAGGCTTGTTAAGGACACGGGGATTTCTGCCTGTTCGTTTTTACAAACGTATGAGCATAAGAATGGAGGAAGCACCGCCCACTCCAATCGTCCCTGAAGACATTGTTATAACGACCTTTGTGCCGGATCAGGATGAAAGGTTCGTTTATGATGCTTATGTTGAGGCCTTTACGGATCATTGGGATTTTGATGCACCGATTTTCGAGGAATGGCTTGAGAAGACAAAATTGACCTCCTTTGATCCTAAGTGGTGGTTTCTGGCGCGGAATGAACAAGGTGACATAGTAGGCTTTGCCTTATCACGAATGAACGAAGATACTCTTTTTGTCAATCATATTGGTGTTCGACGTCCATATCGCGGGAGAGGGTTAGGAATGGCTTTGTTGCAGCAGGCATTATCTGCGTCGCATGCAGCAGGTCAGCAGGTGGTTTCTCTGGGCGTGGACGCGGCTAACCTGTCAGGTGCATATCGATTATATGAAAAAGCTGGAATGAAAGCGATCCATGAGACCACTCTCTTTGAAAAGACCATCAATGCGGAATAGAAATAGAAACGTCACGAATCCTAAAATATCTATGAAGTTGATTATGAAAGAGTACCAGGGATAAAAAGCATTGAAAGAAAGAAGTATAATATGCTTGTCTTTTTTGGACAGAATAACTTATAATAAAACATAGAAGATTTATGTTCATAGGAGGCTTAGTGTGAAAAATCAAGATTTTCCACACGCAAATTTGTGCCTGCGGTCCAAAGTTTGCAGGCTTTAAGAAAGGCATGGTTATTATCATGAAGCATGGGTTTATTCGAGTTGCCGCAGCAACCCCGGTTATCCGAGTTGCAGACTGCGGATACAATACCGATCGAATTATAGAGTTAATAGAAGAAGCACAGAAGCAGGAGATTAAATTGGTTGTATTTCCTGAGCTGTGTATTACCGGATATACCTGTGGGGATCTGTTCCTGCAGGACACCTTACTTCGTGGAGCCATGGAGAGCGTAGGGAAGATTGCTTCCTTTACGAAGGGGTTAGATCCGGTGGTGGTAGTTGGGCTTCCTTATCTTGTGAAGGGTAAGCTGTATAATACAGCTGCCGTAATTCAGGACGGAAAGGTTCTGGGGTTAATCCCGAAGATCAGTATACCAAACTATACCGAATTTTACGAAGCCAGACATTTTACCTCAGGGATTGTAGACCCGATATCAATCAATTTCCTGGGAGAAGAGATCTATTTTGGTTCCCGGATTTTGTTTCAGAATAGTGAGATGCCGGAATTTATACTCGGTGTTGAGATTTGCGAGGATCTTTGGATTCCTCAGTCACCCAGCATCTCTCATTGTATTGCGGGTGCTTCAGTCATCGCAAATCTTTCTGCCAGCGATGAGGTGACCGGAAAGGAATCCTTCCGTAGAGAACTGGTGAAGAACCAGTCTGCTAAGTTGGTATGCGGTTATCTGTATGCCGATGCGGGGGAAGGAGAATCAACCACAGATGTAGTGTTTGCAGGTCATAACCTGATCGCAGAAAACGGAATCCTGCTGGCAGAGTCAGTTTCCTTTCAGAATGGAATGATCTCTAGTGAGCTCGATCTCGGTAAGCTAAAGAGTGAGCGTATGAGAATGAATACCTATCTTGGTCAGAATACCAATCCGTATCAGGTAATACCCTTCTCCTTCCCTCAGGTAAGATCAGGGATTCCCGAGCTGACCTTAACGAGACACATCGATTCTGCTCCCTTTGTACCCTCCGGTAAAGCAGACCGGGAGAAGCGCTGTCAGGATATCATTAATATTCAGTCCATGGGTCTGAAGACTAGACTAGCTCATATAAACACAAGCTGTGCGGTTGTTGGTATCTCAGGTGGACTTGATTCTACCCTGGCACTGTTGGTGACAGATAAGGCCTTTGAGTTGTTGGGTTACGATAAGAAGGGAATTGTTGCGGTTACGATGCCTTGCTTCGGGACGACTGACCGAACCTATCAGAACGCCGTTGATTTAGCGAAATGCCTTGGCGTCACCTTCATGGAGGTGCCGATTCGAGATGCGGTTGAACTTCATTTTAAGGATATTGGACACGATGCAAATCAGCACGACCTGACCTATGAGAATAGCCAGGCGAGAGAACGTACGCAGGTGCTGATGGATATCGCTGGTAAATATAATGGCTTTGTCATTGGAACAGGAGATATGTCCGAGCTTGCCCTTGGCTGGGCTACCTATAACGGAGATCATATGTCTATGTATGGTGTGAATGCTTCTGTGCCGAAGACCTTGGTAAGGTATCTGGTAGAATATTTTGCGGATACCACAGGAGATGAGAAGTTAAGCGATGTACTGAGGGATATCTTAGATACTCCGGTAAGTCCTGAGCTCCTTCCTCCGAAGGATGGAGAGATATCACAGAAGACAGAGGATATTGTTGGACCTTATGAGCTTCATGACTTTTTCCTTTACTATATTCTAAGGTTTGGCTTTGAGCCTTCCAAGGTATACCGATTGGCCAAAATTGCCTTTGTGAATCGTTATGAGGATAAAGTGATATTGAAGTGGTTAAAGGTGTTCTATCGGAGATTTTTCACTCAGCAATTCAAGCGCTCCTGTCTACCGGATGGTCCGAAGGTAGGAAGTGTATCTGTTTCCCCGAGAGGTGATTTAAGAATGCCGAGCGATGCCTCACCTGCACTATGGATGAAAGAGTTGGACCTGTTATCGTAAATTTAAGATACTCACAGAATTAGGAGGAAGAATAATTGGCACTAAAGATTATTACAGATTCAGCTTCAGATATATCAAGAGAGGTGATTGACCGATTTCACCTTCATGTGATTCCGACACCGGTGGTTATTGATGAGAAGGATTATTTTGACGGCGAGACAATCATGCCTGAGGAATTTTACGATATCCTGCGGAGTGGGAAGGATATAAAGACCTACCACATTAATACTCAGATGTTTTACGATAATTTTGAACCCTATGCAAAGAATGGGGACGAGGTTATCTATATCTGCTTTTCCACCGGAATTGCGGGAACCTTTAATGCAGCCAATATTGCAAAGACAGAACTTTTAGAACAGTATCCTGATTTTGATCTAACAATTATAGATTCAAAGTGTGCCTCCTTAGGGTTTGGTATCGCTACCTATTATGCTCTTTTGATGCAGAAGAATGGAGCATCCAAGCAGGAAATCATTGATGGCATTAGGTGGCATTGTGAGCATGCAGAGCAGGTTTTTACGGTTAGTACCTTGGAATACCTGTTAAAGGGAGGAAGGCTCAGCCGGACCTCAGCAATTGCAGGGGGATTATTGGATATCAAGCCAATTATCCATGTGAATGACATAGGAGCATTAGAATCCATTGAAAAGGTGAGAGGAAGACAGAAATCCTTAAAACGTCTGATTGAAATTGTTGGTGAACGAGGGGCTGATCTTGCTAACCAGGTCGTTGGAATAGTTCATGGTGATGATGCCCAGGCGATGAAGGCGATGGAGGAGCAGCTTTCTAATGTTTACGGTTGCAAGAGATTTATAATTAATTTCGTGGGCTGTGCCATCGGAGCCCATACCGGTCCGGGGATTATTGGAATTATTTTTTTGAATGAAGAGTCTCCTTTTAAAAAATATTTAACGAATTGACACCATATGTCCAAAGGGTGTGAGATAATTAGATGAACATAAAAAGAATGCTGTAAAGCTGTTACGGAGGTAGTAAGCTTTACAGCATCCTTGTTATTCTTCTACTTGTGCTTTTTCAAGAGCCAGTTTTATGGCTTCAATCAAAAGTTGCTGCGTGTATTTTTTGTCCTCTAAGAGTTCAAGCTGATCCAGAGGAACATCATTATACAGTTGGGTTGCAATGGCTTCCAGAGAAGGATCTAGCAGAGGGAACATAGTAGTGATTGCCTCATCGATATTCTTGATGCTCACCTTGTTAATGTGATTCTTATCCACCACAACCTCCAAGTTGAGAGCAGTATCATTCAGACTGATGGAGGAGGTATATACACCTGCAGTATACAGATCAGTTTCTGTAGAAGCTGCTTTATCATCCTTGTTAGGCCTGAACATGAATATGAGAAGTAGAATCAGAAGAATTCCTAACGCTGCAAAAATCACTGTATATATGATTTCTTTTAATTGGATAACGACTATTTTCGTCTTTGCCATTATTAACCTCCGAGCATGATTTGCTTCATGTCTTAATCTTAATATATATTATTAAACTCGTTTCTGTTTTATGCAGATATATTTTATTGATGGGAGGATATTTTATGTCCTTACAATTATTTCTTGGAAGTGCCGGTTCGGGCAAATCCTATCAGATGTATCGTGAAGTAATCGAAGAATCAAAGCGAAATCCCGAGACCAATTATCTGGTGCTGGTGCCGGAGCAGTTTACGCTACAGACCCAGAAGGATATCGTCACAATGCACCCGGAGCATGGGGTCATGAATGTGGATATCCTTAGCTTTTTGCGTTTTGCTTACCGGATTTTTGATGAAGTTGGAGGATATAAAGCGCCGGTATTAGAGGATACAGGAAAGAGTATGATGCTGCGCAAGGTGGTGGCTGAGAAGCGAGCGGATTTAATTCTGTTTGGTTCCAATGTCAGAAAGCCGGGCTTTATTGGTGAGCTTAAATCAGTATTATCGGAGCTGTATCAATACAATGTCCAGCCCAAGGATTTTGAGAAGATGTTCGAGGTTGTGGGTAAGAAGCCGGTGCTTAAAGCAAAGCTTAAGGATCTTTTAACGATATACGAAGGCTTTCAGGATTTTATGAAGGAAAGATATATTACCGCAGAGGAGCTGCTTGTTGTATTAAATGAGGCAATCGACCATTCTGAATGGATTAAGGGAACCGTAATCTGTCTTGATGGTTTTACCGGCTTTACTCCCTGCCAATATCAGGTGCTACGTAAAATGCTCCGCTACGCGAAGAAGGTAATGATTACTGTAACGATTGACCCCTCGGAGGAGCTAGGCGGTATAGTGGAGGAGCACCAGCTATTTGGCCTTAGTAAAAAAACCATTCAAAAGCTACAGCAATTAGCACAGGAGGAACAGGTAGAGACCCTGGACCCGGTCTATGCGGAACGTAGAAGCGGAATGAGAGTACCCTATCGTTTTCTTGAGTCTGAGGGATTGGCTTCTCTGGAACACAATCTGTTTCGATTTCCCTATCAGCCCTATTATGAGGAGCAGGAGAATATTGAGATTCATGCCGCTAAGGATATGAAGGCAGAGGTTGATTTTGTAACAAGAGAAATTAAGCGACTGGTCCGGGAGAAGGGCTATCGCTATCACGATATCGCAGTGGTATCCGGGAATGTGGAAGAATACGGTAGAATTGCCAAGCGCAGCTTTGCACAGGCCGGCATCCCCTGCTTTGTTGACTATAAGAAGGATATTCTGAATAATCCTTTCGTAGAGCTTCTTCGTTCTGCAGTCTCCATCGTCAGTGAGGATTTTAGTTATGAAGGAGTATTCCGTTTTCTGCGTACCGGACTTACCGATATCGGGGAGGAAGAGATTGACCGATTGGAGAATTATATTCTAGCAACGGGAATTCGTGGTCATAGAAGGTGGAGTGAGCCCTTCAAGAGAAATTATAAAAGCAGAGAAGCTTTAGATTTGGAACAGATTAACCGGTCAAGAGTGCATTTGATGGAGATGGTTGGACCACTTTATGAGGTGCTTCGGGATAAGGATAAGACCTTACGTGATTATACTACAGCGCTCTATGAGCTTGGTGTCAGGCTCAGGGTGGAGCAGAAATTAGAGGAGTATCGTAAGCAATTTACGGATGAGAATCAGCACTTGATTGCGAAGGAATTCGAGCAGGTCTATCCGATTATTATGGAGCTCTATGATCAGATGGTTCTCCTACTTGGAATGGAGAGGTGCAGCCTAAAGGAATTTGGTGAGATTCTTGATACCGGCTTTGTCGAGGTGAAGGTGGGGCTAATACCACCCGGAGTTGATGAGGTTGTTGTCGGAGATACGGAGCGTACCAGATTAAAGGATATAAAAGCATTGTTCTTTATCGGTGTAAATGAAGGAATTATCCCCAAGGCAATCAGCAGTGGTGGAATTTTCTCTGATATTGAACGTGAATTGTTGATAAACAATGAGATTGAGCTTGCTCCGACCAAACGCCAGCAGGCATTTACAGAGCAGTTCTATATCTATCTGAATATGACTAAGCCGAAGAATAAGCTATATGTTACTTATCATAAGGTCAATGAGGAAGGGAAGACAGTGGGTCCCTCCTTCCTGATCGGTAAGCTGAAGCAGCTCTTCCCGCGGTTATCGGTTGTTGACGAGGATGATTATGTAGAGGATGTAGAACATATTCTTAAGGATGACGGACTTTCCTATCTCTCCCAGGGACTTCGCGGATATCAACAGAAGGATACGACGGAGCTATGGAAGGAGTTGTTTCTTTATTATCGTTCCAAGGAGGAGAAGAATCGCATACTTCAGAAGCTCCTGCAAGGAGCGTTCTATATCAATAACGAAAACGGTATTTCTAAGGAAGCTGCCAGATTACTCTATGGCATGGAGCTAAAAGGAAGTGTTACCAGATTAGAGCGATATGCCGGTTGTGCCTTCGCGCATTTTATGAACTATGGCTTATCTCTGGAGGAACGGAAGGAATACAAGCTGGCGATACCGGATATTGGTAATATCTTTCACAATGCAATTGATAACTTCTCCAAGCGCCTGGACGGTGCAGAATATAACTGGCATACCATTCCAGATGAGGTTCGGGAGGAGTGGGCAGCCCAGAGTGTTCAACAGGCGGTAGAGGATTATGAGAATTCGATCCTTCGAAGCAACAAACGAAATGAATATCTGATCACCAGAATGGAACGAATTACAATACGTACCTTATGGGCACTTTGTAATCAGATTAGACAGGGAGCATTTGAGCCGGCAGGTTATGAGATGCCCTTTTATCATATTCCGGATACGGCTCTGACCTTGTCAGGAAGAATTGACCGACTCGATCTATATGAGGATGGGGATAAGGTTTATGTTCGTGTTATTGATTATAAATCCGGCAACACCTTCTTTGACATCGGAAGTATTTATTATGGTCTACAACAGCAGCTGTCGGTATATCTAAGCGCAGCGATGGATTATCTGGCTAAAATATATCCTGCAAAGGAGATTGTTCCTTCCGGAATATTCTATTATCACATTGACGATCCGATCGTTGCAAAATCGGATCAGGTGGAAGAGGATATCTATCGCAGTCTTCGGATGAATGGATTGGTCAATGGCGACAGCAAAGTAGTAGCATTAATGGATGCCAAGCTAGAAGGGCCGGATAACACATTGAGACCCAGTGCAAAGTCTGAAATTATTCCGATTGAGACGAACAAAGAGGGTGGACTGGCAAAAAGATCCCAGGCGGCAAGTAAGAAACAGATAAAGGCTTTGGTGGATTATGTTAATCATAAGCTGGTTGAGGATAGCAGACAGATTCTATCAGGAGATACGAGGCTGAACCCCTATCGTTCTGACAAAAAAACTGCCTGTGCTTATTGTGAGTATCGTTCTGCCTGTGGCTTTGACCAGAGACTGCCCGGACATGCATATCGCAACCTAGCAAAGAAATCCACCGATGAGATCAAGGCTGAGATCTTCGGAGAATAAAAGGGCTGCATAAAGGATGCAGCATGTAGTCTTAGAGTGATAAATAAGGTAAGAGGTGAGAAGTATGGGTTGGACAATAGCTCAACAAAAAGTTATCGATACAAGAAATAAGAACATTTTGGTCTCAGCGGCAGCAGGCTCAGGAAAGACTGCGGTATTAGTGGAGCGTATTATTTCTATGATTTCGGAAGGTGAGAAGCCAATCGATATTGATCATCTCTTGGTAGTAACCTTTACGAATGCTGCGGCAGCAGAGATGAGGGAGCGTATCGGGAAAGCGATTGATAAGAAGCTTCAAGAAAAGCCGGATAATCGTCATCTTCAGCGGCAGATATCCTTATTGCAAAGTGCTCAGATTACTACGATACATAGCTTCTGCCTCAATGTAATCCGAAATTATTTTCATCGGATTGATCTTGACCCTTCCTTCAAGATTGCAGAGGAATCGGAGATTACATTACTTAAATCCGATGTGATTTCTGATATTTTGGAACGCTGGTACGAAGAAGGCAGGGAGGATTACCATGACTTTGTAGAAAGCTATTCCTATTCCAAATCGGACTTACCAATTGAAGATCTGATTCTTCAGCTATTCAATTTCTCTATGAGTGATCCCTGGCCAAAAGCCTGGATTGAAAAGATGCGGCATAGGTTCGAAATTAATTCTTTGGAAGAGTTGAATGAGACCTCCTGGATGCATGAGATATTAGACTATATAAGGGTAGTGCTTGGAGATCTGCTCAAGAAGAATAATCAAGCAATTGAGGTTTGCAGTGAAGTCGGTGGACCCACTGCTTATGAGGCTGCTTTGCTTTCAGATCGAAGCATTCTGGAGTCTCTTATCAGAGCAGAGACCTACGAGGAATATGCGAAGCTTTTTCCTGGTATTACTTATGACCGCTTATCCAATAAGAAGGAGGAAGGGGTTCAGGCCTGGAAGAAGGATAGGGTTAAGGAACTACGAGAAGAGGTCAAAAAAGGATTAAAGGATCTATCAGGACAGTATTTCTTTCAATCTCCAGAAGAGATGCTTGCGGATCATCAGGCAGTGGGAAATATTATGCAGGTGCTTTTTGATCTGACTCTTGAATTCATGGAGGAATTTGCAAAGAAGAAGGAAGAGAAGAACCTAATTGATTTTAATGACCTGGAGCATTTTGCCCTGAAGATACTTGTGGAAGAAAAAGGGGAAGACAATGGTGGATGCCTTCCTACACAAGCAGCACTGGAGTTAAGCGAACAGTTTGAAGAGATTCTGATTGATGAATACCAAGACAGTAACATGGTTCAGGAGACCATCCTTCGCAGTATCTCCCGTGAAGATCTGGGAAGACCGAATCGCTTTATGGTTGGTGATGTTAAGCAGAGTATCTATAAATTCCGTCTGGCGATGCCCGAAATCTTCATGGAGAAGTATGCGAGCTATTCCTGTGAGAATCTTACCACAGAGGGAGAGGAGAATCATTACCAGCGAATTGACCTGGACAAGAATTTCCGAAGCAGAGCTACCGTATTACAATATGTGAACGAGATCTTTGAGCAGATTATGCAAGAATGTGTTGGTGGCATCACTTATGATGAGGCAGCCTCCCTTAAATATGGTGAGCTTTATGAGGAAACATTACCTGAGGACATAAGCTCTAGAATTGCCAATGAGGTTGAATTACTACTCGTAACAGAGGAAGAAGATGATGAAGAGAAGAAAGTGAACATGACCTCTGATGGAGAAGATGCCTTCAAAGGGATGGTGAAGGAGGATAAGAACGTCGCGTCCTCCGATATAAGCGAGGATGATGAAGAAGAGGCCGTCTATACCAAGAAGGAATTGGAGGCAAGAGCAATTGCTAAGAGGATTAGGGAGTTGACGGATCCTGATAGCGGAATGCTGGTATATGACCAGAAGGTAAAAAGCCATAGACCTGCAGAGTTAAGAGATATCGTCATATTGCTTCGAAGTATGACAGGGTGGTCTGAGGTGTTTGTAAACACCCTGATGCAGGAAGGTATCCCGGCTTATGCGGATACCGGGACTGGTTATTTTAAGACAGTGGAGATAATGACGATACTAAATATGCTTCGTATTATCGATAACCCAAGGCAGGATATTCCTTTGGTTGGCGTGTTATATTCACCGATGGTAGGTTTGACTTCAACGGAGCTTGCATTAATTCGTGCAACCGATCGTAATGTCAGTATGTATTCTGCCTTATGTACTTTTGCTACGGTACAGGCTCCAGACAATCAGGAAGGCACAGAGAAAGATTATAATAATGATAGCGGAATGGCAGAGCTGAGATTAAAGGTAGAGAAATTCCTGAAGGAGTTGGAGCATTACCGTTCTCTTGTTAATTATACGCCGATTCATGAAGTGATTCAATTGGTGCTCGATAAGACCGGGTATTACTATTATGCCAGTGCAATGCCCGGTGGAGAGCAGAGAAAGGCCAACATAGATATGCTCCTTGCTCAGGCAGTTCGCTTTGAAAAAGGTAGTTATAACGGTTTATTCCATTTTATCCGGTATATAGAGAAGCTTCATAAATATGAGGTGGATTATGGAGAGGCCGCTACTTCCGGGGAACAGGACAACACGGTTCGAATTATGAGCATTCATAAGAGTAAGGGATTGGAGTTCCCAATTGTCGTCGTAGCAGGTATGAGCAAACAGTTTAATACCCAGGATCTTCGCAGCAGCATCGTACTCCATAGTGAATTGGGAGTTGGTCCCGAGTTTATAGACAGTAAGAATAGAACCAAGGTACCTACTTTATTGAAGAAGGCTATTCAGAAGAAGGTGCAAGTGGAAAACCTTGGCGAAGAGCTTCGAGTATTATATGTCGCCATGACCAGAGCGAAGGAGAAGCTGATACTAACCGGGTACCTGAAATCAAAGGAGAAAATTAACGGTAAGGAATTCTCTTTCTATGAACTTCTTTCCGCTAAGAGTTATCTGGACTTCGTACTTCCGGCAATGGTAAACCGTATGGGAGAAGTCCCGGATATTATGGAGGCTTCCTTTGTATGGAAACATGGGAATATGTGGATCACTGTTCTATCTAAGACCTCTCTGTTACGGGAGGAGGTAACAAAGCAACTCTTCTTACAGAAGGATTTGCAGGAATTAGACGAGATAGATAAGGATAAAAACTACCATTTAGAGTTGAAGGAAGAAATTAAATCAAGACTTAATTATGAATATGCCTATCGAAAAGAGGCTGAATTAAAGGTGAAGATGACAGTGTCGGAGTTAAAGAAGCTTGGACAGTTCCAGGATGAGGGGCAAAGTGTTAATTTATATGGCTCTAAACCGACGAGAGAGCTATCGCTTGCAGCAGAACAGGAGATGGAAGCTACGGTACCGGCATTTCTTCGTCAGCAAGAAGCAACGATTTCTGGAACAGATCGAGGTACCCTGTACCATAAGGTATTGGAGTTGATCAATCTGCAACGGGTACAGAGCAGAGAGGATCTTAATAAGGAATTGGAGCTTCTAACCCATGCAAATAAGCTGAATAGCACGGATGTGGAAAAGTTAAAACTGGATTATATATTCGGATTTATCTCAAGCAATGTAGCAAAACGAATGAGAGTAGCGGAGAAAGAGAATAAGCTTTATAAAGAAAAGCAGTTTGTTATGGGTATCAAGGCTTCTGAGGTTCTCAGATCGATCGACAGTGAGGAGCTCATCTTGATCCAAGGTATCATTGACGTCTTTTTTGAAGAGAATGGGGAATTGGTACTCCTTGATTATAAGTCGGATATCGTAACGGACGAGATTCAGTTGATTCATCGATACAAGGTACAGCTCCAATATTATAAGAGAGCTTTGGAGCAGATGTTAAATAAAAAAGTAAAAGAAATGATAATCTATTCGCTCCCTCTTGGTAAAGAAATTCGAATAGATGAATAGAAGTTGGTTACACTTTAGTCAGTATACTATTGTGAAAATAGAAAAGCAATTTTCATACCTCTAAGTTTGTGTCTGCGAAATCAAAGTGTAACTGTCTCGCATGCGAGACGTTGCACACTTGGCACAAACTAACTCAAAGGGCATGCATGCAAAGTTAGTGTGAAGAAAAGAAACTTCATTCGGGAAGAACTATGAAGTCCGTACAGTGGTGCGAACTCCACCCAAATTCGTGGTGCTTTGGTACTTTGGCAGTATGATTAATTAGTATGACAGAAAGGGTGACTAGCATGAGCAAGAAGAACGAAGAGATTGATTTAAATAATTTAAAACCGGAGGAAAAGCTAAAGTATGAAATTGCTGAAGAGCTGGGGTATCTGGATAAGGTAATGGCGACCGGTTGGAAGTCCCTGACAGCAAAGGAATCAGGAAGAATAGGCGGAATTATTACAAAGCGTAAGAATGAGTTAAAAAATCAAGAGAATAAGTAATTGGTAGACAGTTAACGACAGAGGATAGAGAGGGTAATAGATGAATAAACCAAAGATGATTATGTTTGATTACGGACAGACCTTAATATCAGAAGGAGCATTTAACGGTGAGGCCGGAACAAAAGCTGTACTAAAGCATGCTACTAGGAATCCTCATCAGATATCTGCAAAAGCTTTGCAGGAATTCGCGAAAATCCTAAACAAAGAGATCGGAAGATATGATCCGGATGTAAGGAAGGCGACTCATATCGAAGTTCATAATCATATATTCCAAAAATATCTGTATGAATATTATGACATTGAGATTGGATTGTCTCCAGAGGAGATGGAGAGAGTATTCTGGGATAATGCCGCTGAGAAGATTCTGACAAAAAATATTGAGAAGCTTCTGCGGTACCTTAAGGAGCAGCAGATCAGAACAGCTGTTATCAGTAATATCTCCTTTAGTGGAAAAGCATTGGAGGACCGGATTAACACATTGCTTCCAGAGAATGAATTCGAATTCATTCTTGCTACCAGTGAATATGTATTTCGTAAACCTCATAACAGAGTTTTTGAGCTCGCATTGAGAAAGGCGAAGCTTAAGCCGAACGAGGTATGGTACTGTGGTGATAATGCCTACTATGATGTGGAAGGTGCATCAAATATGGGGATTTTTCCTGTATGGTATAGAGGGGCTCTTCAGGAACATAACAAGCTGGTACCCGGAATGGATTGTCTTACAATTAGTGATTGGGAAGAGTTGATCGATTATATAAGGCTGCTATAGTCGGAATACTCCTTGGCAGAAGTGTCCGGCTATAGCAGCCTTTTCCCTTGTACATTATTCGATTCTTAAAGATCTATTACAATGAACATATCCCTTAACTTCTCAGATCAATATGATTTAATTTAAGGTTGTCGACTCCAAGGAAGCCTTTGATTGCTACGCAAATACCGCCGAGTAGGATTGAGGTATCTTGAAGTATGCTGGGTACAATACGAATATAGCTGTTCATCCGACTCGTTAAAGCACCTTCAATCTTTTCCGTAATATGGGGGAAGAATATGGTAAAGGAGCTATTGATAATCACGATATCTGGGTTGTAAGCATTCAAAATATTATTGACACCAATGGACATATATTTTACAAAATCGTCCATAATCTTATAAGCATCCGGATCGCCGGATTCATAGGCTACTCTAAATTGCTCAAAATTCACTTCTTCGACGTTCTTTATCTTGGAATATTCGCGTAACAGATTACGCTCGGAGGCGTATTGCTCAAAGCACCCTTGATTACCACAGGGACATTGTCTGCCGTCAATCTCAATTACAGTATGTCCGAATTCACCGGCTCTGCCGTTATATCCAGTATAAAGCTGATGATTTATTATAATTCCAAGACCGATTCCGGAATGCACGCTGATATTAGCAATATTAGCATAATCATACTGGAAGGTCTTCTCACCGATCACGGAGAGATTCGCTTCATTTTCCAGATAAACCGGAGTGTTGAAATGACTTTCTAAGCCCTCTGCAATATTTATTCCGGATAGGTTATAGTATGGGGCAAAAGATACCTGGTTATTGGCTATGACGCCATGGATGCCAAGTGTAATTCCCACCAGATCATAAGGTGTATCCTTTGGAAGCTTCATTGACTCGATTAATTCTATTAAAACATTTACTATATTCGATGAATTCTTCGGTGTTTTAATTTGCTTTAGGCTGCAGTCCTCCCCAATTAGGTCAGATACTAATGCAGATATGGTATCTACTCCAATATCGATACAGATTACAAAACCTGCTTTCTTATTAAGACTGAGTAGGATCGGTTTTCTTCCTAAGCTGGTATCATCACTACCAATTTCTATTACAAGCTTTTTATTGATCAGCTCCTGTACAATTGCAGATATGGTTGCTTTCGTTAAGCCTAAATGCTTAGCAATTGCAGCTCTTGATATAGATGTATTATTAATAATCGTCTCTAAGACAAGATTCGTGTTAATATCTCGTATAAGTTCTTTGCTGCCTGTTACCATCACAGTCACCCTTCGTAATGAAAATTATATTGCTATAATGTTAACATAAAAAATTTTTTTTGGAAAGGGAAAATATAATATTTGTTTAGTTATTTAACAAGAAGTCTCTAATTTGTCTTATCACTTGTCGGTTAATCAAATTTTTATTCCTGATGTAGGAGCCTTGCAGATCATGCTTGACATCATTAATACAAGTTGTTATAGTTATCTCATACATTAGTTTATTCAACAAATCAATTGATATAAAACTTAATATAAAAGGAGATAATGCTATGTTATACGTAGGTGTAGATTTAGGAACCTCTTCCGTAAAGCTCCTTCTGATGGATGAGGCAGGAGACATTAAGAGCATTGTAACAAGAGAATATCCACTATATTTCCCGAAGCCAGGCTGGTCCGAGCAGAACCCGGAGGACTGGTACACCGCTCTGGTCGACGGGATCAAGGAACTTACAGAGGACCAGGACAAATCTCAGATTGATGGTATCAGCTTTAGCGGACAGATGCACGGAATGGTTATTCTGGATGAGAATGATAAGGTTATCCGACCCGCGATTCTGTGGAATGACGGACGTACTCAGGCAGAATGTGACTATCTGAATAAAGAGATTGGAAGAGAGAAGATCTCCGGCTACACAGCTAATATGGCATTGACCGGTTTTACTGCTCCCAAATTATTGTGGGTAAGAAAGCATGAGCCCGAGAATTTTGCCAAGATCAAAAAGGTTATGCTACCCAAGGATTATATAGCTTATATGCTTTCCGGTGTTCACTGTACTGACGTATCTGATGCTTCCGGTATGCTATTATTTGATGTTAAGAATAAGAAGTGGTCGAAAGAAATGCTTGACCTATGCGGTTTAAAGGAAGAGCAGATGGCTAAGATTCATGAATCCTATCAGGTGGTAGGAACCATGACTGAGAAGGCTGCGAAAGAGTTAGGTCTCTCCACTAGCGTAAAAGTGATAGCAGGTGGCGGTGATCAGGCAGTTGCAGCTGTAGGAACGGGAACCGTAGGCGCAGGAAAATGTAATGTTTCCTTAGGAACCTCCGGTGTTGTATTTATCTCAACCAAGGAATTTGCAGTCGATGATAACAATTCCCTTCATGCTTTTGCTCATGCTGACGGAAAATACCATTTCATGGGAGTCATGCTTTCTGCAGCTGCTTCCAATAAATGGTGGATGGATGAGATCATCGGAACCAAGGAGTATGGTAAGGAACAGCAGGCAATTACAAAGCTTGGCGAGAATAATGTTTACTTCCTGCCTTACCTGATGGGAGAGAGAACACCTCACAATAATCCCAATGCCAGAGGTACCTTTATTGGAATGACCATGGATACCACCCGTGCTGATATGACTCAGGCTGTTCTTGAGGGTGTTGCATTTGCGCTTCGTGATTCCTTTGAGATCGTAAAATCTTTGGGTGTAGCAATAGAACGGATCCGTATCAATGGCGGTGGTGCAAAGAGCCCGTTGTGGTGTAAGATTATTGCTGATGTGCTTAATGTTAAGGTTGATAAGATCAATTCAGAAGAAGGTCCCGCTTTTGGTGCAGCAATTCTTGCTGCAGTTGGCTGTGGTAAATATGCCGATGTTGAGGATGCTACGAGCAAGCTAATTAAGGTAATCGATACTACCGAACAGGATCCGAAGGAAGTTGAGCAATACAATAAGAAGTATGAGGTGTTCAAGGAGTTATATCCTACACTGAAGGATATCTTTAATAAGATGGCTTAAGAGAAAAGGGAACTTAATCTTAATATATTTTTCGATTATTAGAGAATACAATTTAGAATGGGGTGCTGCGTCTATAAAGCAGCACCCTTTTTTGCAATTAGTTGATCTTTAGAAGCGTTTCCATTTCACTAAGATGAGAGACCAGAACGAAGTCATATATTTTTAATTGATAAGAACTTCCAGGTATGGTAGAATAACTTAACAGAAAAAACAGCAAAATGGTGATTAAGAAATAGATATTAAGTAAATAGCTATTAATTAACAGCATAAGATTTCTGAAGTAATTGCATATATAACACTTATGGCAGCAAGGCGTTGTTACAGATCATCAGCCTGCTGCCTATTCATGATTAGAAAGGAGCTGCAAGCGATGCAGCCTTACAGTGGCTTTGCATCAGTCTATGACCTATTTATGGATAATGTTCCGTATGAGGAGTGGGCTGACTACTTACAACGTTTATTAAAAAAAAATCAGATTGAGAAGGGTTTACTTCTTGAGCTGGGGTGCGGAACCGGGAGTATAACTCGCCGTCTGGCTGAACGGGGCTTTGATATGATTGGAGTTGATTATTCTGAGGAGATGCTGGCCATCGCCAGAGAGAACAGTGCTGACGATTACAATATATTGTATTTATGCCAGGATATGAGAGAATTTGAATTATATGGGACCGTAGCAGCTGTGGTCAGTGTCTGTGACAGTATGAATTATATTCTCTCAGAGGAAGAGCTTCTGAAGGTGTTTCGGTTAGTGAATAATTACCTGGATCCGGGGGGATTATTTATCTTTGATTTGGATACCAAGTATGCATATGAAGAGGTTCTGGGTGATAACACTATTGCTGAGAACCGTGATGAGGGAAGCTTTATATGGGAAAATACTTATTACGAAGAAGAGATGATGAATGAAGTTAATCTGACTCTGTTTATTCCTGAAGCGGAGGGGATGTATCGCAAATATGAAGAGACTCATTACCGTAAGGCTTATTCCATGGATACGATAACACGGTTAATCGAGGAAGCAGGCATGGAGTTGGTGGCTATCTATGATATGCTGACCGAAAAGAAGCCGAAAAAGGATAGTGAGAGAGTCTATATTATCGCCAAGGAGAAACGTCAAGCTAATAAAATGTATATACAGCCATAGAGCACCATCTGTAAATAAGAACTGTTTGGGGTAGAGAACAGGTAAGGTGTTTCAGTTCAATAATATAACGAAAAATGATAAGTAATACGCGAGAATATAAGAGATATTTTATTAGATGAGAGATAAGTATCCAAAATGTAATGAATAGAAGGAGTAAATTATGGCCGATTATATTATACGTGCAAGTGCTGCCGAAAATCAGATCCGCGCATATGCAGCTACAACGAAGGAATTAGTAGAGTATGCAAGAAGTATTCATGGGACCAGTCCGGTAGCGACAGCTGCTCTTGGTAGACTTCTGACCGCTGGAGCGATCATGGGAAGTATGATGAAGGGAGAGGAGGATATTCTTACTCTTCAAATTAAGGGCAGTGGACCCATTGGAGGAATTACTGTTACAGCTAATTCCAAGGGAACAGTCAAAGGCTATGCTTATCAACCAGAGGTTATACTTCATGCCAACGATAAAGGAAAGCTGGATGTAAGTGGAGCAATAGGAGCTGGGATCTTAAGCGTAATAAAGGATATGGGACTGAAGGAGCCCTATACGGGACAGACTCATCTGGTATCTGGCGAGATAGCAGAGGATATCGCATATTATTATGCGACCAGTGAACAAGTACCGTCAGTGGTGGCACTGGGTGTATTGATGAACAAAGAAAATACCGTTAAGCAGGCAGGAGGCTTTATCATACAGCTGATGCCTTTCGCAGAGGAGACGATCATTGATCGACTTGAAAAGAAAGTGAATGAAATTACAAGCATCACCTCACTCTTAGATCAAGAGATGTCTCCTGAGATGATTCTGGAACATATTTTGGGGGACTTTGGTCTGGAGCTTATGGACAAGCTACCGGCTTCCTTCGAGTGCAACTGTACGAAGAAGAGAGTGGAGAAGGCGATTATCTCTATTGGACAGAAAGAGATTACGGAAATGATAGAGGAAGAGAAACCAATCGAGGTGAATTGTCATTTTTGCAATACCCATTATCATTTCTCGGTGGAGGAATTAAAGGAGTTATTAAACAGAAGTAAAAAGTGATAGGACTAAAACAAAGCGTGTTTTATCATGAATAACCGGATCATCTCATTGAATCAGAATAGATATTACAAAAAGAGGATAAGGTACTCCATTGTGAGCGGAGGAAAGAAAGTATAAAATATTCAATATTTTATAGTATAGAGAATTGTATATTGCTATTCAATCCGCTCGTGCGCGAAAGTGTCAGCAAACTGACACTTTTATATGGAGGTTAATCATGAAAGGTGCATTTTATACAGGAGAGTACCGGAATCTGTTTTTGGAATTCGGATATGATGAAAAAGAGATTGAACAAAGAGTAGAAGAGGCTTATCAGACCATTTTCTATGGAACGGAGGATGAGAGGTTCTACCACGAGATCGGTGAGGATATGGCATATTTTGAGGACACCGGGAATTTTGATGCCAGAACAGAAGGCATGTCCTATGCCATGATGATGTGCGTACAGAGAGACTGGAAGAAAGAATTTGATAAGCTCTGGAAGTTTACCAAAACATATATGTGGATGGACTATGGCTGGAATAAGGGCTACTTTGCCTGGTCTGTTCAGCCGGACGGAACGAAGAATTCGGAAGGACCTGCTCCGGATGGAGAAGAATATTTTGCACTTGCATTATTCTTTGCATCAAATAGATGGGGAGATGGCGAAGGTATCTACAATTATTCCAAAGAGGCTAGAGACATTCTACATGCCTGTGTTCATAAGGGAGAAGAAGATTTTCCCGGTGATCCCATGTGGGAGCCTTCTAATAAGTTGATTAAGTTTATCCCAAATTGCGATTTCTCAGATCCATCCTATCATCTGCCTCATTTCTATGAGTTGTTTGCTTTATGGGCGAATGAAGAAGATCGAAAGTTTTGGAAGGAAGCAGCCAAAGCGAGCAGGGAGTATCTGAAGAAGACTTGCCATCCTGTAACCGGACTTGCGCCGGAATATGCCCACTATGATGGAAGTCCATTTATGAAGGATCATAGAGAACGCTATTATAGCGATGCTTATCGGGTGCCTGCTAACCTGGGATTGGATTATGAATGGTTTGCAGCAGACGAGTGGGAAAGTGAGTGCGCTGACAAGATCCAGACCTTCTTCTGTGAGACTGTGAAGGGTAGAAATGACATGGTATATGAACTGGACGGAACCATTATTGAAGAGAAAGCGTTGCATCCGGTGGCTATCATCGCAACCAACGCTGAGGCATCCTTAGCGAGTAAGGGGAGATATCGTAAGGAATGTGTAGACCTTTTTTGGAATACACCTCTTCGTAAGGGGGAACGTCGTTATTATGATAATTGTCTGTATTTGTTTGCTCTCATAGCTTTGAGCGGCAATTACAGAATCTATAAATAGTCAGATATAGATAAGATGTATTGAGATACGATTTATTTGCCATTTTTGAAAATAATCCTTTTAGGGTTCTTTTATAAAAGTGAAAGTGCGGTTTGCACGATGAGGGAGTAGAGTGAAAAATTCTTTCACTCGGAAAGAAGCCCAAGGCGGCTTCTTTCATAAAATTAATGATGGCGCTGAGCGCCATAAGGGAGGGTATGTATGAATTACGGTTATTTTGATGAGAAAAAAAAGGAGTATGTCATTACGAGGCCGGATACACCGGCACCCTGGGCGAATTATCTGGGGTCACCGGAGTATGGTGCAATCATCTCGAACAATGCAGGTGGTTACAGTTTCGTAAAGAGTGGTGCGAGCGGAAGAATAAGCCGTTACATCTTCAATCAGGAGGATAAACCGGGGAGATATGTTTATCTGCGTGATGATGATGCGAATGATTATTGGTCTGCATCCTGGCAACCTGTAGGCAAACCGCTGACAGAGTATTCCAGCCAGTGCCACCATGGTACCGCTTATACGACAATTAATGCGCAGTATAAGGGAATTGAGTCTGAGGTATTGTATTATGTGCCCTTGAACAAGACTCATGAGGTGTGGAAGGTTACCTTAAAGAATACGGGTGATAAGCCTCGTAATATCTCGGCCTTCGGATTTGTAGAATTTACGAATGAAGGCAATTATGAGAACGATCAGGTGAATCTGCAGTACACACTATTCATCACGAAGACTTATTTTAAGGGGAATAAGATACTACAGACAATTAATGAAAATGTTCATAAGAATGAGGACGGAAAGAGCGCCACAGATCGTTTTTTTGGATTAGCCGGTGCAGAGGTTACTTCCTATAATGGTGACAAATCACATTTTATCGGTAGCTATCGTAGCTTCCATAACCCGATCGCTGTTGAGGTGGGAATGTGTGATAATGTACTTAATTACAACTCCAATGCCTGTGGTGCGCTACATACCAAGATGACACTGCAACCAGGTGAGTGCAAGGAGTTCGTATTCCTCCTCGGTCAGAAGAATGATGTACAGTCGAAGGCCATACTTGATACCTACGCAGATCTTAAGATAATTACTTCAGAGTTGAATGAATTGATTCATTACTGGCATGGTAAAATATCCAATTTCCAGGTAAAGACTCCCGATGAGAACTTTAATGCGATGATAAATACCTGGAATGCTTATCAATGCTTTATTACCTTTATATGGTCTAGAGCCGCATCCTTTATCTATGCGGGACTTCGTAACGGCTATGGATACCGTGACACCGTGCAGGATATCCAAGGAATTATTCATCTGGACCCTGCGATGGCGAAGGAGAAGCTTCGTTTTATGCTATCCGCTCAGGTGGATAACGGCGGAGGTCTTCCTCTGGTTAAGTTTGATCATAAGGCAGGACATGAGGATACACCGGATGATGCCTCTTATGTACAAGCAACAGGGCATCCTGCTTACCGTGCCGATGATGCGCTATGGCTGTTCCCGACAGTATATAAGTACATGGCTGAGACTGGTGATAAGAAGTTCTTAGATGAGGTGATTCCTTATGCAAACAAGGAAGAGGGCGATGTTTACGATCACTTAAAGCGTGCCATTAATTTTTCCATGGAACGACTTAGCGTACATAATATGCCTGCCGGTCTTCATGCGGATTGGAATGACTGTTTAAGACTAGGTAAGAAGGGTGAATCTACCTTTGTTGCCTTCCAGCTATATTACGCAATGAATGTAATCCGTAATATTGCAATCGACAGAAATGATCAGAAGTATATCGAATACCTTGATAAGGTGCAAAAGGATTTAGGCGAGACTCTGAACACCAATTGCTGGGAAGGAGACCGTTTTATCCGCGGCTTCAAGGAGGATGGTCAGGTCATTGGTTCCAAGAAGGATCCGGAAGCGAGCATGTGGGTGAATCCCCAGTCCTGGTCGGTAATCAGCGGTCATGCTACAAAGGAGCAGGCAGAGCTTGCATTGGAGAGTGTTCATAGAGAACTGAATACGAAGTATGGTGTCAGAACCATGGCGCCCTCTTATGTTGATCATGCCTTTGACGGAGCATTGGCAATTCTTTTCAACCCCTCCACGAAGGAAAACGGTAGTATCTTCTCACAGCCCCAGGGATGGATCATTCTTGCAGAGGCTCTGATGGGTCATGGTAACCGTGCTTATGAATATTTTACCGAGAGCTGCCCGGCTACCCAGAATGATCATGCTGAGATTCGTGTCATCGAGCCTTATGCGCACGGGCAGTTTACTGAAGCAACCGACAGTCCTTTCTTCGGACGCTCCCATACCCATTGGCTGACCGGAACCGCTTCCACCGTTATGGTAGCCAGTGTAGAAGGTATCCTGGGTATGAGACCTGATCTGAATGGTCTTCTGATTGCGCCCAGTATTCCGAGTGAGTGGAAGGAATTCTCTATCGAGAAGAACTTCCGTGGTAAGAAGCTGAAAATAAAGGTTCAGAACCCGAATGGTGCCGAGAGTGGCTTTACGGAGTTCTATGTTAACGGCGTGAAGCTGGAAAAGAACTACTTACCGGAGAGCATGATGCAAGAAACCAATGATATTCTATTGGTAATGTAAAGTTGTTATTTTCATATTAGGTGTCTGTTTGCCGGACAGATTTCTGCTTTGTATGCTTAAAAAGCGAACATTTATGTTCGATTTTAGCAAATAAAGCGGGATAATGTCCGGCAACTTTTGTGTGATCGGAGCTTATTCATCTTCATTCAAAGCATATGGCATTATGTGATAGCCCCTTTGCTCTTATCTTGACATTACGGCCCGGTGTAGCTGCTCTAGGGCCTTTGCCAGGGTTTGTCTCTGGCAGGCAATGTTAATTCGCTCGAAGCCTTCTCCTTCAGGGCCAAAGATGTGACCGGGATCCAGCCATAACTTCGCTTTATGGACAATCAACTCCTCCAATTCCTTGCGTGTAAGCTGCAACGCACTAAAATCAAGCCAGATCAGATAAGTCCCCTGGGGCTCAATCAGCTTAATCATGGGAAGCTTCTCAGATAAGAATTCACGGACATAATCCAGATTTCCAAGTAAGTAAGCTTTCAACTGTACGAGCCAGGGCTCGCCATATTGATAGGCAGCTTTGCAGGCAGCCAGTCCAAGGGTATTAAGCTGGCTGTAGCCGCTCTTTGCTATCTCAAGCTTCAGCATCCCACGCAGGGCATCGTTTTGGATAAAGATATTCGATACCTGCAGACCTGCAAGATTAAAAGACTTGCTGGGGGCCGTACAGGTAATGGTGTTTTGCGCAAATTCCTCACTGATATTTGAGAAAACGATATGCTGATAACCGGGATAAGTGAAATCGCAATGGATTTCGTCTGATAGGACAATAACCTTATATTTAAGACAAATCTCACCCAGACGGATCAGCTCTTCCATCGTCCAGACTCTTCCCACCGGATTATGAGGATTGCATAATAGAAAGAGCTTCACTCCATTCTTAACGATCTTATCTTCAAAGTCATCAAAGTCTATAAAATATTGATTGTCCTGATATACTAGTGAATTCACGACCAGCTTTCGGTTATTTAAGCGAATGGTTTCAGAAAACGGGTAATAGACAGGCTGTTGAATTAGTACTCCATCCCCCTCCTTCGTAAGGGCTCTGACCGCCATGGCAATGGCAAAAACAACCCCTGGGGATTTAATCAACCAATTTTCCTTGGTATCCCATCCATAATGGCGGAAGAACCAGTCATGAACTACTTTAAAATAGTCCTGCTTTACGTCACTATAACCAAATATACCATGGGCAACTGCCTGTTGGATTGCATCTTGAACCTCATGGGGGACAGAAAAGTCCATATCAGCTACCCATAAAGGAAGAATGTCAGCGGGTTTTCCACGTTCTGTGAAAAAGTCATATTTTAGGGAATTTGTGTTTTTCCGATCAATGAATTTGTCAAAATTGTAATCCATATATATCCATCCTTTCTAACGATCCGCATCATCAAAGGCCTGAGCTAAATCGGAAATTAAGTCATCAAGATACTCGATTCCTACAGACAGTCTGAGAAGGGTATGATTAATCCCCTTTGCCTCACGTTCCTCTTCCGGAACATCGGCATGGGTCTGTAGCATGGGATAGGTAATCAGGCTCTCCACCCCACCAAGGCTTTCAGCATATTGTATGAGCTGTACCTTACGAAGTATGCGGACTGCTGTCTCCGGAGTATCAACATGAAAGGAGATCATACTCCCATATCCTCTGGATTGTTTACGATTCACCTCATAGCCCGGATGGCTTGGTAATCCAACATAATAAACCTTACGAACCTGCTTCTGGTCCTTCAGCCAATCAACAATTGCCAGCGCATTCTTTTGCTGTGCTTCCATTCTTATGGAAAGTGTTTTAATACCCCGAAGTAATAACCAACTGTCGAAGGGAGAGAGACCGGAGCCGGTGGTCTTTAGGATAAAACGAATGCGTTCGGACAAGACTTCATTTGCCATCACTAAGAAACCGGCAAGGGTATCATTATGACCGCCTAAGAATTTGGTTCCACTATGTAAAACCACATCGGCGCCAAGGTTAATTGGATTTTGAAAATAGGGTGATAAAAAAGTGTTATCAACCATCAATAGGAGTCGATGGTGACGGGCAATCCGTGATATCTCCTCCAGATCAGTGACATTCATCATCGGATTAGTCGGTGTCTCTACAAAGATTGCCTTCGTATTGCTCTTAATATGATTACGCACTAAATCGGCATTAGAAGTGCTGATATATTCAACCTCGATACCGTTCTTCTTATTAATATGGTTAAAGATTCGAATCGTTCCACCATATAAATCATCGGAAGCCAGGATGTGGTCACCGGGTTCGAAAATCTCCATAAGAGCATTCATGGCAGCCATACCGGAGCTGAAAGCTACAGCATCATAACCATTTTCCAGAGATGCAATAATTTTCTCCAGCTGCTCTCTGGTCGGGTTCTGTAAACGGGAATAATCATAACCCGTACTACTGCCAACATCGGGATGAGCAAAGGTTGCTGTCTGATAGATGGGGAAGCTGATCGCACCGGTGCTGTCAACAGGGCTTTTCTTTTGATTGCCATACAGGCACTTTGTGTTTACGTGATAATTCATACCAAGGAACCCTCCTTTATTTAAATGCTCTAATTCATATCAGATTAGTATAATTTATAGCATTATAATATATGGGGTTTCATTATACAAGTATTTCTTAAATTGGATTCATATAAATGTTATATTTGGTAACTATATTCTTAAGATTTATTTACGTTTTGGGTAATATGTTGACTTTAAATTCCCCGGATGCTAACATCGAATTGTAAATAACTACCACAAGGTTCGAAACTGCATATCCGGGTGAATAGTATAAAAGAAAAGGATGAACATTATGAACAACACGAATGGAAGCAATGGAGACAATCCCAAGGAGCAGGATCCCAATGAGGCTTTTGAGGATCAAACGGATGAATTTCTGGATGATTTAAAAAGATCTCTTAGTACACAGGTGA
This sequence comes from Bacillota bacterium, assembly GCA_023411215.1. Lineage (GTDB taxonomy): Bacteria > Bacillota > Clostridia > Lachnospirales > Lachnospiraceae > Mobilitalea. Next base: position 34,648 of record JAEYOY010000043.1, on the reverse strand, counting down.
ACGAAACGATCCAAGTTGAAGGAGCGGCCAGCTACAATAATAATGATCCGGAGATAAAGAAGTTTTCTGAAGTGAAAGATAAGAAAAAAGGTCTTAGTAGAATATTAAAATTTGTTGTATTTCCTGTTTTAATTATTTTGATGGCAGTTCTCTTCCTGATTAAGACGGATCTGGGAAGAAACCTGGTTATTCGTATCGTTAGTAATTACAGCTACGGTAAATTAGACTATGAAGCCTCGGAAGAACCAATAGATATGAAAGATACGGGGGAGAAGCCGGTGATAGATACCACCGATAATGCTGTTCAGAAACCATCAGAAAGTAAAACTGTTTATAATATTCTTCTCATTGGAGTAGAGACCTTTGAAGGAGCACTGAATACGGATACGATGATAGTTGCGTCTCTGGATTCGAAAAAAAATGTGATAAAGCTTACCTCTTTGATGCGCGATTTATATGTCGAGATACCGGGATATAGGAATAATAAATTGAACTCTGCCTACGCAAATGGAGGGATCAATCTGCTCTATGATACAATAGCGACAAATTTGGGTCTGTCAATGGATGGATATGTACTGGTCGATTTCGATGATTTTGAGGAGATTATTGATTATCTAGGCGGAATCGATATTGAATTGACTTCAAAGGAAGCCGAGTATCTTAGAACGACCAACTATATATCTAATCCGGCCAATCGGAATGTTGTTACAGGAGTCCAGCATATGAACGGCAATCAGGTGCTGGGCTATTGCAGAATTCGTAAAGTATCCACAAAGACAGAAGGTAGTGATTTCGGACGGACTCAGAGGCAGAGAACTGTACTGGAGAAAATATTCGAAAAGCTTCGTAAGAAGAATGTAATTCAATTAGGTATGATTATGAATAATATTATATCTAATATAGACATAAAAACAGATATTACAAAGACAGAATATAATAGCTATCTGCAGCAAGCAGTATATCTGGAGAAGAATGAGCTTGAGACCTTCCGTGTTCCGATCGATGACAGTTATTACAGCGAGAGAGTTCAAATTGGCCGTTATAAACAGGACGTGCTAATCCCTAAGAGCTGGGATGATACCAGAAGTATGCTTCGTGATTTCATTTATGGGAATAATGTGAATTATTAAAAAGCATAATTCACATGGGAAGAACTGCGAAGTTTGCCCATTGGAGATGAATCAATCGTACCATCTGCAAGAAGAATTTAAAGATTTATAATTGGAACAATCCTAATCGTAATATCGTCTATAGATTATAACGATAAACTTGCGATTTGGAAATGGAGAAAGTAATGAGAAGAATAATAAGATTTATTTTTATACTAATGCTTACTGTCATAGTGCTGGGTGGATGTGGTGCAAAAGAGGAAGTACCGAGTACCAAGGATACTCCCCAGTCAGATCAGACACCCTTAGATGTCGGAGAAGAGCAATATTCGTTCCGTGCTGAAATTATTGAAAGCGGAGAGCTCTTATTAATTACCCCCAGTGAAGATAGTAATGAAGCAAGATCCTCCGATAAGATATCGGTTAACGTGGCCGGTGCGGTATTAATGGATGAGACTGGAGCGACGATTAAGACAGAGCATCTCATAGCAGGAGATATTTTGGTAATAACCTATAACGGAGTAATTGCTGAATCTTATCCTGCTCAGATAACGGCAACTAAAGTAGAAAAAGTCGATCATAACAATCTGATTGATGGGTATCTGGCTTTGATTGATGATATTTACCAGGAAGATAAGGGCCTTAATAATGATATTAAGAAGATTGCATTGGATACCTCGGAATGGATTAATCTGACTAACCTTGAACGAGAGATGATATTAGCAAAAGTGGCGGCAGCTTACGGCTTAGAAATCATCGAAGGAACCTATGAAGAGTTAGTACAGCAAAAGATAATTGATACGAAAATTCTATCATTTCCTGATGGTATATTGATAAAAGTATCGAAGATTACCTATGACGAGAACAAAGAAGAGATTAAGTGTGCTATCAGTAAATGGAGAGGTGGAGATGGTGCCATCGGCGCGGACGATGTCACCGCTGTTCTTAAAAACGGAATCTGGGAGATAGCGAAAGAAGGTAAATGGATCAGCTAATAACCGATGAAATGCTTCTTCATTCAATAGTGGCGTGTTAAGCAAGTAAAAAGAGACAGTTCCATAGGTAGTAGAATAGGCATAATACGACCAAGAAGCCAAGATTATATAGAGTAAAGACTCCAATAAACTTAACTGAATTGGCATCGGAGGTTCTAAGATAGAACTTATAGGAGATCAGACTTGCCAGCGAAGCCACCAATGTTCCTAAGCCGCCCAGATCAGTTCCAAGGATGATTGCTTTATAATTATCGGTAAAGGCAGATAATAATACGGCAGCCGGAACGTTACTGATTATCTGACTGGCGAGCATGGATATTATGAATTCTCTGCCATTCAGTAGAGAAGCAAGAAAATCCCGGATAACCGGAATGTTGCCGATATTGCCTACAAATAGGAAGAAGCATATAAAGGTAAGAAGTAGAGAATAATCTACCTTCTTGATTATAGTATGGTCAAAAATTAGAATGCAAAGGAGAACAACCAAAATGGTGATCCGATAATCAATTAATTTTAATACACACGCCAGGCAGACAAGAAAGAGTCCACTATACATTGCAATGGTATAGGGTTTATGCTTGTCTGTTTTTTTCGTATCAGATAGTGTGAAGCTGATATGCTCCTTGGGGATGAACATAACGGCAATACATATTAATAGCAGAGACAATATAGTATAAGGTATAGTGATCTTAAGAAACTCAGTGATAGGAATGCTATATTCCGAATACAGAAAGAGATTCTGTGGATTTCCTACTGGGGTAAGCATGCTGCCTAGATTCGCGGCTATTGTTTGAAGAACAATAATTGTTACGAGGTACTTAGTATACCCGGTCATGGTAAGTATTAGAATTGCAAAGGGTACAAAAGTGATCAGTGCTACGTCATTGGTAATCCACATGGAGGTGAAAAAACTTAAAAGTACCAGCACAAGCGCAATGGATCTAATGTTTGCCACACGCATTAACAGCTTTTCGGACAGAAGAATAAAGATTCCGGTTTTGTTAAAGCCGGATACAACGGCCATCAGGCAAAACAGTAATCCAAGTACTCGAAAATCAATATATGTAATATACCCAAGGGTTGGGGGAACAAAAAACATGGTAAGAATAGCAGCCAGTCCGGCAATACAAAGGACAGCTTCTTTCTTAATAAAAGCAAATAGCAAATAGTAAAGTTTTTTCATAATTGGCTTCCTTTTTTTCTTGCATTTTATAAAAATGATGCTAAAATACATATTTGTTGTATAGCATATGCTAGAATTCTACAGCAAAAGGAAACGAATTGCAATGTAATAATAAAATCGTTGCAGGATATGATAAACTTTGCTAAAATCAAGATGTCTATTTGTGTTACAAAATAGGAGTAACTATAAGTATGAATATAACAAAGCAGAGTTCCGTAAAACAAGAGATAAAGAATAGTGATATAACAAATAAAGAACATAAGATAAATGAAACGAATATAAGGGAGAAGGTTAGAGATTATAAGTTTGACAATCTAAAGGCAATTTTAATTATATTAGTGGTATGGGGACATATTCTTACCTCGATGAGGAACGATGATAATATGATCAAAGGCATATACATATTTATATTCTTTTTTCATATGCCGGCAATGGTTTTTGTCTCCGGGTATTTTTCCAAAAAGCTAGATAAAATCAGGAATAATGCATTCGTTACGATATTGGTACCCTATCTGGTACTTAATATAATAAATTATGGCTTTAAAATATATATACTCCAGGAAGATTACAGCGGAATACGTTTATTTAATCCAACATGGGGTCTATGGTATCTATTGACCTTATTTTTATGGAAATTTTTCCTGAAAGATTTAGTAAAGATTCGATATGTATTACCATTAAGTTTGGTTGTTGCCTTAGTGAGCGGCTTCAGTAAAGAATTTTCGGACTATATGGCTTTGGGGAGACTACTCTGCTTTCTTCCCTTCTTTCTGGCGGGCTATTATTGTACGGCGGAGCATGTAGCATGGATTAGAAAAATACCCAAGGTCTTTTCCGTCCTTTTGCTGATATTGGTAGGGATATGGTCTTATATAGTAGCATCGAAGGATATTTTTGATATAGAGCTTCTGTTTCTACGGACCTACTATCCCCAGGGTGAAGAACTTCAGACCATGTTTTTCCGGTTTACGGTTTATATTGTTGCAGCAGTTATGATCTTTGTCCTGCTGAATTTAGTATCCGAGAAAGAAACCTTTTTTACACGAATTGGTTCAAGTACCATGACAGTTTATGTCCTTCATTTATTTACAATTCCAGTTCTTGAAAAGCTTCAGATACTTAAGCACCACCCAATGCTTTATTTGATCTATTCAATCCTGATAACGGCAGTAATCACATTTATATATTCCCGGCCTCTCGTTGCACGAGCCTATGATTCTGCGATGGATAAGCTTTCGGGACTCTTCATCAAAAAAGACGAAAGATAATATCGACAATACAGCTAAGGCTGCTTTGCACTGGAAGAGAATACTTCCGATACTTTATAAGAAAGGCAAGGTGTTAACGTGAAACTAAGTATTATTATTCCTTTTCATAAAGGAATACATTTTCTGGGGGACTGTTTGGAAAGCGTCCGGGATCAGGGATTAACCGATTACGAGACAATTTTGGTACTTGATCATGTGAAGGAGGATGTCTCTGAGTTAATTCATGCATATCAGGATCTGAATATGAATGTGATCGAACTAAGCGAAGATCAAGTAGCAAACCACAGGTTCACAATGTCAAAGATTGATGAGCAATATAAGAATTATAGTGGTGTAGCAAGTGCCAGAAATGCAGGTTTGGATGCGGCAGTCGGAGAATATGTATATTTTCTGGATAGTGATGATTATATTATGAACGGAACCCTGGATGTACTGCTTCGCGAGGCAGATGAGCAAAAGGCTGATTTTACTTATGGTAAGAAGAAGTCCACTTGGTTTCGTCGTATGGTATATCTCGCATCTACTGCAACTGAAGAGGAGCAGACCGATGATGAGCAGGATCCAAGCGAAGCAGAGCAGGGGGATCAGGAGCAGGGAGAGCAGGAGGTGATGACTTCGGTATCGGAAGAAGGTGATACTCCGAAGCTTACCCGCCGTCAGAGAAAGATTTTGAAGGTTCAGGAAAAGCTGGCAGCAGTGGCCAATGTGGATGCGGAGGATCTGGCTAAGATAGCGGAAGCATATCATTCTCTTTTTGTTTCCAGAAAAGGCTTGGGTAATGTTTCCGTACTTGGGATTCTGTTTCGAAGAAGCTTCTTGAATGAGAACGATATTCGCTTTAATGATAGCTATATTTTTTTCTCGGACTCAACCTTCGTGATTCAGGCTTTGCAGCTTGTTAGGACGTGTTCTTACATTCCTGAAGCCATCTATATAAAAAGAAAGCATAACGATCCGATTCATTATCCCGCACTGTCTCAGTCAAAGGCAGAAGGTAAGTTCGAGGAATATATACAGGCGTATCAAGAGGCCAGGGAATATACTGAGGAAAAGACAGCTCTTAGGGGGTATCTTGAGGATAAGCTGATTGCATATTATGCGGGTGTCTATGCTCCAAGACTTAGACGAAGCGAGAAGGACATCTGGCGCACCGAACGCTTCCAGGTGATGCGTAAGGCGGTATCGGAAGTGGATTCGGAGAAGCTTAATGCTTTGAAGAAATATAAGAAGAAAATTGTAAAGGCATTGTTAAGTAATAATGTAAAAAAAGCAACCTTAATTGTTACCAGGCATCTCGGAATAAAAAAGTTCAAGAAGATGAAGAAGAATAAGAATGTACTGGCCAATTATCTTTACAATAAGGTCTTTACGAAGCTGCCGGTGAAGGAGAACTGGGTAATCTGCGAGAGCTTTTTCGGTAAGAGTTACTCCGACAGTCCAAAATACATATATGAATATTTGAACAAAAATTATCCCGGTAAGTACCGTTACATATGGACCCTTCCTTTTGGTATCAAGGTGCCTTACAAGCATACAAAGGCAAAGCGGTTCAGTATCCGTTACAGTTATTATCTGGCACGTTCGAAGTACATAGTATTTAATGTAAGGCAGCCATTATGGATGAAGAAACGAGAAGGTAGTATATTCCTCGAAACCTGGCACGGCACACCACTTAAGAAGCTGGTATTTGATCAGGAGGAGGTTATGGCAGCCTCACCCTTATATAAGGCGCATTTCTTCAAGCAGGCGAGTCAGTGGGATTATCTTGTGGCAGCCAACAAATTCTCCTCCGAGGCTTTCCGCAGTGCATTCCTCTTTGATAAGGAGATGCTGGAATTCGGATATCCCAGGAATGATATTATGTATAGCCCGAATAAGGAGCAAATGGCGGCTAAGATTCGGAAGAGCCTGCGCATCCCGGAAGGGAAGAAGACGATTCTTTATGCTCCTACCTGGAGAGACGATGAGTATTACGGCAGGGGAGCCTATAAATTTGCTCTTAAGCTCGATCTGCATCTTCTGAAGAAGGAGCTGGGCAAGGATTACGTGGTATTACTTCGTACCCATTATTTTATTGCCGATTCCTTAGATGTTACGGGCCTTGAGGATTTTGCTTATAATGTTAGCAAATATAATGACATTACAGAGCTTTATCTGATATCGGATTTATTGATCACCGATTACTCCTCCGTATTCTTTGATTATGCGAACCTGAAGCGGCCGATTCTGTTCTACACCTATGACCTTGATAAATATCGTGATATGCTTCGCGGTTTTTATATGGATATTGAGACTGAGGTGCCGGGGCCTCTGCTCTTCACCAATGAAGAGGTGGTGGATGCCATCAAGGATATTGATCAGATCACAGAGCAATATAAAGAAAAATATGAAGCATTTTATGAACGATTCTGTTCATTAGAAGACGGACATGCGGCGGAAAATATTGCCAAACGGGTGTTTGATCTACATTAAAATCTTCAGAAAACTTGATCTATTATATTTTCTAATGAATGAAGGATGATATACTTATCATCCTTTTTTCAATTTTAGCAGTAATTATGCAACAATTTTATGGTTTCTTATTTGGTTTTGTGCATTAAGCCAAAAATTTGATTTATGTCATTTTTCGGCGACAAAACCTATTGCGAAATTACCGCCTTCCATTATAATAAAAGAGTAATCAAGGTTGCTATAAATATTTTGCACATACTGCATTATTGAGAAAATATAGTAAAGGATAGGTGGCATTAAGGATGAAAAAATTAGACATGCTCTATGAAGGAAAAGCAAAGAAGGTTTTCAAGACTGAAGTGGAGGACGTTTTAATCGTAGACTACAAGGATGACGCAACAGCATTTAATGGCTTAAAGAAGGGCACCATTGTAGGCAAAGGTGTAATTAACAACAGAATGTCAAATTACGTATTCCGTTTACTTGAGAAGGAAGGCGTTCCGACACATTACATCGAAGAATTAAGCGACCGTGAGACCGCTGTGAAGAAGGTTGAGATAGTACCGCTTGAGGTAATTATCAGAAATGTATCCGCAGGTAGCTTTGCTAAGAAGATGGGCATGGAAGAGGGCATCCGTTTCATCAGTCCAACATTGGAATTCTCCTATAAGGATGATGCCTTGGGCGATCCGATGATTAATGACTATTATGCGATTGCAATCGGTATCGCAACCAGAGAAGAGATCGAGACGATCTCCAAGTATGCCTTTAAAGTAAATGAGGTTTTATGCAAATATTTTGAAAGTATCGGAATTGAATTAATTGATTTTAAAATTGAGTTTGGCAGACATAAAGGGCAGATCATCCTTGCGGATGAGATTTCACCGGATACCTGCAGACTTTGGGATATCAATACACATGAAAAATTAGATAAGGATCGCTTCCGCAGAGATCTTGGTAATGTTGAGGATGCTTATCAGGAAGTATTTAAACGTTTGGGAATTCAGTAATTAATCAGTGAGGCTGTTATAGAGCATCTTTTGAACTTCAATATTTGATATCGGTAAATCTTATGAGAATAGGGGGGTTACTGCAGTTATCATCGAGGAGGATTAAGATTAGCTTTAGAACAGCCTCTTGTGGATTGCGGACAACAATGAAAAGGTCAGCCGATTTTGTAAGAACAGAAAGGACGAAACTTATGAATATGGAATACAATAACTATTGTCCCGATGAATTGCACGAGGAATGCGGTGTCTTCGGAGTCTATGATTTAGACGGCGGTGATGTTATAACCTCAATTTACTACGGCTTATTCGCTCTTCAGCATAGAGGACAGGAGAGCTGCGGTATTGCAGTTAGTGATACAAAGGGTCCGAAAGGGAAGGTAAAAGCCTGGAAGGGAATGGGTCTCGTTAGCGAGGTATTCAGTCAGGAGCACCTGGAGGGCCTCGGCGGCGGTAACATCGGTGTTGGTCATGTTCGTTATTCGACAGCCGGTGAAAGCAATATTAATAATACGCAACCTTTGGTATTAAATTATATTAAGGGCACCCTTGCACTGGCTCATAACGGAAATCTGGTGAATACACCGGAGCTGCGGAGAGAGCTGGAGTATACCGGTGCAATCTTTCAGACAACCATTGATTCAGAGGTAATTGCGTATCATATTGCAAGAGAGCGTTTAAATAGTGCTACCGTTGAGGAAGCAGTAGCAAGAGCAATGAAGAAACTAAGCGGTGCATACTCGTTAGTCATCATGAGTCCAAGAAAGCTAATCGGTGCGAGAGATCCCCTGGGATTCCATCCGCTTTGTATCGGTAAGAAGAATAATGCATACATCTTAGCTTCAGAGTCCGCTGCTCTTTATGCCGTAGATGCGGAATTCGTCCGTGATGTCTTACCTGGAGAGGTAGTAATGATTAACGAGACGGGTATCCATTCTGACACCTCCCAATGCGGACAGAAGATTGCAAAATGTATTTTTGAATATATTTACTTTGCCAGACCGGATACCACTTTTGATGGTGTCAGCGTCTATAATTCCAGGATTATGGCAGGAAGAATTCTAGCACAGACCCATCCGGTGGATGCGGATGTAGTTGTTGGAGTACCGGATTCCGGTAATGCAGCCGCTATGGGTTATTCCTTTGAAGCAAGAATTCCCTTCGGCATGGCTTTCGTTAAGAATAGTTATGTTGGAAGAACCTTCATTAAACCGAAGCAGTCAATGCGTGTTTCCAGTGTTCGTATTAAGCTGAATGTATTACCCGAAGTGGTTCGTGGTAAGCGTGTCGTCATGATTGATGACTCCATTGTTCGAGGAACTACTAGTGCGAAGATTGTTAAGATGCTTAAGAAGGCTGGTGCAACAGAGGTACATGTTCGAATCAGCTCACCGCCCTTCCTGTATCCTTGCTATTTTGGAACCGACGTGCCAACCGGAGATCAGCTGATCGCACATAACAATACCATAGAGCAGATCTGTGAAATGATTGGTGCGGATTCTCTGGGTTATCTGGAGGTAGAGCGGCTAAGTGATATGATTGGCGGCGATAAAGGCTTTTGTGATGCCTGCTTTACCGGCAAATATCCGATAACACCACCGGCGGAGGATATCCGTGGTGAATATGAAGAGTAGTTAGGCTTACGGTTCATACCCTACCAGCAATGAAGCAAATGAGTTCAATTCATGTTTTCAAAATCGGAGACGCTTTCGATTCGTTGCATTTTACACTGGATTGATCCTATGATATCGGTTATACTGGTATCGGCTCGTCAAATTTAGATGGGAACTGATATGTATACAGGAGAGATGATATGGAATTTAATGCAGCTGAGAGATATGTAAGGGTGCTGGGAAGAACCCTGTTTCGTGATGGAATTAGATATTTGGGCTACTCTTGCTCTGCCATCGAATTTACCTTTACCGGTATGAAGGCTGAGGCAGTACTTTGGAGCAATTCACCTGAACTAGAGGATATTTATAAGGCATGGGTAGCGGTATATATAGATGAAGAAGAGACTCCGTCCAAGCGTTTTCGCTTAGATCGCGAGATGGACACCTATCTGCTATTTGAAAGCAAAGAAGCAAAGAATACAAAAATAAGATTGGTAAAGTATTCGGAGGCAGCTTTCGGTAAGGTAGGAATTATGAAGCTATTAATAGACAGTGAACAACCACCACAGCCGACGGCAAAGCGTAGTAGAAGGCTTGAATTTATCGGTGATTCCATTACCTGCGGGTATGGGAATGAAGGACAGTGGATGGTAGATAGCTTTCATACCGCACAGGAGAATCCCTGGGAGGCTTATGCTGCGCGGACAGCAAGAAAACTGGAGGCGGATTATCACTTAGTCTGCTGGAGCGGAATCGGAATTATTTCGAACTGGACTGATAAGGAAGAGCCGAATGAGGAGCTTCTGATGCCGGTTCTATATCCTTTCACTGACCGATCCACTGAGCTTACCATAGAAAATGAAGCATCTGAATTATGGGATAATAATCTGTTTGTACCGGATTGTATCGTGATCAATCTGGGGACCAATGATAATAGTTATACCAAAGAAATCCCTGAGAGGGTATCTGCCTTTGAAGAGAAATATTACGATTTTATCAAGATGGTCCGTCAGAAAAATCCAACATCAATCATATTATGTACACTTGGTGCTATGGGAGGGGAGCTCTGCGAGTCAGTTCACGAACAGGTAAGAAGACTGGTAACTGAGGGGGATCATAAGCTTTATGCCATGTCCTTTGATGTGCAGAAAGAAGAGGACGGGATTGGTGCTGATTGGCACCCGAGTAAGCTGACTCATGAGAAGATGGCGGTGAAGCTGGAAGCAAGGATCAGAGAGCTTTTAAACTGGTAAATCATAAATGTAAATCATATATATTTTCATAGATCATCTTTAATCGATATAAGAAATCAGAAAGGGGTAGGAGAGATGAGCAACGATAAATACATGTCACCCTTATCGGAGCGTTATGCGGGTAAGGAAATGCAGTATATCTTTTCACCGGATATGAAATTTAAGACCTGGAGGAAGCTTTGGGTTGCACTTGCAGAGACTGAAAAGGAATTGGGTTTAAACATTACTCAGGAGCAGATTGATGAGCTGAAGGCCTTTCAAGAGGATATCAATTATGAGGTGGCAAGAGAGCGGGAAGCGGTAGTGCGTCATGATGTGATGAGCCATGTATATGCATATGGTGAGCAATGTCCTAAGGCTAGGGGAATTATTCATCTTGGTGCAACCTCCTGCTACGTAGGAGATAATACAGATATCATCATTATGACAGAAGCCCTCAAGCTGGTAAAAAAGAAGTTGGTTAACGTTATGGCAGAGCTGTCAAAGTTCGCCATGGAGTATCGTGCGCTGCCTACCTTGGCTTTTACTCATTTTCAGCCTGCTCAACCGACTACAGTGGGAAAGAGAGCAGCACTCTGGTTAATGGAGTTAAAGCTGGACTATGATGACATCTGTTACCTGATCGATAGCATGCAGCTGCTGGGTTCAAAGGGAACGACAGGGACACAGGCAAGCTTTATGGAGCTGTTTGATGGAGATCACGAGAAGATCAAGATGCTGGATCAGAGGATTGCGGATAAGATGGGTTATAAGAGCTGTTTTCCTGTATCCGGGCAGACCTATTCCCGTAAAATGGATCTTCGTGTACTTAATGTATTATCAGGTATTGCTGCCAGTGCCCATAAATTCTCCAATGACATTCGTCTCCTGCAGCATCTAAAGGAGATTGAGGAGCCCTTTGAGAAGAACCAGATCGGTTCCTCAGCCATGGCATATAAGAGGAATCCCATGAGAACCGAGCGTATCGCCTCTTTGGCGAATTATGTGATGGTAGATGCACTTAATCCAGCAATCACTACTGCGACCCAGTGGTTTGAGAGAACCCTGGATGACTCGGCCAACAAACGTATTAGCGTTCCGGAAGCGTTCCTTGCAATTGATGGTATTCTGGATTTATATCTGAATGTGGTGGATGGCTTGGTCGTATATCCGAAGGTGATTGAAAAACGTCTGATGTCAGAGCTTCCTTTTATGGCCACGGAAAACATCATGATGGCAGCAGTAAAGGCCGGTGGAGATCGCCAGGAATTACATGAAAGAATTCGTACTCTTTCCATGGAGGCCGGTAGAAATGTGAAGGAGAAGGGCTTGGACAACAATCTCCTCGAGCTGATTGCAGCCGATCCTGCCTTCAATATGAGTCTGGAAGAACTGAAAGCAACCATGAATCCGGAGCTTTACACAGGTAGAGCGAAGGAACAGACCGAGGAATTTATTATCGAAGTTATAAAGCCGATTTTGAATGAGAATAAGGAATTATTGGGTATGAAGGCCGATATTAAGGTCTGATTATAAGAAGTTCAAATTATTTGGGGTACTGTGTAAAGCAGTACCCTTTTTATAATTTTGACATAATGGAATTCCCATATCATTATTTGACTAAGCTACAATTGCAATCATACAATTATTAAACCTGTTATAATATGAGCTTGACATAAACAGAGCTTAATGCTATTTTATAGTTAGAGTTCTAACTATATTAGGAGGTTCTTATGTTAGAAGAAAAGAAGTTACCAATTATGTCGAGATTAGGTGTAGTATTCTTAACACACCGAAGATATCTGGAGAAGACAGCAAAAAGCAATGATTTGACATTAAAACAATATTATATACTTCGTCAGCTGATTCGGAAAGAGTATCTGAATCCTTCCGAGATCGCCGATATGCTGTTTTGTGACCGGCCAACTGCTTCCGTAGTAATTGACAATCTAAAGAAGTATGGTTATATCATTAAGGAACGGGATGCTTTGGACGGGAAACGTATACAGGTCAGAATTACGGAACTGGGAAGGCAACAGGTAAAGAAGGCTCAGGAGGCTTTTGAGCAGTATGCTGACTTTGACCCCTTAGCCTGCTTTACGGAGGAAGAGAAGAATACATTTGAAGAGCTTTTAATTAGGCTCCATAATCATATGAAAACCATCGAATAACATCTGTAATTATCCGAGACGGCCAGGTGATTTGCAGGATTTTCTGTCTTTTTAGAATGTATACATTTAATATTACAGTTAGAGTTCTAACTGTATAGGAACATAAAAATTATTATTTAGCCGTATAAGGCGGAAAGGAAATTTATGAACGAGACATTACAAACAATTATGCAATTGAGAAGTGAGAGACAATTTACAGAGAAACTGATTGACAAGGAGGATTTGGAGACGATACTGGAAGCCTCCATACGCACCGCTAACTCCTCCTCCAGACAGGCATATTCGATTATTGTGATCACAGATCAAAAGAAGATACCGATTATCTGTGGATATCGTGGAGCTGCTTTGTTAGTATACTGTGTTGATCAAAACCGGTTAATGGACATAGCCGGATATATGAAGCAGGAGTATGAGATGGGAACCACAATGGATTTTCTCTCCGGAGGGACCGATGCTGTTCTGGCAGCACAGACAGCAGTAATCGCTGCAACTTCATTGGGGATTGATTCCCTCATTACCAATGGCGTTCTCAGACAGGATTTCCATACACTCTATGAGCTTCTGAATCTGCCAAAGGAACGGTGTTTTCCTATGATAGGGGTTGTGTTGGGGTATTCCGCTTCGAAGGAGAAGCACTATAAAGAGAGACTTAGAAACGGTGTAATCCATTATGATACCTATCAGCACATGACTGGCAAAGAAATCGAGGAAGAGATAGAAAGGTTCGATAGTCCGGAGGGAAAGATTGGATTGACGACATACTCTCAGTGGGAGAAGATGGGTTATGCTCATTATTACGAGTGGTTCTATCAAGTATGGAATAAACGATCGGAGGATCGCATCGATTCAATTCTGAAAGAAGTTAAATTTATGGATTAAGCTTCTTCCTTTCTCCTTTCCTTGATCCGTGATTTCTATCATAGTCTATGATTTTCAGTTTTAGATTTTCTGGAATGAAATTCACCGAAATATCACTGATTAAATGAATTGTATTAATAATCTTGTGGAAATAATGGAAAATATTTGATTTTTCTTAAGACTTACCTTATAATTATTAAAATCTTGGAAGAAAACGGTAATAAGGGAGGAACAATATGAGTTATGTGATCAGGATGATAGAAGATCATGAACTGAAAGAATGTGCGGCTGTGATCCGAGCAGGCTTTCTGACGGTGGCAGAGGAATTCAACATAACGAAGGAGAACGCTCCGACGAATGGTGCCTTCTTACAGGCTGAAAGGCTCTTTGAAGAAAAAGCAAAGGGACATTTGATGTATGCAGCGATTAGGGAATCAAAAATCATTGGCTATATGCAGTTGGAGAAGAGTAATCCGGAACTGTATTTTCTTCAGAAGCTGGTTGTATTACCGGAATATCGACATATGGGAATCGGAAGAGCATTGCTGGACTATGCAAAGGAGAAGGTTACAGAGTGGGAAGGGAGCAAGATATCAATCGGTATCATCGAAGAAAATACGATACTTAAGAACTGGTATCTATCCTATGGCTTTGAGCCAACAGCAACAAGAAAATTCGAACACTTACCTTTTACCGTAGGTTTCATGGAACTGAAGCTGAAATGAGAAGCGCATAAGGAGGAAGACGATGCATTTTGGTATGCCAACGTTAATTGAGACCCCCATAATAGAAGACTGTGCCAAGCTATGCCGGGACCTGGGGTTGGATTTTATCGAGCTGAATAATAACTTTCCTTGGTATCAGCTGGATGCCATCGACTCGGAAGCTTATAATGATATCAGTAGGAGATACGATATCTTCTATACCATACACCTGGAGGAGGAATTGAACGTCTGTGGCTACAATCAGAAGGTTACAGATGCCTATCTAGCTACAGTGATGGAAGCAATAGAATTAGCTAAGCGTATCAATACCCCAGTGATCAATATGCACCTTAATTCGGGAATCTATATCACTCTTCCGGATCGTAAGGTATATCTGTTTCAGGAATATAGAGAGCTGTTTCTTCAGAAGCTGTACGAATTTCGGCAGCGGTGTGAGCAGACAATCGGTAACTCTAATATTAGGATCTGCATTGAGAATGCCGGAGGCTTCATGGATTTTGCCAGAGAGGGGATTGAGCTGTTACTCGAAAGCCAAGTATTTGCATTAACCTTCGATGTTGGACACGACCATTCGGCAGGAGGCACGGACGAACCCTTTATTAGGGCTCATAAGGATCGCTTGATCCATATGCATCTTCATGACGGTCTGGGTAAGAGCAACCATCTTGCTCTTGGTGACGGAGAGATTAATCTTTTGGATAAATTTGCTCTGGCAAAAGAGTGCAATTGCCGATGTGTATTAGAGACGAAGACAATCAAGGGACTTACCAGATCAGTGGATCGATTACATCAATATTTATCGGAGCGATAAAGTACTTAAGAGAGCAAGGAAGAATATGTGAATTTCTTGGATTTAATGAATGGAACAAATATGTTGTTATGATTGACGGAGTGAAGTATTATGGAGGTGTGAGTGGAAGCATAGATACAAACTATTATACAACCTTTTATGTTGTTGATGCGGTAGAAGAGGATTTTCAGGAAGATCATCTTAAAAATAGAGCGTAAAAATACTGGGCATCTTAATAGATTTGTTTCTTTGAGTATATATTAATTCACTTGTCATAAAAAACTATGAAGAGCTTTGTAAATTCTTCATAGTTTTTTAGTTTTATTGCTTTGAAATTTCAATTAGGTAAGGCAAAGCTCTTGAAAGCTTATAAGGGAAGATCTCTTTTGCGGAACACATAGATTCCGGCAAGGTAGAGTGCGATACCGATCACCGTAAGGAGGATAAAGGAGCTGAGATAATCCTCACTTGAGGTAATCTTCGTCGGATCAAACAGGGTATAGAGGGAGAAATAAGAAAGAAATTCAAACTTCTCACCGGTATCGGATATCATCTGCAGTAGGAGGAAACCGACGGGGAGCCCGGCCCCCAAAGCCAAAGAATTCTTTGTATCATTGAATAGGCAGGAGGCGAAGAAGCTAATTCCGGTCAACGCAAAATATAACAAGAGAACACCGAAATTAAGTAATATAAAGCCTCTGATATCAAGCTCTCCCGGGAACACGAACTCGCAGATTGCAATACCGACCAGAGTGAGGAAGCCTATCATAAGAGTAGTGCTAACGAGCAGGAAGAGAGCCTGGGTTGTGGCAATCTTTGATCTCCCGTTGGGTGTAGATAACAGGTAAGCCATGGAGCCCTTATCAACATGAGAAGCAACACTACGGTTTGCTGTGATGATGGTGTAAATCATCGGAAGCAGGAGGATCAGAAAGCCGTAGAAATAAGTTGCAATAAATTTAAGCAGGGTACCCATATCTCCGGTAAAGCCCATAGCCGCGATTAGCTGTTGCGGCATCATAGCAAGCATATCATTGAGGCTTTTCTGGGTCTGTGGGTTATACATACTGACGATGGTAGGAAAATAGATCATTAATACGCCGATAATGATTAAGAATACAATATAGTTCTGCTTTGTTGTTGCTTTTAATAAAGGTCTACTAAACATAATGGCACCCTCCTAATTCTCTACGGTATTCTTATTCGAATCACCGTAGTATTGCATAAAGACATCTTCCAAGCTGCTGTTCTCTGTATCTAGATCCAAAACGGTGTAATGACCAAGCTCCTGGACGAAGTCGGATACATTGCCAAGGATGCTGACCTTGGCGGTAGAGCTGTTCACTATGATAGGATCGTATCCGTCGGTCATCTGGAAGGCTGCAGCGGTCTCAGGACTGTCAAAGGTCACGAGATAGGTCTTTCTTCTCTTTCCCTTCAACACATGAATATCTTCGATTGCTACAAGATCACCACTACGAATGATACCGACACGGTCACAGGTTCTCTCAATTTCCTCAAAGCTGTGAGAGGACATTAATATTGTTTTGCCCTTTGCTTTCTCCTCTAGGATCAGTTCGGCAAATCTTCTCTGCATCAAGGGATCCAGACCGCTGGTTGGTTCATCCAGGATAAGTACCTTCGGGTCATGCATGAAGGCACATATGATTCCGAGTTTCTGTTTCATACCCTTGGACATCTTACGAATGCGGCCTCTGGTGTCCAGTTCAAATTGTTCGATCAACTTGTCGCGATAGGCGGTATTACCTAACCCTCGCATTTCCCCCATGAATTTAAGAAAATCCATACCATTCATTCCGTCAAAGAAGGCTATCTCTGCCGGTAGATAACCAAGCTCCTTCATGATAGCGGAAGACTCAGTGCGGCAATCCTTGCCAAGTATCCTGGCAGTTCCCTTGTCAGGGGTAAGAAAGCCCATTAGATGGCGGATCGTTGTTGTCTTTCCAGCACCGTTAGGACCGAGATAACCGAATACCTCACCTTCATTTACACGGAAGGACAGATTGAAGATCCCCTTATGATTACCATAATCCTTCGTTAATCCATTAATCTCAATAATAGACATGTAATAATCCCCTTTCTTATTCAATCCCTTTATACTTACCTGACCTGATTTCCTGACATAAATAGCCTATACTTGCGCGGCATGCTAACCAAGACTCCTACGAATGCTTTTTACTCTGCACATTGATATCTATAGATATTCTTCTTTATAGAAGTTAGTACGAAACATCTCAACATAAGTGAAGTATAGCCGAGCAACTTCATCAAAATCTGGTGCCTGCCCTATCGCATCGGTTGTTAAAAGCCCCCTTTGCAGAACCTGATTGGCACAGCCCTCTGAGGCCCAGGTAAGCAACTGAATAACCATCATAGGGTCAACCCCTTCCTTGAACTTAGAATAATCTAGCCCTTGGAAGAAGAGCATTGCTCTTTCTCTGGTATACTTATTGTTTACCTCACTGATCCGTTCTCTGATGACCGGTGCGGTATCGAATATGGCTTTCTTCATGTAATTAGTCATGTGTGGATATGCAAGGGAATGCTCCAATTTGAGTAGTTGTATTGCTTTCAGTCGTTCGAAGAAATCTGTGTACTGCATATAGGAAGGTTTCCCGTCCGGGCCCGGTGAACCCACCAGCTTCTCCAGCTGCTCACCGCTGTACTCATAGAGATACATATAGAAATTTTGTTTTGACTCAAAGTAGTAAAACAAGCTTCCCTTTGATATCTCGGCCTCTTTTACAATCTCATCCACTGATGCCTTTGCGTAACCATACTCCGCGAAGACCTTAAAGCCCGCATTAATTATTTTCTGCCTTTTACTTTCTTCCAAATTCTCAAAGGTTTCGTATCGAATATTACCACCTCATTTCTTGTGAATAACAGCATTGACTGATATGGTCAATTTCATAATATCACCATTGACTGATATGGTCAATGTTTTAATTAAATTATTATTTAGCACAATAATAGCAATTTTTGGCATTGATTTTGGAAAATACATGTACTATTATTAAAAACGGTACAAATGTTCGGTTTTTGGGAATTGAGGTGCTATAATGATGAGAGATGCGGAAAAGACAATCGGCAATTTAATTGATAAGCAGGGTATAGTCTATGTAAGTTCTGTAGATGAAGACGGATATCCGAATACTAAGGCGATGAATTCTCCACGCAAGAGAGAGGGAATCCGGGAGTTTTATTTCTCTACCAATACTTCTTCTATGCGGGTTGATCAATACCGGAAGCATCCGAAGGCATGTATCTATTTTTGTGATAAACGCTTTTATCGTGGGGTTATGTTGAAGGGGAGGATGGAGGTCCTGGAGGATGAGGAAAGTAAGGAAGCAATCTGGTTGCCCGGAGACACAATGTACTATCCTAAGGGTGTGACAGACCCGGATTATTGCGTCCTTAGATTTACCGCGGAGGAAGGCAGATACTACAGTAACTTTAAATCAGAGACCTTTCCAGTTTTATCAGAAGCAGAATAAGAGTAACATATATTCGGGAGAAGTGTCTTTGTTACATTAATAGAAGAGGGGATTCGTATGGCAGTTCAATTTAGAGAATATACAAGTGAATCAGGCTTTAGCGAGGATTTTTACCGTATTTGGGAGTTTCTTGTGAGAATAAATCAGGAGAAGGTAGTTGACGAAGGCTTTCTATGGGGAAGATGGGAGTGGATGTTTTGTCTGAAGCGTTATCAGGATCAGGAGCATCTATCTTGCATCGGTATATGGGAAGAGGATCAGCTTATTGTTGCATTGGCAACCTACGAGAATGGTCTAGGTTATGTATGGCCTGTAATTGCACCCGGATATGAATATCTCTATGAGGAGGTCTTAAACCATGCCTGGGAGAATATGCAGAAGGATAGCAGCGTTAAGGTACTTATTGATGACAGGAAGGAAGCCTTGCAGGCTACTGCGGCAAGAAAAGGGTTTTCTCCCACACAGGAGAGGGAGAATAATGCATTTATCCCATTAGAGGATACTGAAATTAACTATACTTTACCACAGGGATATAAGGTAGTCAGCCTTGCTGAGGAGTATGACTTAAGTAAATATCATCAGGCATTGTGGAAGGGCTTCGACCATGAGGGTGAGCCGGAGGAGCCGATAGAGGTTCAATTGGAAGGAAGAAGGGATGAGTTGTCGGGACCACATTGTAACATGAACTTAAAAATTGCTGTGATGGCACCCGATGGCAGCTTCGTCGCTTTTTGCGGTATGTGGTATGAGCCGGGTATGGATTATGCCTTGGTAGAACCGGTTGCAACGATTCCGACCTATCGCAAGCTGGGGATGGGTAAGGCCGCCGTACTCGAAGGTGTTAAGCGCTGTAAGGAGCTTGGAGCTAAGAGGGCTTATGTTGGGTCGTCCCAGCAGTTCTATTATAGCATTGGTTTTCGTCCCTGTTCTACGAAAACCTGGTGGGAGAAGAAAGAAAAGTAAGATATGATAAAGCGATTATGATTCCGAAAGAATAAAAATATTACATAATCAAAGTTGCATTGTACCTATGGAGATAGAAGAATGAAAACAAGACGTATTTTTACATTGCTCTTACTTAGTGTTGCCAGTATCTCACTGATCATATTTAGCTGGTTGGATCTGAATGCCGCTTATCGCTTTGATCGTATGGGTACCTTTATTATTGGCAAGGTCGATGGACCCACCAGTATTTTAGTTGCAGATACTTCGTATAACTATGTGCTATATGGAATATCCATTATTGTAGTTACGATCACCTTAGTATTATCGGTTATTTATAGAAGAAAAATAAAATAATATTGATAAGATGCTAGGATAAACCATTGTAGATTACCTTAATACATGGGATAATAGAAAAGCCAGACAATAGGATATAGGATACCTATTATATCGTAGCAGAAGCTTTAGGAGGAAATTAATATGGAGTTAAGAAAACTGGAGAAATTGGGAATTAAGACTTCTTTATTGGGGTTTGGATGCATGCGTTTTCCCAAGAACGCGGATGGAAGCATTGATGAAGTGATGTCCGAGCGGATGATTGATCTTGCGTACAGAAACGGTGTCAATTATTTCGATACTGCTTATGTGTATCACGAAGGTAATAGTGAGTTATTTACAGGGAAAGCCCTTGACCGATATGATAGAAGCAGTTATTATCTTGCAACAAAACTTCCCTGCTGGCTCGTGGAGAAGACAGAGGATGCAGAGAGACTTTTAAACGAACAGCTAAAGAAGCTTAATAAGGATTATATCGATTTCTATTTGCTTCATGCATTAAATCGCGAGAGCTTTGACAAAATGGTAAGCCTGGGAGTGCTTGAGGTAATGGACCGTCTTAAGGCTGAGGGTAAGATCAAATATATTGGCTTCTCCTTCCATGACGGATATGAGGCATTTGAACATATAATAAAGTTCCGTGACTGGGATTTCTGTCAGATCCAGTTGAACTATATGGATACGGAAGAGCAAGCGGGTATTAAGGGGTATGAATTGGCTGAGGAGCTAGGTGTACCTCTGATTATTATGGAACCTATAAAAGGCGGTTCTCTTGCTAGACTTCCTGAGGAAGCTGCTCGGTATCTAGAGGAGCAGGAAGCAGAAAGATCTGCGGCTTCCTGGGCACTTCGCTGGGTTGGTTCCTTACCGAATGTTAAGGTTATCTTAAGTGGAATGTCGGATGAGGGGCAGGTGCAGGATAATCTGGAAACCTTTAAGAATTTTAAGGCTCTTAATGATAAAGAGCTGCAATCAATTACAAGAGTAGCTGATCTCTTAAGAAGCAGAGTAAAGAACGGCTGCACAGGCTGTGCCTACTGCATGCCTTGTCCTGCCGGAGTTGATATTCCTAAGAATTTCTACATATGGAACAGCTATGGTATGTATAATAACGAGGGTGAACTCAATTGGTTATGGTCCAATGATATCGCTGATTCAGCGAAGGCTGCAAGTTGCGTGGATTGCGGCCAGTGCGAAGAGGCATGCCCCCAGAAGCTGAATATTCGTACAGACTTAAAGACATTACAGAAAGAAATTGATACGATCTGCAAGAAATAGGTGCTTATTGAAGCCATTCAGAGTTAGATTCTAGCGATAAATAATATATGAGTTCAACAAATAGATCAAACTCATTTTGCCATATTACTGGGGTCTAATAGTATTTCATAGCGAGTCGGATAACAAGGCAAATCGTAATTAACTAGATTATGATTTGCCTTGTTATTGCTTTGATGATATCATAAAAGCGTAGTGAGTATAGACAAGCTTGCTTGTATATACGATCGGAGCTGAAGATCATGAACTGCTCTTGTTCATGATATCATAAAAGCGTAGTGAGTAAAGTGCGAGAAGGACACTCACACAACAAGCTCGCTGGTATATACTTTCTGTAGTCATGAATTTATGCTGACGCCCAAATTCGCGGGTTTAGCAGCGGAATGGAGACTTAGATGAATATTGATTTAGAGTATTATCGTATCTTCTATCATGTAGCAAAGG
This sequence comes from Bacillota bacterium, assembly GCA_023411215.1. Lineage (GTDB taxonomy): Bacteria > Bacillota > Clostridia > Lachnospirales > Lachnospiraceae > Mobilitalea. The sequence continues at coordinate 12,731 of JAEYOY010000043.1, read as the reverse complement.
CAGGAAGCTTCACTCAGGCAGGTGAAGAACTATGCATCTCACAGCCTGCGGTTAGTCAGGCTATTAAGCTTCTGGAGACCACGCTTGGTAGTAAGCTTTTTGTACGTATCCCGAAGGGTGTAAAGCTGACACCGGAGGGGGAAGTGCTTTACAGCTATGTACAGAGAGGCTATGAATATATACTGATGGGAGAGGCTAAGTTTCAGAAGATGCTTGATCTGGAGAACGGCGAGATAAGGATTGGGGCCAGTGATATGACTTTACAATTTTATCTACTGCCTTATCTGGAACAATTCCATGAGAAATTTCCGAGTATTAAGGTAATGGTAACGAATGCACCGACGCCGGAGACCTTGGAATTTCTGTACGAGGGTAAGATAGATTTCGGTATCGTCAGTGAGCCCTTTGAAGCAAAGCCTGAGATAGAGATTACAAGGATTATGGAGATCCAGGATATCTTTGTAGCAGGAAATCGCTTTAATTATCTTAAGGAACAGACTCTTTCCTATAAAGCATTGGAGGAGCTGCCGATCATTTGTCTGGAGCATAATACCAGCTCAAGGAGGTATATTGATGAGTTTCTTAAGGCAAATGAGGTAGAGCTAAAACCGGAGTTTGAACTGGCCATGAGTGATATCATCGTAAGATTTGCCAGTCGTAATCTGGGCATTGGGTGTGTAGTGAAGGATTTTGCCCGTGATGCACTGGAGAATGGAAACCTATTTGAATTAAAATTTGAAACTGAGATACCAAGACGGCATTTTTGCATTATAACCGGTAATCATAATCCGATCTCAACAGCAGCAAAGGAGCTTCTTAGTATGCTGGATAACAGAATAGGTTAGTTGAAAGCCGGATATGATATTAGGTACAGCCATAAGATTATAATTTTAAACTAAGGAGTTTATAGGTACAGCACAAGATTATATTACAGAACGAAGGAGTTTATATGAAGAATATTAGGATTAAGTATTTTAGCGAGCAGATTGAAAAGCTGCAGTATATTGAGAATAAGTCCGATTGGATTGATTTACGTGCCGCCGAAAAGGTCACGCTTAAGGCAGGAGAATTTAAGCTAATTCCATTGGGCATCGCGATGGAGCTTCCGATGGGTTACGAGGCTCATATTGTACCGAGAAGCAGTACCTTCAAAAACTTTGGAATTCTACAGACCAATTCTACCGGTATTGTAGACGAAAGCTACTGCGGAGATAATGATCAGTGGTTCTTTCCGGCTTTAGCGATGAGGGATACTATCATCGATGTGAATGACCGTATCTGTCAATTTCGTATCGTGGAGCATCAGCCTAGAATCGAGTTCACAGAGGTTGCAGAGCTTGGCAATGCAGATCGCGGTGGTCACGGAAGCACCGGTAAACAGTAATTGCTGTAAAGAAAGAAAACGCATGCACTAACTATGTAGGCACTAACGAATTCAAAGCGCAGACATGTTATCTTCGTACGAAATAAAAGTTGGAGGTAGACAATGGCAGGGTTAATCACCCATATGGTAATAGCAAGAGAGATCATAAAGCTTCTTCCCAAAGGAACCATTCAGGATGAAGGATTATTCTATTTGGGGAACCTGGCTCCCGATGCCATCCATGCCAGAGAGGGATATATTAGAGATTTTAAGAAGCATACACATTTTCGTGACAATATTCGTGATATCGATTTTTTGCTTGAGGATAATCAGAACGCTTATCGGAAGAGCCTCGAAGGGTTTATCGCTAAGAATAGGGATCGTAACGACGGTCTCTATGATCTCTACCGGGGATATGTGGCTCATGTCTTATCGGATGAGTTATTCATTCGGACCGTACGAGCGGAGTTCTGTGAGGCTATGGACAAGCTTAATATAGCGCAGAATGACCCCCGCTTCTTTGATTACATTATCCGTGATATGAACAGAAACGATATGCTGTTGGTGAAGCGATATGATGACATAGAGGAAGTAAAACGTCAAGTCGAGCAGGTTCCGATCCATCAGATTGATGATTTACTGAGTCATCAGGAGATGAAGGACAGTATGGAATGGTTGATCCGTAGGCATTTTTATGAAGAGCATGAGCTTATACCACCGGTTTATATTTCCTATGACAGAACGGTTGCATTCATTCAGGCAGCAGCCAACGAGGTTGTTGCAAAGCTGTCGGAGAAGGATAGCCAGATCCGTATGTTCTGATTGCGATTTAGTAATGCTATTCGACGATCTCAATCTGGTTTCCATCTGGATCAAGGACACAGCTTTCATAATAACCATCGCCTGTAGTCCTTGGCTGGCTTAATACGGTATATCCAGCTTGTTCTAAGGTTGATGTAAGGGTATCCACTGCAGTCATGCTACCTGCACTGAAGGCAAGATGGATGTATCCGGTCTGGAAGGGGGAAGGCTGTAGCTGCACCAGCTTCGGTCTGGTCATCAGCTCAAGCCGGGTACCATCCTCAAAGGATAAGAAAAAGGTGCGGAGTCCTGTCTTTGTATTATGATAACCGGCATTTGAAACTGCCTCAAAATAAGTCTCATAGAACAGTTTCAACTGCTCGAGCTGATTGGTATATAAAGCAATATGATTAATTTTCATATTGATTCCTCCTTATCATTATTATATTAGTGCTACCGGAATTGTATCAGTAAAATGTACACCAATCACTAAAAGTTATCCTGTATAATCACCGGAACCTTAACCGGTTGCTTTAAGTTCTTCTCCATGACGTAATAACACATGATCCGTTCATTCTCAACTTTGAATTTATGGTATTCCGTCGGCTGATACCCTCTTCTCAGATAAAAATCATAGGATGGAAGTGAAGCATCCAGAAAAGAAGTTGAGAAGTTTTGTGCAATCTCCTTTTCCAGTGCCTCCATAAGTGCATTGCCATAACCTTTGCCATGGTACTCCGGAAGTACATATACCCGTCCGATATACCTGCCTTCCATTGTGCCTGTGCCTACGATCTTATTATCGCCATCAATTATCACAGATACCTTATTCTCTTGGATATCCTTCCTGATAGTTTCTACACTGTGATGTTGCAGGAAGAAATTCACTACCTCTGGCAGATAATAATATGGGTAAACCGATTGTATCGTGCTGTGTACAATATCAAAAATCACTTCATAATCCTCTAAGGTTGCTTTTTGTATTCTCATAACTATCCCCCTAAACCAGTAATTATCATGTACAGGAATACGCTTCAAATATTTAGTAAATTATAACATACTGTTAGTGAAAGGCAAGTAGGTAAGAATACAAAATAACATTCAAACTGCATAATCTGTTCTTATGCTAAGTATAATTAATATTGATTTTACTTATGTTGAGATTGGGTTTATACTTAACAAGTAATTGGGTATAATAATTTCATTGTGATAGCCGGGAAACAGAAGGGTTTGTCATAAAAGCCAAGGAGGATTTCAAAATGGTTAAAGCGATTGTAGGTGCCAATTGGGGCGATGAGGGAAAAGGAAAGATTACTGATATGCTTGGACAAGAAGCAGATATCATCGTAAGATATCAGGGAGGCAGCAATGCCGGACATACGATTATCAATGAATACGGTAAATTTGCTCTTCATTTACTTCCATCCGGAGTATTTTATAAACATACAACAAGCGTTATCGGAAATGGCGTTGCTTTAAACATTCCTTATTTGGTTAAGGAAATTCAAGCTTTGGTAGACTGTGGAGTACCGGCGCCGAAGATATTAGTATCCGATCGAGCTCAGATTATGATGCCTTATCATATTTTGTTTGATCAGTATGAGGAAGAAAGACTGGGTGGCAAATCCTTTGGTTCGACCAAGAGCGGTATTGCACCATTTTATTCCGACAAATATGCAAAGATTGGTTTCCAGGTGTCTGAGTTATTTGATGAAGAGGCACTGAAGGAAAAAGTAGATAGAGTTTGTGAGATGAAGAATATTCTTCTTGAGCATATGTATCATAAGCCTGCCATCAATCCGGCTGAATTACTTCAGACCCTATTGGATTACAAAGCGATGGTTGAACCATACGTATGTGATGTTTCCGCCTATTTGCATGATGCGATTAAGGCAGGTAAGAATATATTATTAGAAGGTCAGCTTGGAGCCTTGAAGGATCCTGACTTTGGTATCTATCCGATGGTTACCTCCTCCTCTACCTTAGCTGCATATGGAGCAATCGGAGCAGGAATTCCTCCCTATGAGATTAAGGATATCGTTACTGTAGTGAAAGCTTATTCCTCTGCAGTAGGTGCGGGCGAATTCGTCAGCGAGATTTTCGGCGAAGAGGCAGATGAGCTTAGAAGACGCGGTGGTGATGGTGGTGAATACGGTGCAACGACTGGTAGACCCAGACGTATGGGCTGGTTTGACGCAGTAGCATCCCGTTATGGCTGCAGAATGCAGGGAGCAACTGAGGTGGCACTGACGGTTCTGGATGTTCTTGGTTACCTTGATACACTTCCGATCTGCGTAGGCTATGAGGTTGACGGTGTAGTTACGAAGGATTTCCCTACCACAGTTAAGCTTGCAAAGGCTAAGCCCGTATATGAGAATCTACCGGGCTGGAAGACAGATATCAGAGGCATCAAGAATTACAATGATCTACCTGAGAATTGCAGAAAGTATATTGAATTTATTGAGAAGGAGCTGGAGGTTCCGGTTACGATGATCTCCAATGGACCGGGAAGAAATGATATCATCAAGAAGTAAGATTATTGTAGGAGCTATTGCATAAAGGTATTGTATAAGGCTTTCGCAGGTTTATTAAACCTCTGAAAGAAAGAGGAATACACTCCCTTCACACACAGGTTGCCGTACATTTTCCTGCTTTGTATGCATAAATCGAACATAAAATGTTCGCTTTAATTAGCATACAAAACAGAAATCTGTTCGGCAAACAGTGCATTATAGGGAGTATATTCCTCTTCCTTTCTGGGGTATCTAAATTTTGCGAAAGCCTTTATGCTAGTTAGCGCAAAAGCTCCTTTGTAATCTGTTACGGTTCACTCCCAGTCGAAGTTTTGATATGAGTTCAATAAATGTTTCCAAAATCGGAGACGCTCCCGCTTAGTTGCATTACGTAGCGGTACATAAGGTTCTATAAGACAGAACCTAAGTACCGACGAATGCAAATACTCCGATTTGAAAATCATTTATTTAACTCATACGGCTACGTTACTGATGGGAAGTGAACCGTAACTATAATCTTTCTTACTGTGTAAGCCCGACGCATTTTAACTGGACTTTATAATTATCCTGTGATACGATATTCATGCATTGGGGACAATGCATGAATATCGGTTTATCCGCGCATTTAGGATGTCGTGGAGAGAGTGTAACTTGTTTGAGGTATACTCTGCATAGACTAACACAACAGGAAAGTAAGGTTATTTTTATGAATTTATTAACCATAGAAAATATGAGCAAAAGCTATACAGAACGTATGCTGTTTGACCATGTTTCATTAGGAATCAATGAGGGTGAGAAGATCGGTGTGATAGGAATTAACGGTACCGGGAAATCCACCCTTCTTAAAATTATTGCAGGCTTAGAGGAACCGGACAGCGGAACGGTAACCAAAGGAAAGAAGGTTCGCATCGGATATCTGTCTCAGACTCCTCAGTTTGATAACAAGCTATCCATATTGCAGAATGTGGTACTGAACCAGAAGGCGGAAGAGGAGTATCGCAATCTAGAGGGGGAAGCAAGCGCAATGCTACAGAGGCTAGGTATTGCTGACCCGTCCATTTCTCCGGAGGTGTTATCCGGAGGACAAAAAAAGCGGGTGGCATTAGTTCGTACTCTTCTGACACCGGCTGAGATACTGGTGCTCGATGAGCCTACCAATCATTTGGATAACGAGATGGCGGAGTGGCTGGAGGAATATCTCATCAAATATAGGGGAGCCTTCATCATGGTTACCCATGACCGATATTTTCTGGATAAGGTTACGAATAAGATTATCGAGCTGGACAAAGGAAATATCTATTCCTATCAGGCAAATTATTCGAAGTTTCTGGAGCTTAGGGCAGAGCGTGAGGAGATGATGCTGGCTACCGAGCGCAAGGCAAAGAGCCTGTTCCGGATAGAGCTAGAGTGGATGCAGCGAGGTGCCAGAGCCAGGTCCACCAAGCAGAAGGCTCATATTCAACGCTTTGAGGAGTTAAAGGATCGAAAGGGTATCGAAGTGGATGGTAAGGTTGAGATCAACGCCCTATCCGCAAGACTCGGTAAGAAGACCATCGAACTGAATGGTATTAGTAAATCATATGGGAATAAGAAGCTGATCCGTGATTTTACCTACATCCTGTTACCGGGGGACAGAATCGGAATCATCGGACCGAATGGCTGCGGGAAGTCAACGCTGCTTAATATCCTTACGGGAATGATTTCTCCGGATGCTGGAACCGTAGATACGGGAATTACTATCAAGCTGGGATATTTCTCTCAGGAGAATGAATATATGGATGAAAGTCTGAAGGTGATTGATTATATCCGGGAAACAGCGGAATACATTCAGACCTCGGAGGGAACGGCAACCGCTTCGCAGATGTGCGAACGTTTCTTGTTTATCGGATCCATGCAGTATACCCAGATTGCAAAGCTTTCCGGTGGAGAGAAGAGAAGGTTGTATCTACTTAAGGTCCTTATGGAAGCACCTAATGTCTTAGTTCTGGATGAGCCGACGAATGATTTGGATATTCAGACGTTATCGATACTGGAGGATTATCTGGAATCCTATCCAGGAATTGTGGTTACGGTATCTCATGACCGATATTTTCTTGATAAGATTGCATCTCGCATCTTCTCCTTTGAGGAGGGGGCGATAAGGCAGTATGAAGGTAATTTCACTGACTACAAGGAAGCAAGAGAGCAGCGTGGCGGCTTCGGGGGTACCTCCAGTACGGGCAGCACAGTAGATAGGGCTGCGGAGGAGCAGAAGGCGGCGAGTATTGCTACCTGGAAGCAGAAGAGTAATAAACCGAAATTCACCTATCAGGAACAAAAGGAATACGATACCATCGATGAACAGATAGCAAAACTAGAAGGGCAGATTGATGAAACTGATCGGGCTATTGCAGAAGCAGCTACGAATTATTCCAAGCTGAATGAGCTGATGAAGCAGAAGGAAGAGCTTGAGAAGACGCTGGAAGAGAAGATGGAACGCTGGGTTTATCTTAATGATTTAGCAGAGCAGATCGAAGCAGCAAAGTCAGAGAAGTAGCAATAAGGATAATATAATACGGTATATAGGAAGAGGGGTATTCCTTTCTGGCTAATGGCTAGAATAGAATACCCCTTATATAATTCATGTCAAGTGTATTAATTTATCAATTCATTTTGTGTACTCGTAGTGTATTTTTTTATTTTATGGAACTATTTCCCAATTTATATCGTCAAAAGGATATAAACAAAAAAACTAAAGAATAAATTATTATGACATACCAAAAAAAACACCAAATATACTACCAATGATATAATGTAAGCGTAGTGAGCATACAACAAGCTTGCTTGATTGTATGCGAGCGGAGCGAAAGATCATGAACAAGCTTTCACGTTCATGATATAATGTAAGCGTAGTGAGTATACAACAAGCTTGCTTGATTGTATGTGAGCGGAGCGAAAGATCATGAACAAGCTTCACGTTCATGATATAATGTAAGCGTAGTGAGCATAGTGCGAGAAGGACACTCGCACAACAAGCTTGCTTGATTGTATGCGAGCGGTACAAAAGAACGCAGTCCCTCGGTTCCTGATTTGCGTAAACAAGCTTTATTATCGATAGAAGGGAGTAATTAAATGAAAAAAATTATATGCCTCATTATTTTAGCAACACTTTTATTTACTTCAACAGAAACTGCATTTGCAAAAAGGAAGAATGTAGAAAATCACGATAATCATACTAATTATTATCAACAGAGACACAAAGAAAAGCATCATAAATTCAAGATCAAAGAATCACCTGTTATTCAGTACGGGAAATACAAATTACCAATTCATCCGGTAACAAAGGGCATGGATGCTACAGTAACCTTTGATAAAGGGGCCGCAGTACTTACAATAGTCAAAGGTACCACGACCATCGTTATCAACTTTAAGAATGAAACAGTTACAGTAAATGGTGTAGCGGATACCCACTCTGATATATTCACTGCAAAGAACAGTAAAAAAATGACTGTTCTAATCAAGTATATTGCATACTTACTTGGTGAAAGAGTTGATTTTGACGATGATGAGATAATCGTTACTGTACCGGGATTAAATCAACCGACGAATGTAACATTAATTCCGATAGGAACGGCAGTGGTTCCCAATACCTTGAATAATTCAACACTTTTCTTGTCAGCAACAGCTAAGATTACTGCAGGACAGGCGGTTGGAGGTCGGGCGGAGCTATATGTAGGCTCCAAATTGGTCGCAACCGATGTGTCCATTGCATCAACGGATACGGAGGTTACCTTTACCACCTCTGACAATACGCCAACCAATGCAGAGTTACAGTCGGCTGTACCGGCAGGAGGATTGGTTACCGTAAGGCTATATAATGCAAGTAATAAGTATACGGTAAGCTCTGAGAAGAACCCGACTCTTCTTGTTGATTACGTATCACCGACAATAACAGGCATAACCTCTGCGACTTATAATCCGACAGGTAACCAGCTGACCATAAATGTAAGTGGTGCCGGTGCTGTCGGTGATTTGGTTGATGTTACCAAACTTTCCTTTTATGATTATGCAATTGGTAGAACGTATCAATTAATGAATACTTCTTATGGTGGGTCAAACGGAGTGGTTGTAAATGCGAATACCTTGCTGATTAATATCGGATACTTAGATAAAACTGGTCTGACCGGATTTGGAAATGCTACGCTACAGCTTCTGGTATCACCTGGCTCATTGCTTAGTGATAAGGCAGGAAATCTCTCTTCCGGCTTTTCAGCCACGTTAACGATTCCGGTTACAGCAAGCTTCACCGGACTTGATTTACCGACTAATGTGGCAGTACAGCCATATGGTACCTTTGTTCGATCAAATACATTAAACAACACAACACTTTATATGACGGCGTCCGCTAATATAACTGCAGGGCAGGCAACCGGAGGCAGAGCCGAATTATATGTAGGTTCTAAATTAGTTGCTACCGATGCATACATTGGAGCAACAGATAATACCGTTACCTTTTCAACAGCCGACGCGACACCAACCAACGCAGAGCTGCAGACAGCGGTACCTTACAGCGGAGTTGTAACAGTTCGACTGTATAACGCTTATAATTATAATGTAACAAGTCAGGTAGCGAACCCAACACTTGAGGTTGATTACGTGGCTCCGACGATAACAGGAATTACCTCAGGAATCTATGATATAGGTAATAAAAAGCTGTATCTTATTGCTACAGGGGCGGGGAAAGCCGGTGATTCAATTGATGTTACTAAGATCTCATTATATGATTCTACACTTGGGAGAACTTATCAATTGACTAACTCTACATGGAATGGATCAAGCGGAACAGTCACTAATGAAAGCACGCTATTAATCAATATCGGAGACGGAGATACACAGGTATTAAAGCATTTTGGAGGCTCTACAGTATCACTTACCATATCAGCCGGTTCCTTACTGACAGATATCGCTGGCAATTCATCACCGGTATTTGCAACCTCGGTGACCGTACCTGTCCTTGTAGTGAAATAGACTTCAATACAAATTACTGAAATCAGTAGCTTCTAAACCTGTAAATATTACAATAAAAAAGTATGAGATCCTCCTTTAAAAGTGGCTGTTTGATAGGCGACATTTTCGAAGGGGGATTTTTTTTATATCGCTTTATAAATATCTGCGAAGCTGATATTTTTGAATATAATCACTCATAATTCTTACGGAAGATATCTAAGCTATGGTGGGTTGCTCCAACCAGGTCAGGACGCTCGCAGACAGTAAAATGATAATCCAGATAGGTTTGAAACATTCTATTATCCATTGCATCAATCGTATCACGCATGAAGTTGGTTGCTAAATCAGTAGCGACATAATGAAGCGGCTCAACATCAAAACCGGCCCTTAGCTCTTCTATATCCTCTTTTCGGTGCATTTCGAAGATGAGGGAGGGATTCGATAGACATTGATATTTATCCAAATCGATCATACCATTCTCAATTCCTTCCAAAATATTGCCCTGTACAAAACCCCAAACAATCATCGTACCTTCATTAATACAATAAGCAACAAGCAAGACCCCACCTTTTTTGGTAACACGGATGGCTTCTGCAAGGGCTTTCTTTTTATCATCGGCATTAAATAAATGGTACATAGGACCAAGGACTAAAGTAATATCGAAGGTATTATCCGAATAGTAGGATAAATCCATGGCATTCCCAAGCTTAATTGTGATATTATGCTCTGGTTTTACTTTGCTCTTTAAGATGTCGATGTTATGTTCTATTAGATCAATAGCATCCACCTGATAGCCTTGATCGGCAAGGGTAATTGAATATCTGCCGGTCCCTGCGCCGACCTCAAGTACTCGCATTCCTTTCTCCAGATACTTATTTATGTACCTCATTGTTGTAAGAAATTCAACCTGCCCATGCTTAGAGGTAAGGCGCCCTTCTTCATCATAATTATTATAATACTCTGTCAGATATTTTTGTTCATCCATCATTGCTTCTCCTTTAATAACTCATTAACTCGTAATTTGGGTCCTTATATACCACTACATACTTCATCCAAGCGAGAGCAAGTTGCGTACAATTATGTTAAGTCATTGTGTAAATTAATGTATGAAAATTTCAATTTGGGACTTTAATACATTAGTACTGATTATTGTAATTATAACAATATAATCCAAAAAGTAAACCTGCTAATGAAAGTCAAGTGTATTTTCAAAAAGTTTATTAACATTTTTGTGAATTGCAAACAGGCTGGGCTTCATTACCTTAACGAGCTTTTCTTAGTCTTAGAACTCATCGTTTCGAAATTCGTCTGTTTGTCCCAAAGAACTGACCTGATTGGCACTTACCACCGGATATTCTTATAAATTCATTTTATACTAATCTATCGACAAATAAATGCTTATAGGTATGATATCATTGTATAAAAGTGCTAAGTAAGAAAAGAAATATGGAACAAGATAGTATTAATTGCATAAAAAAAAGAATTTCTATGTTGCAAATGAAAGTATAACATGATAGTATGATACTAAGGTAATACCTTAAAGCGAGGAGAGAAACTATGGAATTATTACCTATGAGTAAAACAAATCTAAGTGATAACGTGAAAAAGTATTTATATAGCTATATTAAAAGTATTGATACTAAGAAGGAATGTAAACTCCCATCAGAAAATACGATTGCAGAGAACCTAGCTGTAAGTAGAGTAACTATTCGACGAGCACTTGATGATCTTGAACAAGAGGGTGTTGTATTCCGAATCCATGGGAAAGGAACCTTTATCAATCCGGAAGCCTTGCAGATTAAAGCAAATCTCTCACCGGGATCAGAATTTAGTAAATTAATTGAAGAGAGTGGATTTGCTTCTCGATTTGAGATCGTTCGATTTGAAACAGTACCTGCGAATGAAAAAATAGCAGAAACCCTGCAGATTAAAAAATCAGCACCAATCTATATTATTGAGAAAATATACTTTGCAGATAACCATCCTGCAATTGTAAGTATTGACCGGTTTCCCTATGATTTATTAGAGGAAGAGATCCACCTTCAAGATTGTTTGAAGCAATCAACCTTTGATATTATTCGTAATAAGGGAAGGCGTGTTGTATCCAGGGATAAGATAGAGATAGAAAGTATGACTAAGAAAAGAATGGCGGATTTCAGTGGATGTGCAAAGCAAATGGAATGCGATTCTATACTATCGTTTACTGGTATTAATTATGACCAAGATAACAAACCAATTATTGTAGATACCGAATTTTATAATACTAATTTTATTCGATTTAATTTGATGAGAATTAAAAATGTTTTTTAATTTTATAAGAGATTCTTTAATGTAGTTCTTTAGAGAATCTCTTATTTTTAAAAACATTTTAAGAGGTAATACCATATTACCAAAATACACTTAAGGAGGATTTGTTATGGAGGAAGGTAAGGTTAAGGTAGCAAACAACAATTTTTTAGAGAGGATGTTTCATCTAAAAGAAAGGGGAAGTACAGCAAAAACAGAGATTTTAGCAGGTCTAACTACATTTCTAACCTGTGTATACATAGTAGCAGTCAATCCTGCCATATTATCCGCGGCGGGAATGGATACAAAAGCAGTATTTTGGGCTACTGCTTTAGCATCAGCGATTGCTTGTATTTGGATCGGTATATGGGCGAATTTACCCTTTGCATTGGCACCGGCCATGGGATTAAATGCTTATTTTGCATTTTATGTAGTTAATACCCTAGGATTATCCTGGCAGAATGCCTTAGCTTGTGTTTTTATTTCAGGTACTATATTTATGTTCTTGAGTATTTTTAAAGTTCAACAAAAAATAGTAGATGCCATGCCGGATTGTATTAAGCACTCCGTTGGTGCAGGAATTGGATTTTTTATTGCATTTACAGGATTACAGCAAGCGAAAATAGTACAGGCATCACCAGATACTTTGCTTACTTTAGGAGATTTATCAAATCCGGGAGCATTACTTGCTTTGTTTGGAATTGCACTTACTGCAGTACTTGTAATTAAGCGTGTAAAGGGCGGAATATTGATCGGTATATTAGTCATTACGATTATATCTT
>JAEYOY010000011.1 GCA_023411215.1 Bacillota bacterium | reverse complement strand
AATGGCTTTTATGACTTGGCCATTGCATATCAGTCTGTGCATGTCAACTATTGAAAGCGCCGTGTACCGAACGGTACGCACGGTGCTGTGAGAGGACGGCGGTTAATCACCGCCTCCTACTCGATTGGGCGAGGCTTACATGTTGAAGTGGCAGTTTTTGACGTTAAAAGGAATAAAAATCATGAAAATCGGATGAAACAAATGAAACATTTATGAAACAAATGTAAACAAACTGTGCATATTGACTTAACAGTGACTATATATTAAGATTTGTTATACAAATCATATAAAAAACACGTAGATTTATAATTAGAATATTAGTTGTATAATAATTATGTTTCAGAAAATGACTGAAAGAGGTGAAGTAGATGCCGTTTACAGTAAGAGAGATTGCACAAGCAGCCGGTGTTTCTCCGGCTACTGTATCGAGATACTTTTCAGGTAGTAATGTTGTTAGCACAGAAGTAGCCAGAAGAATTGAAAGTGTTGTGGACGAGTATGGCTATAAGCCAAAAATGAAAAAGTTCAAAGATAATGGGGTAATCGCTGTTTTACTTCCTGATTTACAATTGGGTTTTTATAGTGAAATGATAAAATTATTGATCGATGAGATCCCAAAATATAATTACCGGGTTGTCTTTATTCCAATTATTGAAGGAAGTGAAGGCTATAAATTATTTTTTAAAGAGATGAATATAGTAGGTGTTATTTTTCTAGATGAAGCAATGGATAAAGATATTATTAACTACATTTCATCGAAGAATGTTAAGAGAGTGATGTGTGCAGGTGCTACTTTTGCGGACAAGACACAGATGGTACATATTAATGATATGGCTGCGGCATATGAAGGAACGAAATATTTAATAAGCTTAGGGCATGAAAAGATTATATTCCTTTCGGATTTCATCAAAAATATAGGTTCCTCATTTCAACGATATGCCGGATGCAAGCGGGCACTTGAGGAGATCGGGATTATTTTAAATGAAAATGAGATGTTAGGACTCGGAAAAGTTACATATGAAAGTGGTTATCGTTTAACGAAGCAATTTCTAGAGAAAAAAACTGAATTTACGGCTATCTTTGCCTTTAGTGATGAAATGGCAGTTGGTGCCATTTCTGCTTTACATGATTATGGGCTTAAGGTGCCAGAGGACGTATCTGTACTTGGATTTGATGATATAGCACTGGCGAGTCGGGTTATCCCGCGATTAACTACAATACATCAACCATTAAAGGAATTTGTAGCAAAGACATTAGAAATGTTTCAAGAACTGGATAATGGTAATGATGCGGTAGAACTTACACTACCATATAAGTTAATTAAAAGGGAAACATGTGCGGAGAATAGAGGAGTAAAAATTTATGAAAAATAAGAAAACTCTAAATGGGATTTCATTTATATTGAGATGGTTATATTTATCCTTCTTCATACTAGTATCAATTGGTCCATTGTTATGGATCGTAATGTCTTCTTTTAAAACAAACAAAGAAATCTTAGCTTCTGCGTTTTCCTTACCTTCAAATTGGGGATTTAGTGGTTATAAAGCGGCTCTTGAATTTGCGCCTATTTTTAAATTTTATGGAAATAGTTTGATTATCGCAATCGCCAGTACCTTACTAAATATTCTTATCGTATCGATGGCGGCTTATATTTTAGCAAGATGCAAATTTAGGGGGAAGACATTTTTAACCTTACTGCTTTCCTCTTCCTTGTTAATACCGGTTTCCGCATTACTCATGCCTATTTATATTATTATGACAAGGATTGGATTATACGATACCAAAACAGGACTCATCCTTGTATATGCGGCATTAGGTTTACCAACTTCGTTGTTTGTTATTAAGAGCTATTTCCAGGGAATTCCTGTCGAATTGGAAGAGGCGGCTTATCTTGATGGTGCAGGGTTTGTCAGAACTTATTTTACAATCATATTTCCAATTGCAAAATCTGGTTTAGTTACAGCAGCAATATTGCAATTTTTAACTTCATGGAATGAGTTTATGTTTGCACTAATATTAACAAAAAGTAATTCAGCCAGAACATTACCAATGGCATTAAATTATTTTACCGCCCAGTTTTCATTTAACTATACGGCAATGTTTGCAGCATTAGCAATGGTGATCATTCCCAGCATATTAATCTATACAGTCTTGCAAGAGCAAATAACAGAGAGTATGGTAGCTGGCTCGGTGAAAGGATAGATCAAGTCATTTCATTCGCGGCTTTCATTCATAGGAGAGAAACATCTTAATTATTAAATGAATTTTTGACACTGCAGGGTCTAAAAATACATAATGTGAAAAGGAGTTTATTTATGAAAAAAGGATTTAAGAAAGTGGCAAGTGTACTACTAATTGGAGTAATGACAATGAGTATGCTAACAGGTTGTGGAGCAAAAAGTGAGACAAAGGAAACACAGACAGGTGGGGCAGAGGTTGCAAGCAATGTGGAAGTAAAAGAGGAAAATAATACAAATGAAATAATTGAGATAAATTTTCCTACCTCATGGGTTGGTGTTAGTTCAAGTACAGAATGGTTTAAGAACCGTCTTGAAGCGTTCAATAGTCAATATTCTGATAAGTATAAGGTCGTAGTAGAGGAAATCGCCGGTGACCAGGCTTATGTAGATAAGCTAAAGGTATTATATTCCTCCAATTCATTGCCTGATGTAATCAGTGCAGGTGGGTACAATGTGATTGATTCGATGAAGGATCAACTAGTTGATTTAACACCTTATGTAGATGATGCATGGAAGGCCACCATGAGTGATGTGTGCTGGGAAGTAAATACCAGAGAGGATGGCATCTATGGTATTCCATACACAAGACAGGTAATCGGATATTTCTATAATAAAGAATTGTTTAATCAAGCAGGAATCCAAGAACCCGCTAAGACATGGGATGAATTCTTTGAGCAATGCGATAAATTATTAGCGGCAGGTATTACACCTATATCAATGGAT
Source organism: Bacillota bacterium (assembly GCA_023411215.1). Classification (GTDB taxonomy): domain Bacteria; phylum Bacillota; class Clostridia; order Lachnospirales; family Lachnospiraceae; genus Mobilitalea. The sequence continues at coordinate 9,137 of JAEYOY010000011.1, read as the reverse complement.
ACAGCGGATTCCGGCTGGTTAACCTCTCTGTTTTTAGGTGCAATGATTGCAGCTTCTGATACAGGCGAAGAATTTATGAACACAACACTTCCCACAGATTATAATACCAAAGAATTTATAGAAGCCGCCACTAAAATTCAAACAATGTTCCAAAAGTATACGACTTCAGATGCAGTCGGTGGAAAATATGAGAATGGCGCAAGTAATTTCTTTATGGAAGAAACAGCAATTATAGCAAATGGACCATGGATGGTTAGTGATTTTTATGATCCCAATATGGTGGAAGAAGGATTTGCCGAGAAGATAGGAACAGCTATTTTTCCTGGTGATGTAATGTATAATAGCGGAAAAATCGGGTTTAATATTGCAGCGAAAACAGATGAAAAAATAGAAGCTTCTTTAGAGTTTGTTAAATTTATGACTTCAGAAGAAAGTCAACAAAAGCTTCTGGAAATGACAGGTGATATCCCGGCTGATATTAATGTAAAATCAGATAATATCTATCCTGTTATTAATGAAATCTTAGAAAATGGTAATAAAGCAGCTAGAAGTATTAATGATTTCCAAAGCTTATGGTATTCCAATGTAGTGGATGAAATTAGTATTCAATATCCATTGCTTGCTCAAGGAAAGATTACACCAGAGGATTTTGCAACTGCTTTAACTGAGGCAGCAAAGAAAAATTAACGAAGAACATCACTTCTTTCCTCTATCTCATGGATAGGGGAAAGAAGAAATGAGGTGACAAAAATTGCGTGTTAAAAAAAGAATGATAGTGTTTTTCTTATTACCTTGCATTATATTATTTGCATTGATTTATTTAATACCTATGGGAGTTGTTTTGGTAACCTCATTATTTGAATGGAAATCAGGTGGAGTATTCCGTTTTGTAGGTTTGAAAAATTATATTGAAGCATTTGTAAATGATACTAGAATGCATCAAGCGCTTAAAAATACAGGTATTTGGGCTTTACTGCAATCTGTTATCCATGTGGGAATCGGTACTATTACAGCACTTATATTGGCTAGAAGAAGAAAGGGATGGAGAGTAATTAGAACCATTATGATGATTCCTAATGTAATATCAGCAGCTGCGTTAGGTGTGATCTTTTTAAATGTATTCAATCCGAAATATGGATTGCTTAATTCATTAATTAGTGTATTTACAGGAAGCGATTTTTCGAAAAATTGGTACTTTGATCAGAATACAGCTTTCCTTACTGTGACTTGGAGCTGGCTGCTATATGCTGGTTTAGTGATGATCATTGTGCTTGCCGGCGTTATGTCCGTACCCAATGATATCATAGAGGCAGCAAAAATTGATGGAGCTACCGGTCTAAAAATTGATTTCAAGATACGGCTACCTTTAATACGTACGACGTTAGGAACTTGTGTAATCATATCAGCGACAAGCATGTTAAGAGAATTTGAGCTAATTTATCTAACCACCAATGGCGGACCTGGAGTGACCACACTTAATTTACCTCTATATCTTTATAAAACATCCATGACGGACAATAACTATGGATATGCAAATATGATGGGTGTTTTATTAATTATATTAGGAGTCATTGTAGTGTTTGCAATTAATAAATTGTTCAAAATGAATGAAGCGGATTACTAATAATTTCGTGAAAAATGAGTAGGAGGATTAGAATGAAGATCACAGTAATAGGTGGTGGGGGAGTACGCTCGATGTTTCTTGCAAAAAGCCTTGCTCACAGTGGAAAAAGGTTAGGAATTACTGAAATCGTTTTTATGGATAATAATGAAGAAAAATTAAATATTTACGGAAAAATGGCGAAGGAAGTTGCCAAGCGAATTGATCCATCCATTTTATTTGAATTAACAACGGATCCAATTGAAGCAGTAAAGGATGCCAATTATGTAATAACGACAATTCGTGTCGGAGAAGATGGTATGAGGGTGAGAGATGAAAGAATTGCTTTATCCTATCATCTATTGGGACAGGAAACAACAGGAGCTGCAGGCTTCTCTTTTGCAATGCGTTCCGTTCCTGCATTAGCAAGTTATTGTGAATTAATAAAACAATATGCAAAGAAAGATGTGAAAGTATTTAATTTTACCAATCCAGCAGGTGTTGTTTCACAAACATTAAGAGATATGGGATATGATTTTACATATGGAATTTGTGATGCACCAAGTGGATTGCTGCATTCGATTGCCAAGGTGTACGGTGTTAGCCCGGATGAAATAACAGGTGAGTGCTATGGTTTGAACCATCTATCGTATTTTAGAAGCGTTAAACTGAATGGTAAGGAGATTATGCAGGATTTATTACAGGATGATCGCATTTACCAGGAAACAGATATGCGCTTTTTTGATAAGGATTTAGTTTTACATATGGGTGGTCTCTTAAATGAGTATCTTTATTACTTTTACTATCCCGAAGAGGCAATTAATAATATATTGAATGCCAAAGTGACAAGGGGTGAAGTAATTCAGGAGATAAATAGTAAGATGACCAAAGAATTATCTTTGATGGACATTGAAAATGACTTTGATCAATGTCTCAAGGTTTATGAGAAATGGTACAATGAACGAGAGAGTGCTTATATGGCCAATGAGACAGGAATTAAAAGTCATAAAGCTCCATTTCAATTTAGTATTCATGAGAAAGACAACGGTGGCTATGCAGGCGTCGCTTTAAAATATATTGAAACTATCTTATCCGGAGAGCCCAATGAAATGATTCTTTGTGTGCCAAACAAGGGTGCAATCGAAGGGTTAATGGACACAGATGTAGTTGAAGTAAGTTGTACGATAACGAAAGATGGTCATATTCCACATAAGATAGAAAATCCGGGTGAGCTACAGATGGAATTAATTCGACGTGTAAAAGCCTATGAAAGATATGCATCAACAGCACTTAGAAATAGGAGTATAGAGGAAGCTGTGGATTGTCTTATGTTACATCCATTGGTGAATTCATATTCTATGGCGAAGGCATTAGTGGATCAATACATAAGCTTAAATGCAGAATATATTCAGGGGTGGAAGTAGAATGGGATTTGTATCAGGAATAGGAATGCTTAACGTGGATTTACTTTATTCTGGAATGGATCGAATCCCGAATGAAGGAGAAGAATTATTCTCAGATAGTTTTGATGTTCAATTGGGTGGAGGAATGCCAGCTACAATGATTAATTTAGCGAGACTTGGTATACCTACAGAGTTCTGTACCTTTTTAGGGAAAGATATATTTTCCAATTTTATCAAAGGACAGTTAGAACATTATAACGCCAAATATTACAACTTGTATAGCGGAGATGGAATACCACTGACTATAACCTCCATTATTACAACAAAGAGAGATCGTACTTTCATATCATATTGTGATAGTACCTGTCAAAATGAAGTAGATATGGAAGAGATTTATCAGAAGTTAAAAGGGTCTAAGATTGTCGATATGCAGCTAGGGTACCTTGAAGTATACAGAAAATTGAAGAAGGATGGTGCAAAGCTGGTTTTTGATATAGGGTGGGATGAAAATATGTCCTTAGAAAAATATTCTGAGTACCTAGAGCTTGCAGATTATTTTACACCCAATCAAAAAGAGGCATTAATGATTACTAAAACGAGTAATATACAAGATGCAGCAAATAAATTAAAACAATACTTTAAACAGGTAATAATTAAATTAGATAAGGATGGATGTTTCTATACGGATGGGGAAGCTTCTTATATCGTACCTCCTTTAGATAATGTAATTGCCGTTGATTCAACAGGAGCGGGAGATGCCTTTTTAAGCGGTTTCATTTATGGTTTGTATCATGATTATGATATTGAGAACGCAATTCTTTTTGGAAATATCACAGGAGGTACCTGCGTTCAAGGAATTGGATGCCTTACCAAATATGTAAATGAGCAGGAGTTATTAGAGATTGCGAAAAGCTGTCGCAGGAAGATAACATTGAATTAATTTAAGCCTGACAGGACTGCCAGGTTATGACTTATTACAACAAACAACAATGAAAGTTTAAGAAAATAAATGTAGCAGTATTCTCTTACTGTAAATTTCAGTGAGGACGTAGAAAAAGCCTTTCAATCCTATAAAAATAGGAAAAAGGCTTTTTTACATATTATACTACTTAGATTGGAGCTTAAATTAGCATTATTCATTGGTGGCATCAATAGCGGCCATGAGTGTATGCCAAGGCATGGTTGCACATTTCACTCTGGCTGGCATATTGGAAACATTAGAAAGTGCGATCGCTTCCTCCAGGATTTCTATTTCCTCATCGGAAAGTGGGGATTGAAGAATCATACGAAGGAAAAGCTGACACAAGTCTTTGGCCTCTTGCAGTGTTTTTCCTCTTACCAGATCAATCATAATGGAAACAGAGGCTTGCGAAATAGCACAACCATCACCTGTGAAGGAAGCATCTTCGATGACTCCATCGGCTAGTTTTAAAAATAGCTTGATATCATCGCCACAGCTAGGGTTTTTGCCTGGCATTTCTATGCTTGCATCCTCTATTAAGTGCCGGTTATGGTGGTATAAATTATGCTCTTTGATTGTTTGTGAATATAATTCATTAATATTCAAGGCCAAGAACTCCTTTCACTGTCTTCAATGCGTTGACCAGTCGATCGATATCCTCTTCGGTGTTATAGAAGTATAGGCTCATTCGACAAGTGGCGTTGACTCCCATATGAGCCATCAGAGGCTGGGCACAGTGATGGCCGGCTCGAATAGCGACCCCGTGAGAGGCAAGGATGGTAGCGGTATCATGTGGATGAACGGATCTGACATTAAAGGAAAGAATTCCGGTTCTGTGTGTTGTTCCATTATTGCTGTATATCTCAATTTCAGGAAGAGAGGAAAGTCTTTTGAATGCATATTCCATAAGCTGATTTTCTATTTTCTCAATAGTAGGCATGCCCACTGTATTCAGATAATCTATGGCAGCGCCTAATCCAATAACGCCTTCTGCATTTTGGGTTCCTGCTTCAAACCTCCAAGGAGCGTCCATATAAGTGACGGTTTGCTGGGTTACCTCTTCCACAATGCCACCGCCAATGCGAAGTGGCTCCATGGAGCGAAGGTATTCTTTCTTTCCATAGAGGACACCAATTCCTGCCGGTGCCAGCATCTTATGACCGGAGAATGCCATAAAGTCCACATTGAGGTCACGGACATTAACTTGCATATGAGGTATGCTTTGAGCGGCATCCAACAGGACAACAGCGCCCTGTCGATGGGCCATTTCAGCTATTTCACGAATAGGATTTACAGCTCCAAGCACATTGGAGACATGAGTGATTGCCACAATTTTTGTTCGAGGAGTAAGTTTACTTTGGACCTCCTTTAAGGGAATACATCCGTTTTTATCCGGTATTAGATAGTTTAGTTTTGCTTTCTTACGCTGGGCGAGACGTTGCCAAGGCAACAGATTACTATGGTGTTCCAACACCGAAATGAGAATTTCATCACCAGCTTCAAGGATTTGTTCCCCATAACCCTGCGCTGCCAGATTAATGGAATCTGTAGTACCAGAAGTAAAGACAATTTCTTCTGACTCATCTGATCCGATCAAGGCCGCAACCTTCCCTCGAACCTGCTCATACATTTCGGTCACCCGAATGCTGATATCATATGCTCCTCGGTGAGGATTTGAATTATAAGTTTGATAATATTCACTAATAGCAGATATCACCTGACCTGGTTTTTGGGTAGTAGCAGCATTATCCAGATATGCAATGGCAAGCTCCCCGCTATTTTTATGTAATAGCAAGGGGAAGTCCTGTTTATAATCAACCTTTTCGAAGTTACTCAGAGGGGCAACAGGGATAGGTTGTTCTGTACTCTCTAGCATTCTAATACCTCCCGAATTCGTTCATTCACGGTATTCTTTAAATGATCGGATGAAAGCTTGGTAACAATTGGTGTGAAGGAAGCTTCCACAAGAAGTCGTTTGGCTTCTTTTTCAGATAACCCTCTGCTCATAAGATAAAAGAGCTTGGAAGCACTTGGCTTTCCGCTGGTAGTAGCATGGGAACCTTCCACATTATCTTCACCACAGAGTAGCAGAGGTACGGAAAGATTGACGGCACGATCACTTAAGGTGAGAACCGTTTCCTCCTCACTGCCTTTTGCTCCGGATGCACCTCGTATAAAATCAAGATTACTTTTTAATGTTTTTTTAGAGCTTCCGGCAAGGGCACCCCTCGCAAGAATTTTTCCATCCGATGCCTTACCCCGTAGTTCCATTCGATAATTAAAGTCTAGCTTACTTTCGCCGTCACAAAGATAGAGGGAGGATAGTTCACTGCGACTTTCGGGGCCGGAAAGAACAATATTACAGCCTGCGCTCAATTGGCCACTGCCCAGCTCACAAAAGAGTACGTCACCCTGACCGTTCTCATCAATATGAACCGCATTGTTGTCAATATGTGTATCGTTTTCGCCTAACATTTGGACCTTTGTTAGGGTTATTTTCGAATCCTTTGCAGCTTGTAGGTAGGCAAACCCATTATGAAAATAGGTTCCCTTGCCTGTTGCACGGTAGCTGACAATGACCTCTGCATGGCTTCCTTCCTCTGCAATAATATGGAGGAAGTCAATCAGTTCGGGAGATGTATCATCTAGTTCAAATTCCAGTAAAATCGGCTCAGTAATCCTTCGTCCTGCAGGAATGGTCAAAGTTAGACCGTAATTCTTATTGTTAAGTACAAATTCACTCATGCGTTTCACATCATCGGGCACCTGCTCGATGGATTGTATTTCCACATGATTTTCTATTTTTATCTGGGTTTCATCTGCCGACAAAACACCACCCTGATAGGGAATGTCAATTTCTGCATCTACCTCAAGCTCGGATGAGTTCATGTGAAGCCATCGCCATGTGGGTATTTGCAGTTCATTAAGCTTTGTAAATTTCATGGTATCTCCCTCCTAACCTATGGTACCTTCCAGTTCTAATCCAATCAGCCGGTTCATCTCAACGGCATATTCCAGTGGAAGCTCTTTCGTCAATGGTTCCACAAAGCCACGTACGATTAAGGCCTTTGCTTCTTCCTCACTCAATCCGCGGCTCATTAGGTAGAAAATGGAGCTCTCACTAATCCGTCCGATTTTAGCCTCATGTCCGATATCCACCTCATCATTTCGTATATCCATACTTGGAATGGTATCGGAACGAGAGAGATTATCCAACATCAGAGCTTCGCAAATTACACTTGATTTGGAATTCTTTGCTGCAGGAAGTACTTTGACCGAAGTACGGGTGGTGGTGTTACCACCATCTCTCGAAATAGACTTGGAGGACATGGTGGAGGAGGTATTAGGTGCAGCATGAATTACCTTGGTCCCCGTATCTAAAATCTGCCCTTTGTTGGCAAAGCTAACACCGATATACTCACTCCTAGCATTCTCACCCTTTAAAATACTGCTGGGATAAAGCATGGTGATGTGGGATCCAAAGGTACCGGATAACCACTCAATCGCACCGTCTTTTTCAACAGTTGCGCGCTTGGTGTTTAGGTTTAACATATTCTTTGACCAATTCTCTATGGTAGAGTATTGGAGCTTTGCACCCTCTCCCACATACAGCTCAACACCACCAGCGTGAAGATTTAGCACATTATATTTTGGTGCAGAACAGCCTTCTATAAAGTGAAGCTTAGAGCCCTTTTCACAGATAATCAGAGTATGTTCAAATTGTCCGGCTCCCGGAGCATTTAAGCGGAAGTAGGATTGCAGGGGTTTATCCACCTCTACCCCCTCGGGAACATATACAAAGGAACCGCCTGACCATACAGCGCCATGAAGTGCCAAAAACTTATGCTCGTTGGGAGGAAGTTGTCTCATAAAATACTGTTTTACGATATCCTCATGCTCTCTCAACGCAGTTTGCATATCGGTATATATAACACCCATTTCCTTCATTTGCTCTTTCATGTTGTGGTATACTACTTCGGAATCATATTGGGCTCCAACACCGGCAAGAGAATCCTGTTCTGCTTTGGGTATTCCAAGTCGCTTGAAGGTAGCAGTGATATCTTCGGGTAACTTTTTCCAATCGTCGGTCTTTTGTGTATTCGGTCGTACAAATGTAACGATTTTACTCATATCAAGTTCATGGAGCGACGGTCCCCAAGTGGGCATGTTCAATTGATTGAAGAGTTCAAAGCTTCTTAGACGTAATTGAAGCATCCAATCCGGTTCATTTTGACGAGCAGATATTTCTCGTACAATGCTCTCTGTTAACCCTGGGGACACCTGCTCACTATCGTGGGAGGTATCTCGTATGTCATAAATACCTCTTTCCATCTCTTCCAGTTGTGTTTTCTTTCTTTCCATAATTACCTCCATAATGGCGCATTGCGCCATTCTAAAATCTGCTGCAAGTGCAATTTCTTTTACGCCTGCATCGTTTCCGCTTGAATAAAACGGGCAAAGCCGTCAGTATTGATTTCATCAATCAAATCACGGCTTCCGATGCTGACAAATTTTCCATTGGAGAGTATATGTACATAATCCACGGGCAGACCTTCTAGCAGTCTGGGGCTGTGGGATATGATTAGCAACGAGTTATCTTCGTTTTTGTAGCTTAAAATCCCTTTCGTAACAACACGAACAGCATCCACATCGAGCCCGGAATCTGTCTCATCTAATATTGCTAGCTTCGGTTGAAGGGTAAGAAGCTGTAGAATTTCGCTTTTCTTTTTTTCACCACCGGAAAAACCTACATTTACGTAACGGTTTGCATAAGAGTTATCCAGTTGCAGTACATCCAATGCTTCTGTTATTTGATTTCTAAACTGCGATAATTTTTTGGGGTTTTTTTGCTGAGCAACCTGCGCGGTCTTAATAAAATCAGTTACAGTAATACCGTCAATTTCTTCCGGTGCTTGAAATGCCATAAATATCCCCTTTTTTGCTCGTACATCGGTTTCGGCTTCTGTAATATTATCTCCATCAAATTCCAAACTACCTTCGGTTACATGGTAAACCGGATTGCCCATAATGGCATTGGCAAGGGTAGATTTACCGGAACCGTTTGGTCCCATAATTACATGAACTTCTCCCTTATTTATGGTTAAATCCACACCCCGCAAGATCTCTTCTCCAGATTCAAGCGCGACGTGTAAGTTGTGAACATTCAACAGTG
>JAEYOY010000003.1 GCA_023411215.1 Bacillota bacterium | reverse complement strand
TCATCAAACTTTTTTGAAATAATGTAACGAAGCGGTATATCCTTGAAAAATATATCCTGTTGAGAAATTGATGAAACTGAGTTATTAATAGTGTTTTGTGTTGCATCAATTATTGAAATCATTTTCTGTAATTCTGCAATTTTAAGTGCAGCACTCTCTTTTTGATAATTCATAAAATCCAATAATACTTTATTATCCTTCTTCTCAAGAATAACCTTCACATCTTTAGGGCTTATATCCATGGAGCGGGCTGCTTTAATTATATCCAAATTAATGAACTGTTCAAGTGAATAATATCTGAATCTTGTAGATGGATCTGTGTAGTGAGGTTTTATCAAACCGATTTTTTCATAAAAGCGTAGAGCTTTAATGGTTATTCCCTTAATCTTGGAGATTTCTCCTATAGAAAATAAATTTTCATTCATAATATTGACTCTCCCCTTAGGGTATATAATATACTGAAAATGAATAAAAGTAAATGAAGGGGGAATTTGTTATGACAAAGAATCAAGAATCCAAATTAAAAAATGCTATGCAATTATTTAAGAGTGGAAACTTTAATGAATCTAAAAAAATCTTTTCTGAAATTTTAGTTGAATTACCTTATGATAAAAGCTCAATAATATATACTGGCTATATTGCTTTGTTAGAAAATAATTTAAATGCAGCTGAGAAGTATTTTCAAAAAGCACTCGAACTGATGCCGAGATCAAAAGTTATTAAATCTTTTCTAGCAGATTTGTATTTTAGGAAAGATGATTATGAAAATGCATCAACTTTTATGAATTCAGTCAATCGAAAATCATATGCAACTAAGCTGGAGTATTTGAAAAATTTAAAGGTTTATAATACTTCTTCAACTAAAAGTAGAACTGAATTGAAATTTCTAAAAAAAGATCCTCTGCCATTAGTAAGAGTCAGCATCAATAGAGCATCTCCTGTTAACTTTATTATTGATACAGGCGGCGGTGAACTCATTATCGATACAACATATGCCAGAAGCCTTGCTCTTAAGGAATTCGGTCAGGAAAAGACGAATGCTTTTGGAGGTGGGAAAAAGGGATCCTTTATTCATTCTTGTATTGATTCTATTCAATTGGGTGATTTTCAAGTAAAGAATCTACCAGTAATTTTAATGGACACAAAAACGATTTCATCCGAGTTATATGGTGATGAATTTAGAGTTGATGGTATATTGGGCACGGGTATCTTTTATCATTTTCTAACAACGATGGATTACATTAATGAAAAAGTTGCATTCGAGATTGTGAGTAAGGATTCAGCAACACTATTGGAAGATGAGCTAAAAGCCGAGGCTTTTCACCACATCCCGTTTTGGATGGCAAGTGACCATTTTATGCTTGCCAAGGGAAAAGTAAATAGTAGCAGTGAAATGTTATTTTTTATAGATACAGGACTTTCAGGAAACTCCTTTACTTGTCCAAAATCTACTATTAAAGAATGTGGATTTGCTTTAAGAAAAAGTGAAACCTTCTATGGATCTGGTGGTGGTGGGAAAATGAAATCAATACCTTTTGATATTGAAAGTTTAAGTTTGGGTGGGGTTTATGAAAGAAATCAAAGTGGCCTTTATGGACCTTTTCCACCATCAATTGAACATTGTTTTGGTTTCAGAATCGGTGGATTAATTTCTCACGAATTTTTTAGAACTCATAAGGTTATATTTGATTATACTAAAATGATGTTATATTTAAAGTGAGATAATATAATACTATTTTTTATTAAGGTTTTAGGACGGAGTCATTAAGGTATGAATGAAAATTATAAAAAGAATTTATTATTATTTTTGACCAGTCAGGCTATTTCACTCTTTGGATCTTCACTGGTTCAATATGCAATTATATGGTATATTACATTAAAATCAGAATCAGGAATTATATTGACCATATCGATCCTTTGCGGCTTTCTACCTACCTTTTTTGTATCTCCGTTTGCAGGGGTATGGGCTGACCGCTATAATCGTAAAGTTCTGATAATTCTCTCAGATTCAATGATTGCTATTTCAACACTAGTCTTAGCCATAGTTTTTCTATTAGGTTTTGATGGCATTTGGTTACTCTTTTTTATGTCTGCTATCCGTGCACTTGGAGCTGGAGTACAAATACCGACTGTAGGAGCCTTCCTTCCACAACTTGTGCCTGAAGATAAACTTACAAAAGTGAACGCTACTAATGGAAGCATTCAGGCTGTCATTATGCTGATATCTCCTATGTTAAGTGGTGCATTGCTTTCTATGGCTAACATTGAAACCATATTCTTTATCGATGTTTTCACTGCAGCAATAGCGGTTTGTACCCTACTTTTGTTTTTACAAGTACCAATTCATGCAAAAGCATTAGAAAAGCAAACATTGAGTTATTTTGCCGATTTACGTTTGGGCTTCATTTACATAAAAAATCATAAATATGTTAAGCAATTCTTTTTGTTCTGTGCATTTTTCTTTTTTCTAGCTGCACCTGTAGCATTTTTAACGCCATTACAGGTTGTTCGAAGTTTTGGTAATGATGTTTGGCGGCTGACAGTAGTTGAAATAGCGTTTTCATGCGGGATGGTAATAGGCGGAATCATTTTGGCTTATTGGGAAGGCTTTAAAAACAGAATTTATACAATGACAGTTTCAAGTGTTATTATTGGAGCTTGTACCTTTGCGCTTGGAGTGACTCCTAACTTTTGGCTATATTTAGTTTTCCTAGGAATAATCGGGGTTTCTTTGCCGTTCTTTAATACACCTTCAACCGTTTTATTGCAGGAAAAGGTCGAAGGAGATTTTTTAGGCAGGGTATATGGGGTTTTTGGTATGATATCGAGTTC